>DATBFY010000434.1:0-10313 GCA_036558265.1 Tepidisphaeraceae bacterium | reverse complement strand
CGAGAGCTCGCTGGCGATGGTGCACAGCCGGTTCTCGACCAACACATTCCCGGCCTGGCCGCTGGCTCACCCGTTCCGGTACGTGGCGCACAACGGGGAGATCAACACGCTGCGGGGCAACCGCAACTGGATGCGGGCCCGTTATGGTTCGCTGCAATCCAAGGTCTTCGGGGACGAGCTGCAGAAGATGTTCCCGATCCTGACCGAATCGGGGTCGGACTCGGCAACTTTTGATAATGCCCTTCAGTTCCTCTGCGTGAACGGGCGGTCGCTGCCGCACTCGATCCTGATGATGATCCCCGAGGCCTGGCAGCACAACACGCTGATGGAGCGGGACAACCCGGACCTGCGGGCATTTTTCGAATACCACGCATGCCTGATGGAGCCGTGGGACGGGCCGGCTTCGGTGTCGTTCACCAACGGCAAGGTGATCGGGGCGGTGCTGGACCGGAACGGGCTTCGGCCATCCCGCTATTACGTGACCAAGGACGACCGCGTCATCATGGCGTCCGAGGTCGGGGTGCTTCCGGTCAAGCCGGACGAGGTCGCGAAGAAGTGGCGCCTTCAGCCGGGCAAGATCTTCCTGGTGGACATGGAGCAGGGGCGGATCGTCGACGACCGGGAGATCAAGGACGACCTGGTGGCGCAGCGTCCGTGGAAGCGGTGGATCGAGGAGAACCTGATCGACCTGGACAGCCTCCCGGAACCCAAGCAGGTCGCGACGCCGGACCATGACACGCTGCTGGTCCGCCAGCATGCGTTCGGGTACACGGTCGAAGATCTGAAGATGCTGATGCTGCCGATGGCGGTGACGGGCGGGGAGGCGATCGGGTCGATGGGGACGGACACGCCGCTGGCGTGTCTGAGCGAGAAGCCGCAGTTGTTGTACGCGTACTTCAAGCAGCTTTTCGCGCAGGTGACCAATCCGCCTCTGGACGCGAACTTCGAATCGCTGGTCACCTCGCTCTACACCTACCTGGGTCGCGAGGGGAACCTGCTGGACGAGACGCCCGAGCACTGTCACCTGATCAAGGTCAAGACGCCGATCCTGTCGAACGCGGAAATGGAGAAGATCCGGCAGGTGGCGGTGGAGGACATGCGCGCCGTAACGCTGCCGATGCTCTTCAAGGCGTCGGACGGCGAGGCCGGGTTGGAGCGGGCGGTCGATGAACTGTGCGTGAAGGCGGCGGAGGCGGTGCGGGGCGGGGCGTCGGTCATCGTCCTGTCCGACCGCGGCGTCGATGCCGACAACGTGCCGATCCCGAGCCTGCTCGCGACGGCGGCGGTGCATCATCACCTGATCCGCGAAGGCACGCGCACGCAGGCGGGGCTGGTCATCGAGACCGGCGAGGCGCGCGAGGTTCACCACTTCTGCCTGCTGCTGGGGTACGGGGCGGGGGCGATCAACCCCTACGTGGCCTTCGAGACGATCCACGACCTGCACGAGGAAGGCTTCCTGCCCAAGGACATGAGCTTCGAGCAGGCGAAGAAGAACTACATCAAGGCGGCGAACAAGGGGATCATCAAGGTCGCCTCCAAGATGGGCATCAGCACCGTGCAGAGCTACCGCGGCGCCCAGATCTTCGAGGCGATCGGCCTGGGCAAGGGGCTGATCGACAAGTACTTCACCAACACGGCCAGCCGCATCGGCGGGGTGGGTCTCGACGTGATCGCGGCGGAGTCGCTGGCGCGCCACCGCAAGGGTTTCCCGCCGATTCACGTGGACCAGGCAGTGCTCGCCAACGGCGGGAACTACCAGTGGCGTCGCGACGGCGAGTACCACATGTGGAATCCGCTGACCGTCGCGAAGATGCAGCAGGCGGTGCGGATCAACAGCGCCAAGACGTTCGGGGAATACACCAAGCTGGTGAACGAGGAGACGCGCAACCGCTGCACACTGCGCGGCCTGCTCAAGTTCAAAAAGTCCTCGTCGGGTCCGATCCCGCTCGAGCAGGTCGAGCCGGCGAAGGAGATCGTCAAGCGGTTCGTGACCGGGGCCATGTCGCTGGGGTCGATCTCCACCGAGGCCCACGAGAACCTGGCGATCGCGATGAACCGGATCGGCGGCAAGAGCAACACCGGCGAAGGCGGCGAGGACCCGCGGCGGTTCAAGCCCGACCGGGAGACCTGGGCGGACGGCCAGCCGAAGCTGCGGCGGTCGGCCATCAAGCAGGTGGCATCCGGGCGGTTCGGCGTGACCGCCGAGTACCTGGTGAACGCCGACGAGCTTCAGATCAAGATGGCCCAGGGTGCCAAGCCCGGCGAGGGCGGACAGTTGCCGGGACACAAGGTGGACGAGTACATCGGCAGCATCCGGCACAGCACGCCGGGCGTGGGGCTGATCTCGCCCCCGCCGCACCACGACATCTACTCGATCGAGGATCTGGCGCAGCTCATCCACGACCTGAAGAACTCCAACCCCGCGGCGCGCGTGAGCGTGAAGCTGGTGAGCGAGGTAGGGGTAGGAACGGTGGCGGCAGGGGTAGCCAAGGCCAAGGCCGACCACATCCTGATCAGCGGCGACTCCGGCGGCACGGGCGCGAGCCCACTGACAAGCATTAAGTACGCTGGAATTCCGTGGGAGATGGGGATCAGCGAGACGCAGCAGGTGCTGGTGATGAACGGCCTGCGCGGTCGGGTGATCCTTCAGACCGACGGCCAGATCAAGACCGGGCGGGACGCGGCGATCGCGTTCCTGCTGGGCGCCGATGAGGTCGGTTTCAGCACGGCGCCCCTGATCGCGTCGGGCTGCATCATGATGCGGGTGTGTCACCTGAACACCTGCCCGGTCGGCATCGCGACGCAGGATCCGGAGCTGCGCAAGAAGTTCGCCGGCAAGCCCGAGCACGTGATCAACTTCATGTTCTTCATCGCCGAGGAAGTCCGCCAGATCATGGCGGAGCTGGGCGTGCGGAGCATCGACGAGATGATCGGGCAGGTGGATCTGCTCGAGTTCGAGGACATCTCGGAGCATTTCAAGGCCAAACACCTGGACCTGTCGGTCATCCTGCACAAGCCGGTGCCGCCGGCCGGGTTCCCGGTGGAGTACCGCAACGTCTCGAAGCAGGATCATGGCTTGAACAAGTCGCTGGATCAGACGAAGCTGATCGGGCTTGCCCAGCCGGCGTTGCAGAAAGGCGAGAAGGTCACGGCCGAGCTCGACATCAAGAACACCAACCGCACGGTGGGCACGACGCTGAGCGGCGAGATCGCGAAGCGCTACGGCTTTGCGGGCCTGCCCGACGACACGGTCACGTTCAAGTTCAAGGGTCACGCGGGGCAGTCGTTCGGATGCTTCGGCGCCAAGGGTCTGACGCTGATCCTCGAGGGCGACGCCAACGACTACGTGGGCAAGGGCCTGTCAGGGGGCCGGATCGCGATCTTCCCGCCCAGGGAGGCGCTGGCGAAGGGCTTCAAGGCGGAGCAGAACATCATCGCCGGGAACACGATCTGCTACGGCGCGATCGCGGGCGAGATCTACATCCGCGGCGTCGTGGGCGAGCGGTTCTGCGTCCGCAACAGCGGCGTCCACGCGGTGGTCGAGGGGACGGGCGACCACGGGTGCGAGTACATGACCGGCGGGCGCGTGGTGGTGATCGGTCCGGTCGGGCGGAACTTCGCCGCGGGGATGAGCGGCGGGATCGCATACGTGTACGATGATTCCGGTCTGCTCCCCCGGCTCTACAACTCGGAGATGGTCACGCTCGAGAAGCCGGACAAGCCCGACGACGTGGCAACGATCAGGAGGCTCCTGGAGAATCACGTGAAGTTCACGGACAGCCCCGTCGCTAAGGCGATCCTCGCCGACTGGGACAGAGAGCTGGAGTATTTCGTGAAGGTGATGCCGAACGACTACCGCCGAGTGCTGGAGCACAAGGCCGAAATCGAACGCCGGGCGGCGGAGCTGGCGGAGCGGAAGGCTTGAGAGAGCTCACCGCAGAGACGCAGAGGTCGCAGAGAAAAGTACGAGGAAGAATTAGCCACAGATAACGACGGATGAACACAGATGAAGAGAAGCAGTGGGAGAAGAGATTTGCTTTTCTCCGCTGCCACACACGATTTCTTCTCTCTCTTCTCTGCGTCCTCTGCGCCTCTGCGGTGAATTGAACTGAATCGCGAGGAAACCAAGTCAGATGGGTAAGCCGACTGGATTCAAAGAGTTGCCCCGGAAAATGCCGTCGCGGCGGCCGGTTGAGTTGCGCATCCTCGACTGGAACGAGATCTACATCCCGTTCGGGGACAAGAAGAAGCACGAGCAGGAATTGCGCGACCAGGGCGCCCGCTGCATGGACTGCGGCATCCCGTTCTGCCACGGGGACACCGGTTGCCCGCTGGGCAACATCATCCCGGAGTGGAATGACCTGGTCTACAAGAACCGCTGGCGCGAAGCGCTGGACATGCTCTTCAAGACCAACAACTTCCCCGAGTTCACCGGCCGGATCTGCCCGGCCCCCTGCGAAGAGGCGTGCGTGCTGGGCCTCAACGAGAAGCCGGTCACGATCAAGCTGATCGAGCAGAACATCATCGACCGGGCGTTTGAAGAAGGCTGGGTCACGCCCCAGCCGCCGGACAAGCGCACCGGCAAGCGCGTGGCGGTGATCGGCTCGGGCCCGGCGGGGCTGGGGTGCGCGGCGCAGCTTAACAAGGCCGGGCACCTGGTGAGCGTCTTCGAGCGGGCCGACCGGATCGGCGGTCTCCTGATGTACGGCATCCCGCAGTTCAAGCTCGAGAAGCGCATCGTCGATCGGCGGGTGAACCTGATGAAGGAGGAGGGGATCACCTTCGTCACCAACGCGAACGTGGGCGTGGACCCGCAATTCTCAATCGAAAAACTTCGCGGCGAGTTCGACGCGATCGTGCTCTGCGGCGGGGCGACGGCGGCCCGCGACCTGCCCGTGCCCGGACGCGAGCTTCAGGGCGTCCACTTCGCGATGGAGTACCTCCCGCAGGGCAACCGCGCCAGCCTGGGCGAAACCGTTCAAAACCAGATCCACGCTAAGGACAAGCACGTGATCATCATCGGCGGCGGCGACACCGGCGCCGACTGCCTGGGAACCGCGCTGCGCCAGGGGTGCAAGAGCATCCGACAGTTCGAGTTGCTGCCCAAACCCCCGGAAGGCCGCGAGGGCGACAAGGTGGCTCCGAAGAACGGCGTGGCCCCGTGGCCTTACTGGCCAGTCGTCTATCGCTCGTCGAGCGCGCACGAGGAAGCGGTGCTCTTCTGCAACGGGGAGGATTGCCGCGATTTCGCGATCGGCACCAAGCAATTCACCGGCGAAAGCGGCGTGGTGAAGAAGCTGCACGGCGTGCGCCTGGACTGGACCAAGGACGAGCAGGGCCGGCCGACGATGAAGGAGATCCCCGGCACCGAGTTCGAGCTGGACTGCGATTTGTGCCTGCTGGCGATGGGCTTCGTCGGCCCGGAGAAGGCCGGCGCGATCCAGCAACTGGGCCTGAACCTGGACGGGCGGGGGAACGTGGTGGTGGACCCGAATTACATGACCAGCGTGCCAGGCGTGTTCGCGGCCGGCGACCTGCGCCGCGGGCAGTCGCTGGTGGTCTGGGCGATCAGCGAAGGCCGGCAGGCGGCGCGGGGGGTGGATGAGTTCCTGATGGGGCGGAGCGATCTGCCGTATATGAAGTTGTTCTGACGGCCGCCAACACTTGAAGATGGTTGAGTTCCCCGGGCGAATCGCAAGATTCGCCCGGTTCTACTTCACCGGCGCCTTCGTGAAGTCATACAGAAAAATCCCATACCCCACCCCCGCCGGATCCTTCGACCGCGCCATCTGAAACGCCATGAACCGCCCGTCATCGCTCACCACCGGGTTGCTCGCCTTGTACCCCTCGTAATCGTTGAAGAACGTCAGCCGCTGCGTCTGGCCGCTTCCGTCGAGTTTCAGCTTGTACAGGTCCACCTGCCCCGGGCCGCGCTTGGGCTTGCCCGCAGTGTGCTTGTCGCACTCCACCAGCGTGTACTGCCCGTCCGGAAAGATCCCCTCCGGCTCGTCATACTGATTGGGCGCGTTCGAGTAGTTGGTCACCTTGCCGGTCTTCAGGTCCACGCCCATCACGTCCGTGCCCTGGTAGCCGTACGCCGAGAACGTCATCTCCTCCTCCTGCGGCGGGCGGAAGTTCTGGCACTCCAGCGTGCACTTGAACGGCAGGCTCGTGCTGTCCAGCGCCAACCGCTTGTTCACGATCCGCGGCGAGCTCGTGCGCGGGTCGATCTCGATGTCCCCCATCCAGATCTGCGACTGGCCCGGCTTGAGCTTGTCCGGGGCCTGCGCCGTGGTCAGCGTCCAGGCGATCCGCATCTTCGTCCGCGAGACGCACGGCCCTTCCGAGCACATCTCCCCAAGCGGCGTCGGCGGACGCGTGAAGGACTTGTCGAGCACCGACAGCTCACAATGGCTGCGGCTGTAGTGCGGGTTATTCGGGTCAAACGTCTTGCACCCCGAGAGCAGGATGTCCCCGTTGGCCAGGTAGAGCGCGCGCGTGAACCCGTTATGAAAAAAGTGGTGCGTCACCGGCCGGATGACGCCGGTCGCGATCTCCACCTCGTACACGTCCCCGTAGGTCTTCTCCACGAACAGGATGCGCTTGCCGTCGTGCGAGAAATCGGCCCGCTCGCCGAAATGCGTCAGCCGCGTGATGTGAGGCGGAAGCTGCTCCGCAGGGGATTTGTCAGCGTCCTGGGATCGGGCGGAGAACGAGACGACGATCAGCATGCACAGTGCGAAGAGGTGTTTCATATCGACTCGCATTATCCGCGATGGATGCGGGAGCAATCAATTCCCTTCCCGTGCGATTTGCCGTGTTCGCGCACCCGCCTCGATCTGCTCCAATGCCCTCATGGCCCTCGACGCCATGATCTTTGACATCGACGGCACGCTGGTCGATTCCAACCCCGCCCACGTGCAGGCCTGGCACATCGCCTTCGACCGCCACGGCTACCGCGTCGCCCCCGACCGCATCGAGGTCGAGATCGGCAAGGGCGGCGACAAGCTGGTCCCTTCAATCCTGGGCAAGTCCGCCGACCAGACGGACGGCGACGCCCTGCGCCGCGAGGAATCCGACGAATTCGCCCGTATCGCCAAATCGAAAGGCCTCGAGACCTTCCCAAAAGCGCTGGATCTGCTCGCCACCCTTCGCGAGCGCAGCCTGAAAGTCGTCCTGGCCACCTCGAGCAACCAAAAGCAACTCGACGCCCTCCAGCAGGCCGCCGGCATCGACCTCGAATCCGCCTGCGATCGGATGACCACCGCCGACGACGCGAAAGAATCCAAGCCCTCGCCCGATATCGTCATCGCCGCGGTCAAAAAGAGCGGCCTCTCCCCCGCCCAATGCGCCATGGTCGGCGACACCCTCTACGACATGCACGCCGCCAGGCACGCCGGCGTCATCGGCCTGGGCGTGCTCACCGGCTATCAGTCGGAGCAGACCCTGCGCGAGGCCGGCGCACGCGGCGTCTGGCGCGACACCGCCCACATGCTCCAGCGCCTCGACGATGTACTCCACCGCGCGTCGCCTACCCCCATCCACCTCACCACCGCCGCCATCGAGCGCCTCATGCACGAAGCCCTCGCCGTCGCCCGCGAGGCACTCGCCGCAGGCGAAGCCCCCATCGGCTGCGTCCTCTGCGACGGCCAGGGCCGCATCATCGCCCGCGGCTTCAACCGCCTGAACTCGACCCAGGACCGCACCGCCCACGCCGAGATGATCGCCTTCCGCGACGCCGCCGCAAAAATCCCCCAGGACGCCCGCGACCTGATCCTCGTCAGCACCCTCGAACCCTGCGTCATGTGCACCGGCGCCGCGATGGAGGCCGCATTGGACACGATCCTCTACGCCCTGCGCGCCCCCGCCGACAGCGGCAGCGGCCGCGTCCAGCCCCCGCAAAGCCCCGAAAGCCAGATGCCCCGAATCGTCGGCGACGTCCTCGCCAACCAAAGCCGCGCCCTCTTCAAAGAATTCCTCAAGACCGCCACCAACCCCAGGCAGCGCGCCTTCGTCGAACAACTCCTCTCCCTGACCTGATTGGGTGGCATGGGCAACGGTACTCCGTTGCCCGTGGCCTTCTGTCCACCGCCCAACGAACACGGGCAAGCGAGTACGCTTGCCCATGCCACCCAACGATGCACCGGCGTCACTTCCCCTTCCCCTCCAACTCCGCAATCGCCGCCTGCGCTTTCTGCGCATAACTCGTATTCGGATACGCCGCGATCACCTCCTGGTACTTCCGCTTTGCCAGGTCCACCCGCCCCGCCCGCGCATAGTTGGCCGCCATCCCCAGCGCCGCGTTCGCCTTCCCCGCCGCCGCCGCCTCGTTCGCCTTCGCCACCACCCCAGGGTTCTTCTGCTCGTACGCCGCCATCAGCCCCTTGGCCTCGTCCGCCGCCGGCGTCCCCGCGAAGTTCGTCGCCACGGCCTTGAACCTCAGGTACGCCTGGTCGTCCTTCCCCTCCCCCTGCATCCGCTTGGCCACCGCCAGCTCATCATCCGCCGCCTTCTTCTTCTGCGCCGCCTCGAACTGCGCCTTCGCCTCCGGATTCGACATCAGCTCCGACAACTTCTTCTTCGCGTCCGACCCCGCCGGCAGCGCGCCCAGCGCCTTGGTCAGGTCGCTCAGCCGGCTCGCCGCCTCAACGTACTTCTTGTCCTGGATCAGCGGATCGATCTCCGCCAGTGACTTGGTCGCATACTCGCCAAGCTGCTTCTCGATGTCCGCCATCCGCTCGGCGAACTTGCCGTCCTTCTTCGCATCGGCCGGCACGGCAGCCAGCAGCTTGATCGCCGACGCCTGTCCGTTCTCCTTGAGCGCCGCGTCGATCTTGTCCGCCAGCGCGTTCGCGTCCGCCAGCACCTTCTCATCCACCAGCCGCGGCGGATGATTCTTGAACGCCGCCGCCAGCGCGTTATCCAGGTTCGCCGGATGACCCTTCCACAGCACGTCCCCGTCCGGGCCGATCACGAAGGTCGCCGGGATCGAGTTGATCCCCCACTGCCGCCCGATCTGGTTCTGCCACACCCGCCCGTCGAAATACTGAGGCCACGCGAACCCCTTCTCCTGCGCCACCCGGATCATCGACGGCTTGTCCTGGTCCAGGCTGATCCCGATCATCTGCAGCCCCTTGGGCGCGTAACTGGTGTTGACCTGCACCATGTGGTCGGCCTCGGCCATGCACGGCCCGCACCACGTCGCCCAGAAATCCACGATCACCATCTTCCCCTTGAGCTTTTCCAGGTTCACCGTCCCCATCCCATTGGCCGAGTTGAACACCAGCGTCGGCCGATCACCCACGTTCACGTCGGCAAGCGACAAGACGGGTACGCACGCGAGAACCATCAACGCGATCAGCGCAGTCGTGACGGAGCGGGACATGTTTCCTCCCAAGTTCGAAAATTGCAATCGATGCGACGCGGGGAACGTCAGGGAACGCATGATAACGTCGCGCAATACCCAGGTACAAGGCGTTCGGAGTTCACGCGTTAGCGTGCTTTGAATTGAAGACACGCTAAAGCGTACGTCCCGTGCTTCTTTGCGTTTTCCCCAGTGGCGCCGCGCGCAAATATTCCGACGTTTTGTTGCGCTCCCATGACGCGCGCGGCGCCACCCCCTCCACCCGAAAAATAAAAAAGATTTCACCCGAAAACCCCAGCAAATCCCCACCTCCCGCAACCTTGATGGCGCCCGAAGCGTCACCGGCGCGCAACCCCGCGCCTTCCTGTAGAAGCGCTCATTGACAACCGAATACGCCTGCACCGACCGCCGCGGAGCGGCGAAAGAACATAGCCCACGGCGTAAGCCGTGGGTATTAAATGCAACCAACGATCAGCCCCGTAAGGGGCGACAGAAGTGCACCCCAGGGCCAACGCAGGGCCACCGCGGGGCCATCCCGGGGCCACAAACCGTCGCCCAGGGGGCCGCTTTGGGGCCGGTTTTTTCCACCCGGGCGGATCATAACCCCTTTCAATTTCAATACTTCAGATTCCCACCCCTCCCCAGATCGTATCATTCCCGCAGCTCGGAGTTCACGCTTCAGCGTGTCTTCAATTAACACACGCTAACGCATGAACTCCCAACCAACTCCCCAAATCTCCCCAAAACTCCCCATCCCAGAAAAAATCGCGCGCCAAATCACCCCGTTTAACACCCCTCACCCCCAGGCGCAAATCAGAGCCCTCCCTCCTCCTTTTGCCTTTTGCCCTTTGCCTTTTGCCTTCCCACCCCCCTCACCCCCGCTCCACCCGATCCGTATCCCGCTTCAAAAACGGCGCCCCCGCCAGCCACAGCACCCCCGCCACCCCCA
>DATBFY010000433.1:0-5081 GCA_036558265.1 Tepidisphaeraceae bacterium | reverse complement strand
TTACGTCGAACCCCACGCGCACCTCGCCGGTCAAGCGCGGGCGATGGGTGCTCGAGCAGATCCTGGGCGCCCCGCCGCCCCCGCCCCCGCCGGACGTGCCCGAGCTCAAGACCGACGCCAAGGCGGTGCTCACCGGCTCGCTTCGCCAGCGGATGGAAGAACATCGCGTGAATCCTGCGTGCGCCGCCTGCCACGCCAAGATGGACCCGATCGGCTTCGCCTTCGAGAATTTTGACGCCGTCGGCGCGTTCCGATCAAAGGACGGCCAGTTCACGATCGACCCGTCGGGGACATTGCCCGACGGCAAATCGTTCAAAGGTCCCGCCGGCCTGCGGACGATCCTGATGGAGAAGAAGAACCAGTTCGCACGTTGTCTGGCCGAAAAGATGATGACCTACGCCCTGGGACGGGGCATGCAGTATTATGACCGCCGCGCGATCAACAAGATCTGCGCGGCGCTGGAGAAGGACAACTACCGCTTCTCGCGGCTGGTGATCGAGATCGTACGGAGCGATCCGTTCCTGCTGCGTCGAGGCAAGGGACAGGAAAAGCCATCATGAGCAAGAATCACTTGTCGCGTCGGACGCTGTTGCGGGGCATGGGCTGCGCGGTCGCGCTGCCGTGGCTTGAGTCGATGGGTCCGATGATCAACTGGGCCCGTGGCGGGACGACGCCGCTGTCCAAGGCCGCGCCCAACCGCATGGCGTTCCTCTACGTCCCCAACGGCAAGAACATGGCCGACTGGACGCCCAAGACCGTCGGCGCGGGCTTCGAGCTTCCCGCCATCCTCCAGCCGCTCGCGTCCGTCCGCGACCATCTCACGGTCCTCACCGGCTTAGCCGCCGACAAGGCCCGCCCGCACGGCGACGGCGGTGGCGACCACGCCCGTGCCATGGCCGCGTTCCTCACCGGCGCCCAGCCGCGCAAGACCGACGGCACCGACATCCGCGCGGGCGTGTCGATCGACCAGGTCGCCGCGTCGCGTATCGGCGACCAGACGCGCCTGTCGTCACTCGAGATCGGCTGCGAATCGGGTGCGATGGCCGGCAACTGCGACTCCGGTTATTCCTGCGTCTACTCGTCCACGATGTCCTGGCGGTCGGCGACCACGCCGGTGCCCAAGGAGGTCAACCCGCGCCTCGTGTTCGAGCGGCTGTTCGGTTCGGGCGGCGCCGGCGACCGCGCCAAGCGCGACGCCCGCCGAAAGAGCATCCTCGATTTCGTCCGCGAGGACGCCGGAGACTTGGAGCACAAGCTGGGCGCGGGCGATCGCCGCAAGCTCGATGAGTACTTCTCCTCCATCCGCGACATCGAGCTGCGCATCCAGCGCGCCGAAAAGCTCCCCGAGCCCAGGCTCCCCGATCCCTCATTCGCCGAGCGGTTTAACGGCTCCACAAAGGGGAGCGCGAAGAACCCCCAGATCCCCGCGGAGTACTCCGAGCACCTCCACCTCATGTGCGACCTGCTCGTGCTCGCCTTCCAGGCCGACGTGACCCGCGTCGCCACCTTCGTCCTGGCGAACGAGGGCAGCAACCGCCCGTACGCGTTCATCGGCGTGCGCGACGGCCACCACGACCTCTCCCACCACGGCGGCGACCCGGTCAAGAAGCAGCGCATCCGCGACATCAACCGCTTCCACGTGACGCAGCTCGCCTACCTGCTGCAGAAGCTCAAGAGCATCCCCGAGGGTGACAAGACGCTCCTCGACCACTGCATGATCGCCTACGGCAGTGGCAACTCTGACGGCAACGCCCACAACCACGACAACCTCCCCGTCCTCCTCGCGGGCGGCGGCTGCGGCACGATCAAGCCCGGCCGACACATCCGCCTCGACCGCGAGACGCCGATCAACAACCTCTGGCTTTCGATGCTCGACCGGATGCAGGTCAATGTCGAGACGATCGGCGACGCCACCGGCCGCCTGGCGGCGCTGGACGCCTGATTGGATGTCTCACGCAAGAGCCCCGTAGCACGGGCGCCTCGCCCGTGTTGACCCTCTATCTACTGCTTGATAACAGTTCCCAACCGGACTACCGGCGCTGACGCCCGCGCCGGTTGCGCGACATATGATGCCTATGCCGGCGCGCTCAGGTTTTGGAGCATCGCAAGCCTCCCGTTTCCCGATCCGCAGACCGACGTGCGCGCCGCCCGCGCGGACCAATTGAACCTGCGATATGAATGCCGATTTTGTCGGCGTTGCGCACGTCACTTCGCGACAAGCTGACCGGTGGCGCGGTCACGCGAGCCGCATCGGCTGGGCTCGCCGCGGGCGCGCGCGACTCGCCCGTTTATCCGGCACATCCTTTGCGATTAGCGCTTGCGAACTGCGTAATTGACACCCAATCGCGCGGTGTCATAATCGCATGTCAGGAGTGGCACCGGGCGCTTGCTTGTTGTGCGACCAGCGGGGCTCGGCGTCGTCGTTACGCGAAAGGCGGCATCTCTATGGCCGGTCCCCAGTCTCTTACCCCCCAACCGGTTTTCTCATCGCGTCCCCGCAGGCGGTTCAGTCTCGTCGACGCCAACCGCGCCCTGCCCCTCGTGCGACGCGTCGTCAGCGACATCGTCACCACGCGCGAGGAGGCGACGCGCCTGCAGTCGAAGCTCGAGGCGGCCGCGAACAAGGAGCACAAACGCGTCCAGGCAGAGCTCGACGTCGCCATTGACAAGCTCCACACCTATCTCGACGAGCTGACCGAGATCGGGTGTGAGCTCAAGGACTTCCAGGCAGGCCTGGTCGATTTCGTCGGCCGCCACCAGGGCCGCGACGTCTACCTCTGCTGGAAGCTGGGCGAGGAACGCATCGCTTATTTCCACGAGCTCAACGCCGGCTTCGCCGGCCGCCAGCCCGTGTCGATCCTCGACGAGCGCGAGCGAGAAAAGTAAGCGCCCGCGGATCGTCGATCCGACAACCAAAGAGAGCTTACGCGCGATCAGCCTCCCTGGGGTCGGGGAGGCTGATTCACTTTTTGGGCCTGCCATTCCCGGTCCGCGGCTGAGCCCGCCGGCCGATTCCGGGCGCTCCCGCACGCCGTTTGCGAGTGGTACGGTTGAATCCCGACGAAAGGAGACCCACGATGGCCAGGAATCAGTCGAAGGGCGGAAACCGCGGTAAGAAGGGCACGAGCGGCAAGGCCCCGCAGGGGAAGGTCGGCAGCGACGCCGGCGCCGCCCGCACGATCGGCGGCCAGGGCGATTTCGGCGTGAGCGAGGGCGACACGCGGGGCCGCCAGTACGCCTCCGAGAACACCCGCCGCAGCGATCCCGGCGCCGCCCCGCCCCACGCCGGTGAGAACCAGGGGCGCGTCGCCGGCGTCGGGTTGAACGACTCGGGCGTCGGCTCGAGCAGCGGCGGAGACCTCGACACCGACATCATCGGCGTCGGCACGGGCGGGAGCGGCGTCGCCCAGACCGGCCCCCGCGGCACGCCGGGACCCGACGATTCGACCGGATCGGCGCGCGAGTTTGCCTCAGGCCCGCCGACGCGCAACGCCAAGGGAAGAAAGGCGGGCAAGGTCGAGGGCGATACCCTCGATCACTCGGGCGGCGACATCGAGTCGACCGCCGAGGGCCGCGGCGCCGACGCGGCCAGCCGCATGCCCCGACCCGACCCCGACCAGGTGGACGACTCGTTCGCCGGCGAGGTGAGCACCGGCGAGGCGTCCGGGCAGGACTCGCACTGAATGATCCAAGGCGTTTCGCACGCCCAATGCGCACCATGGTTCCCCGCGCTTGCCCGATTCAATCCAGCCAGTCCTTCTTCTTCAAGCGCTCGGGCACGTATTCCTCGGTGACGTAGCTGATGTCCTTGGTGATCAGCGATTCGACTTCCATCTTGAAGCCGTTCTTCATCATGCGGTCGATTTCCTTCTGCCAGCCCTTGTGGTCCTTGAACCAGGGGTAGGCGGCGATCTCGCGGGCGCGCTTCTTGTCGTTGTCGTTGAGCTCGATCTGCACGTCGTCGGTCAGGTCGCACTCGTCGTAGTCCTTGGCACGCACGCCGAGGAACTTGGCATCCGGGATCGCCAGGCGCTCGGATTCGAATGCCAGGCTGATCGACCCCTGCTTGATCACGCTGTAGATGTAGTGCCCCCAGGGGTCGCAATCGAGAAGGCAGTAGATGGGCAGGCCCAGCTCTTCGTTGAGGCGGCGGAGCAGGCGCCGGACGCCGCGCGGGGGCTGGCCGCTCCCCTCGGTCAGGATGCAGTTGTGCTTCTCCCAGAAGCGGTCCTCGTTGAAGCGGCCCCAGACGGTGTCCTTTTCGACGTGGAGGACGAACTTGGCCTCGCACTTCTTGAACTGGATGACGTCGGGCTCGGTGATCGAGGGGACGGCGTAGCCGCCCGAGCCCATGTGGCGGCAGTCGATCTCGTCGCCGCTGTCCACGATGGTGATGTTGCCGACCATCGTGCCGCGCTTCTTGGCGTAGACGTGGAGCTCTTCGCGCAGGGCGCCCATGGCAACCTCAAGGTCCTCGAGGATGCAGTCGGATTCGTCCTGCCCGGCGAACGTCTTCTCGCCCTTGGTGCCCTGGATGGTGTGCAAGGCCTTGTAGAACATCCCGCGGAGGCTGAGCGTCTTCTCGGCCTCGATCAGTTGCTTGATCGAGTCGCCGTGCAGGACGGTCTGCATGAACTGCTTGGCCTGGTTGAGGTTGAACAGCTCGCGCGTGGCTTTGCCCGAGCCCATCTGGAGGATGCCGCGTTTCTTGTTCCACAGCGTGTTGGAGCGAGTGCGGGTGGGGATTGCCAGGGCGATGTCGCCGCCCTTGAAGGCGTTTTTGGCGACGTCGTCGGCAAGGTGGACGATCTTGCCGAGCGTGGACTTGTCGCGCTCGCGGATGCGTTTGTTGACGCGGCTTTCGGTTGCGGCGGTTTTCTTCTTAGCCATGATGAGTCAGCCTGGCACAGCGGTTTGGGTTCGTTTGGAAATTTGACGCATCGGGGAGGGGGGGGAGAGGGGTGCTAATCCTCGTGCCGGCTCTTCGTGCGCTTTTTCTTCTTCTTTGTCGAGAGTTTGACGATGTCGCCATTGTCGGAATTGGAGGCCCCGCCCGCTGAAGCGGGCTCGCCGTCGCCGTT
>DATBFY010000432.1:0-19795 GCA_036558265.1 Tepidisphaeraceae bacterium | reverse complement strand
TCATGGTTGGCCTTGAGCCAATCGATGGCCTGCCCTGCAATTACGTCGTGCGACCAGGCCTTTTTCTCCGTGGCGACCCCTTGGCCGAACTTCCAGGCAGGGTTGGAGGGGACCACGTTGGGCAGCGGGAACTTCTGATCGTTGCGCCAAAGATACGTCGGGTAATAGTTGTGGGCGTGCGTCTGGTCCGCGTAGCCGAAAAAGAAGTCGAAGCCATGTTTGTTCGGGGAGCCGGCGTCGTCGGCCTGTCCCAGACCCCACTTGCCAAAGAGCGCGGTGGCGTAGCCGGCCCGCTTGAGGACATCGGCGACGGTCACGTCGGTGGCTTGGAGCGCCACGCGCTTGTTGCCGCGGATCCGCGCGTGGCCGCCGTGCAAGCCGGTCATCAGGCAGCAGCGCGACGGGGCACACACGGTCGCGCCGGCGTATGCTTGGGTGAAACGCAGGCCCTCGGTGGCCAGGCGATCGATGTTTGGTGTCTTGATCTGTTGCTGGCCGTAACAGCCGAGGTCGCCGTAACCCAGATCGTCGGCCAAAATGAAAACGATGTTGGGCCTGGGATCAGCCGCGTGGGCGAGCGGGGTCAACCAGATTAGAAACGCGATCAGCACGGTAAATCGCATCATGCGGGCTGGTTTACCGTGGACCCGTGCGGGAGGGAAGCGGGTGGCGCCAACAAATAAGGTTCATCCGCTCGGGTACGCGGCAGTAGAATGGCGGGCGCGACACACGGAGGTTGTCATGATGGACGATTACTACCTCTTGCTGGGGATCTCGCGGGACTCGGGAATGACGCAGATCAAAAGGGCGTATCGGCGGTTGTCCCTGCGCTTCCATCCCGACGTGACCGGAGCGGAGGGGGCCGAGCAGTTCGCGCGGGTCAAGGAGGCGTACGATACGCTGGCGCACGCCTCGCGCAAGGCCGACTACGACCGGCGGCTTTCACTGGCGGACGAGGTGCGGACGACGGACGAGGCCCCCGAACCGCTCGTCGGCGGCGTGATGGACCTGTTCGGCAACTTCGCGACGGTTCACCCGGGAAGCGAAGAGATCCTGGCTCACATCCTCAACAACTACATCGACCGCGCGCCCAAGTCGCACCCGGCGCGGGAGCTGAACGTCGAGATCGTGCTGACGCCCCGGCAAGCGGCCAAGGGCGGCACCGTGCCGATGGTGGTGCCGGTCGCGCGCGTCTGCGGGCGATGTGGCGGCACGGGACGGACCGGGTACTTCTTCTGCGACGCCTGCGACGGTCACGGCACGGTGTGGGAGAAGGCGCGCGTCGACGTCACGGTCCCCGCCAACGCGGCCGAAGGTACCGTGATCGAGACGTCGCTGAGGCACCTGGGGATCAGGAACATGTGGCTCAAAACGCACGTGAGAGTCACTTTGCACCAAACTGCTTGATCCGCACATCCCTGAACTCCACCACCATCAGCTACCCCACGTGGATCTGAAAAACAATGATGCCTGAGCTCGCGCGGTTCCTGGCGTCGTCGTCGACGCAGTCGATCGTCTGCACGCCGTTGATGAAGTGCTGGAGGTGATTGCCCTTAGCGATGATGACGTAGTCGTTCCAGTCGGTCTTCTTCAGGGCGGCGGCGATCGCGCCGTTCTCGCCGAGCGAGCCGACGACCTTGGAGATCCCGTCAGGGCCGATCTCGACCTTGTCGCCCACCCACGCGAGGTAGTTGGACTTGCTCGCGTAGCCGCGGCCCTTGGGGCCCTTCTCGTTATAGAGGAAGCCGTCCTTGCCCGGCAGGCCGGCGATCTCGGCCTGGTAACCGGCTACGACCCATGCGTTGTCCTTGTGGCCGACGAGGTGTTTCGAGCGGTACTGGACGCCGCTATTGCCGCCCTGGAGCTTGAACGAGAGGCGCAGTTCGAAGTCGGCGAAGGTCTGGGGGTTCTTGTCGTCACCGCCGGTATAGATCAGGAACGTGTTGCCCGGGGCCTTGTTCTGCGCGGTCGTTTCGCCATGGATGACGCCGTCCTTGACGGTCCAGAGTTTCGGATGCCCGGACCAGCCCGCAAGATCCTTGCCGTTGAAGAGAGGCTTCATGTCCTGGGGCTCGGGCGGCGCGTTCTGCGGCGCGGGTTGGGCAGCGGGCGGTGAGGTCTTGCCCGGTTCATTCGCCAGGGCGGCAGTCGAGAACGCGGCGAGCGCGACGACGACGACGACGATGGCAGCGACGGAGGAATACGTGAGGTTCATGCGGTCGTTTTAACCCGCCATTGCCGGCCCGCCAATGCTTTCCGCAATTGACCTCTGACCGGGCAAGGGTCACAATCGTTCGCGACGACCTTTGCGGAGATCAGTGGCCATGGCGGAAGAAAAGAGCTCGTTGCACATCGACCTGGACTGGAAGAAGCAGGCTCAGGAGGAGAAGAGGCGCCTTGAGGAGGAGGAGAAGCGGCGTGCGGACGAGCGTGCCGCCGCCAGCCAGTCCGCCGCGGTCACGCCCGCGGGTGTCGTGCCCGCGACGGCGGCGCCGATGGCGGGTGTACCTGCGGGCGCGGCGGCTGCCGCCGCCGGCACGCGCACGGGCGGGCGGGCCCGCGCCGGCGCGCGGGGCGAGCGCGAGCTGCCGGCGGCGGGAATCCCCTCTCTGGCACAGTCACTGGTGACGCAGACGCTGTTCTACCTGAGCGACATGGGCGGACGTGCCGGCGGCGATGAGATGTCCAACATGGACATGGCCAAGCACCTGATCGATACGCTGGGCGTGCTGGAGGAAAAGACAAAGAACAACCTGACGCCCGAGGAGCAGCAGTTCCTCGATACGGCGCTCTACGAGGCGCGGATGCGGTTCATCTCGGTCGCGGGTCAGGTGATCGCGGGGGGTTGAAGAGGGGGCGGACAATCGGCGAGAGGCTCAGGCGCCGTTGCCATTGGCGCACAGCGCTTCGATGGCGCCGGTAAGCTCGATCACGCCTACCGGCTTGAGCAGGTGGCGGTCGATGCCGGCGGCGGCGCAGCGCTTCACGTCGGCGTCCATCCCGTAAGCGGTCAGGGCGATCGTCGGGCACCCGTACTGGCGCTTGAGTTCCACCAGGAGGTCCACGCCGTCTCCGTCCGGCAAACCCAGGTCCCCGACCACCGCTTCGATTTCATCCTCGCTGGCGGCGCGCGCCCGCGCCTCGGCGCAACAGGCGGCGGTGACGACCTCGTGCCCGGACTTGCGCAGCAGCAGGCTGACGGTCTCCAAGGTGTCGGCGTGGTCCTCGATCAACATGATGCGAAGGCGCCGACCTGGGGGGGAAAGATTCTTCATGGGATCGCGCAGGGCCTCTTGCCCTTAGGTCCGAAAGTCTAGCTCATCCGCGGGTGGGCGCAAAGCAATTGGGGATCAGGAATTCCGGAAGTGTCTCCCTTCGCTTGGCGCGAATTCAAGTCGAATTTGACGACGATGTCGACACTCCTTTCGCGCCTTGCGGGCCCCGTGGACAACTCGGATTGTTGTGGACGCATTGTGAATGTGCGAATTGCGCCGCGAACCGTGCTTGCCTTTGAACCTTCGGCGGTTACATTGCTGAAACGGCTTCGATCGAACGCGCGCGGACCTGCGTTCGCTCGGGGTGAGAAGAATTGCATCCCCTTCGCGGCTCGGATGTGGATGGTGGTCGCGAGGGGCGCCGTGGATCATGGACGATCCGGCGTGAACAGGGAAGGCATGGATGCGGATGGCGTCGTCGTCGCAGGCATCAGCGCGAGCGGATCGGACGACCCGGGAGCGGGCCGAAGGCGCGGGCGGCGCCAAGAGCGGCGACCCGGACGGCCCGGCCCGCCGAGGCGGTTCCAAGCCCGCGCCGGCCCCGGTAAGACAGCGCGCCCCCAAACCCCCCGCACAGTGGGGTCGTCTCCGCGAACTGTGGCAACTCCCCCTCCTCGTCTTCAGCGTGGCCCTCTTTGGCGTGGCCGCGTGGCTCTTCATCGATCCCAAGCCGGGCCTGTCGATCGACCAGAAGATCGAGGTCGCGCGCACGCTGCTCACCCAGATGCGCCCCGAGGCGGCGATCGAACAGCTCAACCGCCTCCTCGCCAGGGAAAAGCTCGAAAAGGACCCTGAGGCCGAGATCCACCTGCTGCTCGCGGAGGCGCTGGAGCTGGGGCAGAAGCAGAAGAAGATCAATATTCCCGAGAATCATCGCAGAATTGTCGAACAATCCCTGATTGCGATGGAAATGGGCGCCAAGCCCACCGCGGCGATGAACCAGCGTCTGGCCGAGAGCTACGAGGCCCTGGGCCGCATGACCGAGTCGCTCATGTATTACCGCCGGGCGGCGATGATGAACCCGGCGAAGTCGCTTTACCTCCAGCGCAAGATCATCGACCTGCAACTGGGCGGCGACGACCAGGCGGGGGCGGCCGCATCGCTTGAAGACTACCTGTCCCATGCGGAGCTGAAGGATGCCGAGCGCTCCTGGGCAATGGGGGAGATGGCGCACCTGCAGGTGGATCGGGGCGAGTTCGCGACCGCCCGCCAGACCCTCGAGGAGGCGCTTCACCTCAACGTCGATTCGGTGGACCAGGGCCAGATCTCGTACTGGCTGGGCTATTGCGAATACAAGCTGGGTCAGCCCGCCAATGCCGAGCGTTTCCTGCGCCTGGCGCGCGAGCAGCTCAAGATCCAGCACCCGCTCGACGCCGACGCCGCATACCTGCTCGGGCGCATCGCCCAGGAGGGCAAGCGCGCCGAGGAGGCCAACTCCTTCTACAACGTCGTCCTCACCACTCATCCCGACGCGAAGATCGCCACGCTGGCGCGCCTGGGGCGCGGCGTCTGCCGGATCAGCCAGGGCGAGGACGACCCCGGCCTGACCGACCTGCACGATGTGACCAACTACATCAACGGCCGCGAGCAGATCAAACACAAGTACAAGGTGGACGCGCTGCTGGGCATGAAGATGGCCGGGCAGATCCTGTCCGAGCGCGGCAATTTCCAGGGCGCGCTCGAAGTCATGGCCTACGAGCAGGCGCTGGCCGAGGATGGTAATGCCGGCGCCGCTGAGGGAAAGTCGGCGCTGCCGGCCTCGTTTTACGCGCGCCTGGGCAGTGTCTACGAGAAGCGCGCCGACCAGGTCGAGCGCAACCTGCCCGACGTCGCGCCCGCCGAGAAGATCAAGCGCGAGCAGCAGGTGCGGGATTTCCGATCCAAGGCCGGCGACGCGTACATCGCTTACTCCCGTGCCCTGACGCTGACCGACGATAAGGGCTACGGCGACGCGCTGTGGCGCGGCGTCGAGCTCTACGACCGAGCCGGGGACCTCACGCGCATGATCTCGGCGCTTGAGCTGTTCGCCGCCGAGCGGCCCGAAGATTCGCTCACGCCCGACGCGCTGCTGCGCCTGGGCAAGGCGTACCAGGCCGCCGGAAACTACGACAAGGCCATCGCCGCGTACCAGCGGAACCAGTTCCGCTACCCCAACACGCTGGCCGCCAGCAAGTCGGCCGTCCCGCTCGCCCAGGCGCTGATCGCCAAGGGTCCCGATTTCTACAACAAGGCCGAGGCGGTCCTCAACGGCGTGATCGACAACAACCCGCTCATCACCCCCGAGGCGGCCGAGTTCAAGCAGGCGCTCTTCGAGCTGGCCGAGCTCTTCTATCGAACCAACCGCTACGAGGAAGCGGTCGGCAAGCTCGAGGAATTGACCCAGCGCTACCCGCACGATGACCGCATGGGCGAGCTGGTCTTCCTGATGGGCGACAGCTATCGCAAGAGCGCGGCGCTGCTGGTCGTCAGCAGCGCCCAGCCGACCACCCGCCCGGTGCAGGCGGTCGCCTCGGCCGTCCCGCCCCCGCCGGCCACGCGTCCGACGACCCATCCGACCGAAATGGACCCCGTGGAGGTCGCGTCGGCCAAGCGCGACCGCCTGAACAAGGCGCGCGGCCTCTTCGATCGCGCGATCGAGATCTATCACCGCAACCCGCCGATCACCGACGTGGACAAGCTCTACTGCAAGCTCGCCCACTTCTACCGCGCCGACTGCGTCTTCGACCTGGGCAACTACGAGGACTCGATCAAGCTCTACGACATGGCCGCCTTCCGCTACCAGGACGACCCGTCCGCGCTGGCGGCGTACGTGCAGATCGTCAACGCCTACTGTGCCCTGGGCAAGACCGCCGAGGCCAAGACCGCCAACGAACGGGCCAAGTGGCTCCTCCGGCGGATGCCGCCGGACGCGTTCAAGGGCGGTGGCTTCACGATGCCCAAGGAATACTGGGATAAGTGGCTGCAGTGGACCAGCCAGGCGGGGCTCTGGTGAACGCGTCGGAGATCAAATGAGCGATCCGGTCATTCAAGCACTTCAGGAACAGGTCTCCTGCTATCAGCGGCTCGCCAAGCTCGCCGAGCAGCAGCACGAGCACGTCCAGCAGAGCCACACCGAGGCCCTGCTGGAGGTTCTCGCCCGCCGGCAGGAGGTGCTGGACCAGGTTGCCCGGCTCGAACAGGTGATCGCCGTGGCCAAGCGCCGATGGGGCGAATACGTTGGCGGTCTGGGCGGTGACCAGCGCGCGCAGGCCGAGCGACTCCTGGCCGAGACACGCCGCCTCCTGGAGGAGATCACGACCGCCGACCGCAACGACGCGCTGATCCTGCAGCAGCGCAAGCTGAACCTGGGCCGCCAGCTCAACCAGGCCACTGCCGCAAAACAGGTCAACCGCAACTATGCCGCCGCCGCCTACGGCACCCGAACGCCAAGGATGGACTTGAAACAGTAAATCGACTTGTCGCTTGTCGCTTGTCGCTTGTCGCTTGTCGCTTGTCGCTTGTCGCTTGTCGCTTGTCGCTTCTGACTTCCGACCTCGCATGAACGCCACCGCCACCACACCGCTCAACGCCGCCCAGCGGATCGAAGAACTCGGCCGGATCATCATGGCCTACAGCGAGGTCACCGAGCGCCTCCAGGAGTCACACGAAAAGCTGCAACAACAGGTGCTCGCTCTCCGCGAGGAGCTGGGCGAAAAAAACCGTCTCCTCGAGCGCAAGAACCGCCTGGCCGCCCTGGGCGAGATGGCCGCCGGCATGGCCCACGAGATCCGCAACCCGTTGGGTGGCATCCACCTGTATGCCTCGATGCTTGCCAAGGACGTCGCCGCCATGCCCCAGTCCCTGGAAACCGTCAAGAAGATCTCCGGGGGCGTCAAACGACTCGAAGCGCTGGTCAGCCAGGTGCTGGCGTTCTCGCGCGACATTCAGGTGAACCCGGCGGCCGCCGACCTGGCGCAGATCGTCGCGCGGGCGATCGAGCTGGCTTCGCCCAAGCTCGATGCGAACCGCGTCGCCTGGGAAGTCGAGGGCCCGGCGGAGATGCCCGTCAACCTCGACCCGCTCCTGGTCGAGCAAGCCCTGCTGAACCTGATCCTCAACGCCGCGGAGGCCATGGAAGACCGCGGCGGCGCGCTGCGCATCTTTTACGACGCGGGCGACGACGTCGAGGCCCGCCAGGTCCGCCTGATCCTCCGTGACGGCGGCCCGGGCATCCCCGCACACGTGCTGGACCGGATCTTCGATCCGTTCTTCACGACCAAGGACACCGGCACCGGGCTGGGGCTGGCGATCGTCCACCGCATCGTCGAAGCCCACGAGGGCACGATCATCGCCAGTAATCCGCCGGCAGGGGGGGCGCAGTTCGAGATTCGGATCTGAAGGAGCAGTAGGCGGCAGGCAGAAGGCAATAGGCAGCTCGAAACGAATGGAGTCGTTTTATGGCGCGAATTCTAGTGTGCGACGATCAGGAGATGATGCGGGACTCGTTGGCGGCAACGCTGGCGCGCGAGGGACACGAGGTGGTCGCCGCCACCGACGGGCCGTTCGCGCTGGAGAAGATCAACGAGCGCCGCTTCGACCTGCTCATCACCGACCTGAAGATGCCCCGCATGACCGGCATCGAGCTGCTCGCCGAGGCCAAAAAGCTCCGCCCCGAGCTGCCCGTCATCATGATGACCGCATTCGCCACGGTGCAGACCGCCGTCGAGGCGATGAAGCTCGGGGCATATGACTACATCCAGAAGCCGTTCGACGGCGACGAGATCAAGATCCTGGTCGATCGCACGCTGGAGCACAACCGCCTGATCAAGGAGAACGCCGCCCTCCGCACGATCGCCGAGCAGACGCTCGCCCCGCGACCGCTGATCGGCTCGGGCGTCGGGATGGAGCAGACCCGCAAGAAGATCGAGCTGGTCGCCCGCAAGAATGCGACGGTGCTGATCCGCGGCGAATCGGGCACGGGAAAGGAGCTGGTCGCCCGCGCGATCCACGCCGAGGGCGACCGCAAGGATCGCCCGTTCCTGGCCGTCAACTGCGCCGCCCTTTCCGAGAACCTGCTCGAATCCGAGCTCTTCGGGCACGAGAAGGGCTCCTTCACCGGCGCCGACAAGCTCCGCCGCGGGCGCTTCGAGCTCGCCGACGGCGGCACGCTGCTCCTCGACGAGATCAGCGAGATCGCGCCGGCGCTGCAGGCCAAGCTCCTGCGCGTCCTGCAGGAAAGCCAGTTCGAGCGCGTGGGCAGCAGCGTGACCCAGCAGGTGGATGTCCGCGTCGTGGCGACGACCAATCGCGACCTGGAGAAGGAGGTCAACGACGGACGATTCCGCCAGGATCTTTTCTATCGCCTGAACGTGGTCCCGATCGAATTACCGCCGCTGCGCGACCGTACCGACGACATCCCCGAGCTCTGCCGACACTTCCTCCACCTGATCGCCAAGCGCGAGAAGGCTGCCTTCCGCCACATCGAGCCCGAGGCGGTGCGCCTGCTTCAGAAGTACCACTGGCCTGGAAACATCCGCGAGCTTCAGAACATCATCGAGCGCGCCAGCGTCCTGGAAGCCGACCCTGGCGTCATCCGCGCCAACACGATCGAGCCCTGGCTGAAGGGCCGCGCCGCCGCCGAGTCCGCGGCCGGCACGGACCTGGCGGGCAAGCCGCTGGCGGACATCGAGAAGCAGGTCATCCTCTCCACCCTCGAACGCTTCAAAGGCCACCGCATGAAGACCGCCCATGCCCTGGGCATCGGCGTCCGCACCCTGGGCATGAAGATCAAGAAGTGGAAAGAGGAAGGAGAACTGGTCGAAAGTCACGTGTGAGCGCGTCGGCGCGCAATGTCTGCGCCCCTCGCGCAAGACTTGCGTCAACGGATCGTTCGTAGCACGGGCGCCCCGCCCGTGTTTCCCTCACGAATCGGTCTGGGCCTCGCCTGGCACGCCATTTGACATGAGGATGGATCGCGATGTTCCTTGAACGTCTCTTCAACCAGACCAGCGCCCCCCTCGTCGAGCGCGTGCTGCAGTTTTCCGCCGCCCGGCACAAGCTCATCGCCGAGAACATGGCCAACGTCGATACGCCCGGCTACCGCCAGAAGGATCTGGCCGTCGACAAGTTCTTCGCCATGCTCCGCGACCGCGCCGCCCACCGTGCCCAGGCCGCGCCCGGCGCCGTCTCGTTCGACGACATCAATGTGGACGTCGATCACCCCGCCGCCGGGATCCTCTTCCACGACCAGAACAACCGCTCGATGGAGGAACTGGCTTCCGAACAGGCCAAGAACGGCCTGCTCTATACGATGGCGATCGAAATCCTCCGCAAACAATTCGCTACCATGGAACTGGCCCTCAAGGAACGCGTGAGCTGACCCCTGGCAACCAGCAACTGACAACTAACCACTCCCCCCATGTTCGAAACCCTCGACATCTCCGCCAGCGGCCTCCAGGCGCAACGCACGCGCATGGACACGATCGCCGCCAACATCGCCAACCTCAACACGACCCGCAACGCCGACGGCCGGCCGATCCCCTACCGCCGTCGCTTCGTCACCTTCGCCCCCAATCTGGCCGCGCGCGGCCAAGGGGCGACAAAGGCCGGTGTCCACGTCGGCCAAATCCAGCAGGACCAGGCTCCCTTCAGCAGAAAGTTCGAGCCCGGTCACCCCGACGCCGACAAGGACGGCTACGTCCTCTACCCCAACATCGACCTCTCGATCGAGTTCGTCAACGCCCTGGAAGCCTCCCGCGCCTACGAGGCGAATGTCACCACCATGGAGGTCACCAAGAACATGATGAACGCCTCGTTGCGATTATTAGCTTGACGCGTTATGAAACAGACAGAAGCTCATCCATACGCGCGCACACTGGCAACTAACAACTACATTGATCCACGGAGTCGCCAACAACTTGAGCCTCGGCAAACTCGCGGGCGGCGGAGCTTCGCCCGCATCCGGCGGCGCCGGAGGCGCCGACTCGACCAACGGATCGAGTTTCGCCGACCTCCTCAAGAACTCGATCGACGAGGTCAGCCGGCTCCAGCAGGACGCCTCCCAGGCCGTCGATGACCTCATGACCAAGAAAACCGAGGACGTCACCGGGGTCATGACCGCGATGGAAAAGTCCGACCTGGCCTTCAAGACATTGCTCTCGATTCGGTCGAAACTCATGGACGCCTACGAGGAGATCAAGAACATCTCAATCTAAGCTATTAACGCCCGCCGCGCACCGCGTCGGTGGAACCGACGGCGCTGCCGCGCAGGGGCACGCAACGACGCGAAATC
Source organism: Tepidisphaeraceae bacterium (assembly GCA_036558265.1). GTDB lineage: Bacteria > Planctomycetota > Phycisphaerae > Tepidisphaerales > Tepidisphaeraceae > RYN-433. Next base: position 9,250 of record DATBFY010000432.1, on the reverse strand, counting down.
CGAATTGCCATGGAAGGCGGTCGTATGGATTTCCTCAGAGCCCAGCTTCAGAAAATCAGGGAACAACTCGCCGGCCTCAACGCCAGCCAGCGCATGCTCGCCGGCGCCCTGGTCGTCATCATGGTCATGACCCTCCTCTGGTGGTCCCGCTACGCAGGCACCAGCGAGATGGATGACCTGCTCGGCATGGACTTCTCCGCCGAGGACATCGTCCACGTCACCAACCTGCTCGATACCAAGGGCATCCAGCACAAGGTCATCGGCGCCCGCGTTCAGGTCCCCGCCGACCGCCGATTCGAAGCCCTGGCCCTGCTCACCTACGAGCAGATCGGCCCGCGCGACACCTCCGCGGGCTTCGACGACATCATTACCAAGATGGACAGCCCCTGGAACACGCACGTCAAGGAAGACGCGATGTTCACCCGCGCCAAGGAGGCGACGATCGGCCAGATCATGCGCGAGTGGCCCGACATCCGCGACGCCCGCGTCATCATCAACGCCGCCCAGAAACGCACCTTCGGCGAGGCCGACGTCCAGCCCAGCGCCACGGTCAGCCTCAAGACCAAGAACCCCGGCAGCAAGCCCCCCAAGCGACTGATCGGCACCGCCGCCGACACGATCGCCGGCGCCGTCGCCGGATTGGTCCGCAGCAAGGTCAACGTCATCATCGACGGCGCGTCCTACAACGTCCCGGACAAGGACGCCGACGGCCTCGCCGGCGGTGACACCTGGATGGAACTGGTCAAGGAAGGCGAACGCCACTTCTCCCAGAAGATCCAGGACCGCCTCGGCTGGATCGAGGGCGTCATGGTCAGCGTCACCGTCGATCCCGAGTTGCAGGCCAGGCAGATCGAGAAGGAAACCTACGACAAGGACCACACCTTCGAGAAGCTTTCCACCAGCACCGAGCGGAACGAGGAGACCAGTAACTCCACCCGCGGTCCGACCGAGCCCGGTGCAGTCCCCAACACGACCGGCGGCGCCAACCAGCCCACCAGCATCGGTGCGGCCGCGTCGGGCGCCGCCAACAGCGGCGCGTCCATCGGCAACGCCGCCGAGGGCAGCAGCAGCACGACCACCGAAACCACGATCAAGAACCAGATCTTCCCCTCCGTCGTCAAGGAGCTGATCAAGAGCCCCGCCGGCGCCGCCGCCGTGATCGGCGCCAGCGTCAGCATCCCCCGCAGCTACTTCGTCAAGATCTACAGGACCGCCTTCCCGACCAATAAGGATCCGGACGAGGCCGCCCTTCAGCCCTTCATGGACAAGGAGATGGTCAAGATCAAGAACGCCGTCCTGGGCTGCGTCGGCAAGACCCCCGAGGACAAGGTCCTGGTCGACTACTACTACGACTACGTGCCCGCCGGCGATGCCACCGCCGCCTCCGCCGGCCAGCCCGCCGCTGCCACCAGCATCCCGCTGGCCCTCACCGGTCACCTCAAGGAGATCGCGCTGGGCGCCCTCGCGGTCGTCAGCCTCTTCATGGTCTCCATGATGGTCCGCAAGGCCACGCCCGCCCCGATCATCCCGCCTCAAATCGACAAGCCCGCCCGCGCCGCCGCCGCCCCGCCCGAGGAACCCGTCGCCGAGGCCGGCGAGGGAATGCAGGAAATGGACGCCATTGAGATCGACAACAACTCCGTCCGCAACCAGCAGATCATCAGCCAGGTCGCCGACATGGTGAAGGAGAACCCCGAGGGCGCCGCCAGCCTCGTCAAACGCTGGCTGAGTCGCGCCTGATGCCGCGCCACCCGCGATCAACCCGTCGCCTAACACCACCGCCTGAGCCGCCATGCCGTCCAACCAACTTTCCGGCGTCCGAAAAGCCGCCGTCCTCCTCCTGACCCTTGCCCAGGACGAGGCCGCCGAGATCCTCAAGCGCCTCCCCCCCGAGAGCGTCGAAGAAGTCTCGCGCGAAATCGCCTCGCTGGGCGACATCACACTCGACACCCGACAGGAGGTCTTCGACGAGTTCTACAACCAGGCCCTGGCGCACCAATACATGACCGAGGGCGGCCTCGACTACGCCAAGCAGCTCCTCCAGCGCACCCTTCCCCCCGGCGAGGCCGACCGCATCATCAAGCAGGTCACCCAGCAGGTCCAGACCACCCCGTTCTCCTTCCTCCAGAAGGCCGAGTCCGAAAACCTCCTCACGTTCATTCAGGACGAGCATCCCCAGACGATCGCGCTGATCCTCGCGCACCTGCCGAGCCAGAAGGCGTCCGAAATCCTAGTCGGCCTGCCCAGCCAGAAGCAGATCGAGGTCGTCAAGCGCGTCGCCAACATGGAGCAGACCAACCCCGAGGTCATCAAGGAGGTCGAGCGCGGCCTCGAACATCGCCTCTCCGACATCGTCTCCCAGACCTTCGAAAAGGCCGGCGGCGTGGACACCGTCGCCGAAATCCTCAACCTCGCCGACCGCTCCACCGAGAAGGGCATCATGGAAGGCCTGGAGGCCGAGGACCCCGATCTCGTCGAGCAGATCCGCCGCCTCATGTTCGTCTTCGAGGACATCCTCCTCGTCAACGACAAGGGCATCCAGTCCGTCCTCAAGGAAGTGGACAACGAGGAGCTCGCCCTGGCGCTCAAGACCGCCAGCGAAGAGCTCAAGCAGAAGATCTTCAAGAACATGTCCGAGCGCGCCGCCCAGCTCATCCAGGAGGACATGCAGTACATGGGCCCCGTGCGCGTCTCCGATGTCGAGGCCGCACAGCAGAAGATCGTCGACATCGTCCGCCGCCTCGAGGACGCCGGCGAGATCATCATCGCCGGCCGCGGCGGCGAAAAGGAAATGGTCGTGTAAAGTCGAAGGATGAAGGTCGAAGGATGACGGATGAATTTGCCGCAATCCGATTCATCCTTCCGCCTTCATCCCTCATCCTTGACGTCCTATGCCCGTAATCAAAGCCGACCAATCTCCCCCGCAGCTCTCCGCCTTCTCGCTGGCTGACATCGAGAAGCAGGCCAAGCTCATCATCCTGGGCGCCAAGGTCCGCGCCGAAAAACTCCTCCACGCCGCTCAGGAAGAGGGCGAGCAGATCAAGCGCCAGGCCCACGCCCAGGCCCTCATCGAAGGCCGCCAGGAAGGCCTCAAGCAGGGACTCGAACAGGGCCGCCAGCAGGGCCGCGACGCGGCGCTGGCCGAGCACCGCCAGCAACTCACCCAACTCCTCGCCGCTCTCTCGCAATCCCTCCAGGACCTCGACGCCTCGCGCCTCCAGCTCGAGGCCGACGCCAGGACCGCCGTCGTCCACCTTGCCCTGGCCATCGCCCAGCGCGTCAGCAAGCGCCAGGCCCAGCTCGACCCCCAGGTCGCCATCGATAACGTGGACGATGCCCTGCGCCTGGTCGTCCACGGCGTGGACGTCAAGATCGCCATCCACCCCGCCCAGCGCGCCACCCTCGTCGACGCCCTCCCGCGCCTCCAGGCCCGCTGGCCCAACCTCCAGCACATCGAGCTGATCGACGACCCCACCCTGGTCCCCGGCGGCTGCCGCGTCTTCACCGGCCAGGGCCAGATCGATGCCGACCTCGACCTCCAACTTACGCGAATCGCGCAGGAACTCCTCCCAAAGGCTCAAGACTCCCCCCAGCCGTGATCTGATTCATCCTTCTGCCTTCATCCTTCAGCCTTCCCATGTCTCTCCTCGATGCCCAGCGCGACGCCGTCCGCCAGACGATGCCTTTCCGCATCGTCGGCACCGTCACCGGCATCTCCGGGCTTACCATCGAGGCCGCCCAGCTCCCGCTCCCTATCGGCGCCCTCTGCCGCATCCATTCCTTCGGCCACCAGACCGCCACCGCCGAGGTCGTCGGCTTCGCCCAGGACAAGACCCTGCTCATGCCCCTCTCCCCGGTCTCGGGCGTCGCGCGCGGCGACCGCATCGAGAACATCACCGCCGCGCCGCGCATCTGGTGCTCCGACCAGCTCCTGGGCCGCGTCCTCAATGGCTTCGGTCAGCCCGCCGACGGCAGGGGCCCCCTGGTCTTCTCCGAGTCCCGCCGCATCGACAACAAGGCCGTCGCCCCCCTCGACCGCACCAACATCCGCGAGCCGATCTCCACGGGCCTCCGCGCCATCGACGCCCTTCACACCTGCGGCCTCGGACAGCGCATGGGCATCTTTTCCGGCCCCGGTGTCGGCAAGTCCACCCTGATGTCCTCGATCGCCAAGTACACGTCGGCCGACGTTTCGGTCATCGCCCTCATCGGCGAGCGCGGCCGCGAGGTCCAGGAATTCCTCGAAAATGCCCTGGGCGAAGCGGGCCTCAAGCGCTCGGTCGTCATCGTCTCCACCGGCGACGAGCCCCCGCTCCTGCGCGTACGCGCCGCCAAGGTCGCCTGCGCCGTCGCCGAATATTTCCGCGACCGCGGCCTCCACGTCATGCTGATGATGGACAGCATCACCCGACTCTGCCAGGCCCAGCGCCAGATCGGCCTGGCCGCCCGCGAACCCCCGGCCACCAAGGGCTTCCCCCCCAGCGTTTTCGCGTTGCTTCCCGAGATCCTCGAACGCGCCGGCCGCACCGCCGCCGGCTCGATCACCGGCTTCTACACCGTCCTGGTCGAGGGCGACGACTTCAACGAGCCCATCCCCGACGCCGTCAAGGGCATCACCGACGGCCACCTCTGGCTCAACCGCGCGCTGGCCAACCGTGGCCACTTCCCCGCCATCGACATGCTCCAGTCCATCTCCCGCGTCCGCGGCGACGTCACCTCCAGGGACCAGGCCGCCCAGGTCCGCCGGGTACTCCGCCAGCTCGCCCTCTACGCCGAGATCGAAGACCTCGTGAACATCCGCGCCTACGTCGAGGGAAACATCGAGTACGACACCGCCATCAAATCCCGCGAACGCATCCTCCAGTTCCTCCAGCAGGACGCCGCCACCGCCAGCACGATGGACGAGACGAAAAAACAACTCGCGGACCTGGTCACCTGGATCGACCAGGTCGAGAAAACCCTCCGCGCCCAGCAGGCCCAGGCCCAGGCCCAACAACAAAGGACCCGCCGGTAGGTTCCGCCGTGCGGAACGGTCGTTGATTCATGCCGCAATTCACCTTCAAACTCGCCGCCGTCCTCCGCCACCGCCAGACCATCGAGCGGGAGAAGCAGCGCGACTACGCCCTCGCCCTCGCCCGGCAGCAGCAACTCGAAGACCAGCTCACCGCCCTCAACCAGTCCATGCAGGCCACCAACGACGACATCCGCCAGAACCACCTCGTCGGCCGCCTCGACGTCGCCTTCATCACCGCCCACCGACGCTTCCTCCTGGGCGTGCAGCGCAAGGCCATGGACCTGGTCAACGCGATCGCCAAAACCCGCGCGCAGACCGAAACCGCCCGCCTCGCCCTCGCCCAGGCGGCGACCCAGCGCATGATCCTCGAAAAACTCCGCGACAAGCAGCAACAACGCTGGAACGACGAGAATAACCGCAAGGAACGGATCGCTTTGGACGAAATCGCCATGCAGATGAGTGCCGATAATCTGAAGGACGCATCACACGGTTCGTAACGGGCTGCACCCACGGTTCGCGACACGTATGAAAAAGCTCCTCACCGTCATCGCCTGGACCCTCGCCCTCAACTTCCTCGCCGCCGGCGCAGGAATCGCCTTCCTCTTCAAGTCCGGCAGGCTCGACCGCGACAAGATCCAGCAGATCAAAGGACTCGTCTTCGCCCCCGCCACCCAGCCCGTCGAGCAAAAGTCCGACGCCCGCGACCCCACCACCCAGCCCACCCTCAAGCTCGAAGAGATGCTCGCCAAGGTCTCCGGCCGATCCGCCTCCGAGCAGGTCGAGTTCATGCAGCGCACGTTCGACTCCCAGATGGCCATCCTCGACCGCCGCTACCAGGAACTCCAAAGCCAGCGCAAGACCCTCGAGGACGCCCGCGCCGATATCGACGCCGAACGCAAAAAACTCGCCGCCGACCAGAAAAGGCTTGCCGACGCCCAGCAGCAGCAGCAGAAGCTCGCCAGCGACAAGGGCTTCCAGGACACCCTCGCCCTCTACTCCGCCATGCCCGCGCGCCAGGTCAAGACGATCTTCATGTCCCTTACCGACGACACGATGATCCAGTACCTCCGCGCAATGGAGCCCCGCACCGCCACCAAGATCACCAAGGAATTCAAATCCCCGGAAGAAGTCACCCGCATCGGCCAGGTACTCGAAAAAATGCGCCAAACCCAGACCACCGCGCAGTGACTTCTCTTTTGGGTGGCACTGGCAAGCTCTCGGGCTTGCCAGTGGCGCGAAAGACGATCCAACTCGCTTCGCCCGATCGTCCGCCCAGACGCTTGCGGTTTCGAACTCCGCCATTCATCCCTACACCCCCCAACATCCGATAATCCCTCCATACGCGAGACTCACCCCATGCCCCTCCAAGTCCAAAACCTCATCCCCGCGCCCCTCCAGAAAACCATCCCTCAACCCAAACCTCTCGATACCACTGCCAACGACGACCGCCCCGACGACTTCGAGCAATTCCTCAAATCCGCCACCAGCAAACCCGCCGGTCCGGCAGATGAAGCCGCCAAGCCCGCCAAACCCCAGCCCCGCAAGACCGACAAGGACAAGACCGCCGCCTCCGCCAAGGCCGGCAAGTCCAAGCCCACAAAGGACAATCGCACCCGCGCCACCGACGAATCGGACCAGTCGCCGGAAGAATCCGCCGACGCCGACCCGTCCGATCCGTCCGCCCAAGCCATCCCCACCGACGACGCGGACGTGGCCGACTCCGCCACCGCCGACGCGCCCAAACCCAAGGACCCCGCCGACCCCAAATCCACCACCGGCCACGACGACCCGACCCGCGACGCCACCCTCGTCCAACAAGCCGCCGCCCACGCCGTCCAGCCCATCGATCACAAAAAGGACGACTCCGGCAAGCAGCAATCCGACCAGGACGATGGCACCGACGAGGCCGCCCCCAAACCCGCCACCGTCTCCGCCATCGGCAAGCCCCAGCAATCCGCCAGGTCAGCCTCCACCGCAACCCGCCCCCCCAGCGAATCATCCGACGCCATCGCTGACACCGAATCGCCCGACACTCAGCCCAACTCCACCGCCGCCACCTCGCAAAAGGCCACGCCCGAATCCCCCGACCCGAACGCGGCCACTGCCCAGCCGACTTCCCAATCCGTCGACACCACTGCTGCCGCCGCGAAGAACGCGTCAACGAAAGCGCAGCCAACCGTCTCCCCCCTCGACGCCAACGCCGCGCCGCAATCCACCACTGCCCAATCCAAATCTCAAAAGACCTACACTACGTCCTCCCCCGACGACGCGCTCACCGCCGCCGCCGCCGCCTCCGCCTCCGCCGCCGCCTCCGCCATCGCCCAGCTCATGGACCCCGACGGTTCCACCCCGACCGACCCCGACGCCAAGTCCGACTCCAAGCACGAGATCGCCGTCGATACCGACCTCTCCTCAAAACTGACGCTCGACTCCTCGCCCACGAAGTCCCAGCCAAATTCAACCCCGCTCAAGTCGCCCGACGTCCTCCCACCCCCTCCACCCCCCGAAACCCGCTTCGCCGACGCCAACCACGACAACATCGTCTCCGGCGTCACCGGCCAGCTCCTGCCCCACGGCGGCTCCATGCAGATCCGCCTCGACCCGCCCGAGCTGGGCGCCCTCAAGGTCATGGTCGAGATGCGCGACGGCGTCATGAACGCCACCTTCCAGACCTCCAACGAACAGGCCACCCAGCTCCTCTCCCACAGCCTCAACCAGCTCAAGCACGTCCTCGAAACCCAGGGCGTCAGCGTCGAACGCCTCCAGGTCCAGCAAGCCCCCCGCAACGAACACACCGGCGCAAACGACGACCCCCGCCAGCAACAACAGCAGCAGCAAGGCCCCGGCGGCGACGACCACGCCGCTCGCCAGGAACAGCAACGCAGGGAAATGCTCCGCCGCATGTGGCGCAAAGTCAGCGGCGCCGGCGACCCCATCGACTACCTCGCCTGACCGTCAACGGGTGAACCCGCCCCGCGCTGGTTCGGAGTTCACGCTGATGGTGGGGCGGACATTCTTCACGTTTATATGTGAACGGCGCAACTGCGTTCCACCGACGGCCTTGGGCCGTCATCCTGAGCGCAGCGAAGGATCTGGCCACGAGGGGGCGCCAGCGTCCATTCGGGGCAAGTTTTCCGGTCAATGTTTCGCAATTTTGTTGCGCGCCCATGACGCGCGCGGCGCAACCCCCTCCACCCGAAAATTAAAAAAGATTTCTCCCAAAAACCCCAGCAAATACCCACCTTTCGCCATTTTGATGACGCCGCGCGCGTCACCGGCGCGCAATCCCGCCCCCTCATACGGAGACCACCCATGCGCGCAGACAATCCACTCCCTCTCCCGGCCGCGACCCCGGGCCTGTTCCGCCGACACGGCCAACGCGGCCGGGAGAGGGCGCGGGGTGAGGACCAGCCCAAATCCCCGCCAGCCGACCACCCATCAAAACCCAACAGAACCCCACACCCATTCGCGTTTCCCCTCCCCCATTTTGCCTTTTGCCCTTTGCCTTTTGCCTTCCTCCCCTCCCCCCCTCCCACTGCGTCAAATTTCCAAACGAACCCACCGAGGTGCCCGACCTCCAGGCCAACACCCGCCCTCGCCTGCGATATTATCTCCGTCGGCCGCACGTCCATCGTTCTAGCAAGAGGAGGATCGATGCCAAAATCCACCGCCGTTCTTCGCCTCGGACTATCTGCTCTCGCACTGGCATTCCTTTGCGTCCGCACTGCCCTCGCCGCCCCGCCCGCGAGCCCGGATTGGAACACCATCCTCGCCACCCCCGCCCAGGGCCAGCTCCCCGCCCCGATGGACAAGGTCATCTGGCGGCCCGACCTCTCCGCCGCCCTGGCCGAGGCCCGCGCCGCCAACCGCCCCCTCTTCGTCACCCTCCGCTGCCTCCCATGCAAGCAGTGCTCCGCCTTCGACAAGGACGTGCTCGAGGGCGGCCCCCAGCTCGACCCGCTCCTCCGCCAGTTCATCACCGTCCGCCTCACCAGCGCCAAGGACGTTGACCTGCACCTGCTCCCCATGGAGGGCTTCCAGGATTTCGACCTCTCCTGGTGGGGCTACTTCCTCTCCCCCGAAGGCCGCGTCTACGGCGTCTTCGGCGGCCGCGACGAGGTCTCCGACGAAACCCGCATCTCCGTTCCCGCGATCGCCAACACGCTCAAGCGCGTGCTGGCGCATCATTATGACCCGCGCCGCGCATCCTGGGACATCGACGGTTCCGCCCCCGCG
>DATBFY010000431.1:0-4341 GCA_036558265.1 Tepidisphaeraceae bacterium | reverse complement strand
CACCCGCATTAAACTCCCCTCACCATGCCCCGACCTCCCCGCCGCTGCCCCGGCGGCCTCGTCTACCACGTCCTCAACCGCGCCGTCGCCCGCCGCCAGATCTTCCTCAAGAACGCCGGGCACTGGCACGCTTCCCCGCCGTCCAACTGTTCACCTACTGCCTGATGCCCAACCACTGGCACCTGGTCCTCCGACCCGCCGCCGACGGCGAACTCTCCCATCTCATGCGCTGGCTCACCGTCGCCCACGCCCAGCGCTGGCACGCCCACTACCACACCGGCGGCACCGGCCACCTCTACCAGGGCCGCTTCAAGAGCTTCCCCTGCGAATCCGACGACGCCCACTTCCTCGCCCTCTGCCGCTACGTCGAGCGCAACCCCCTGCGCGCCGGCCTGGTCGAGCGCGCCGAGCTCTGGCCCTGGGGCGCATTATGGCGCCGCCTCCATCCCGCCGGCCCGCACGCCACGCACGCGCCCAGTTCCCCGCAACCTCAATCCTCGCCGCCTCCCCCGCCAGATTTGCCCACGCCACCGCCGCAGCTGCTGTCGTCACCCGCATCACCGCCGCTGATCCTGGCGCCCTGGCCCGTCGCGCGCCCGCACGACTGGCTCGATACCGTCAATCGCGCGCAATCCCCCGCCGAAGAAGACGCCCTCCGCACCGCCCTCCGCCGCGGCCGACCCTTCGGCTCCGAGCATTACCAGGCCTGGACCACCAACGCCCTGGGCCTGCAATCCACCCACCGCAACCCCGGCCGCCCACCCAAGCTCAAACAATCGGACACCCATTGAAAACGATTCCTGACCCCTTTTCCGTACCTGGAATGACAGCCGGGGTTATGGTGGAGGTAGTTCGGGAACTTTGTAGCAGCTGCTAATGCATCGATGTAATCACATTGTTTTTATGGCGGACGGACCTACTTATGCGAGCGATCCTTCTCCTGACTACGTGCTCTTCGATCTTCGCCGCGACCGTCGCACCAAAGAGCACGCGGTCGGAAGTGCAACCGGCCAAGCTCAAGACGCAGACCGTCACGATCCGCCTGGCGGCTGATGAGCCTGGCCGCCCCAAGATCGAACTGGTCCAACTCCCGCCCGGCAAGATCGTCCTTACCGACGCGAGGGGGAAGCCGGTCGAACACGAGGTCAAGCCGGTCTGGATCGCGCAGTACGAGACGCGATGGGACGAGTACGACGTCTTCTGGCTGGAGCGCGACCTCACTGACCAAGAGCGGCAGAAGCGGCGAGATCTGCCTCAGGACAAGCGTCGGACGACAAGGCCCTTCGCCCCGCCCGACGCGGGCTGGGACCCCGATATCATGCAGGAATGGAAGTCTCCCGGCCACGACGGCTTCCCGGCCAACTGCATCGAGTTCCACGCCGCCCTGCGCTACTGTGCGTGGCTGAGCAAGAACACCGGCAAGCGCTTCCGCCTGCCGACCGAAGCGGAATGGGAATACGCCTGCCGCGCCGGTGGCCCGCCGCTCAAACCGGACGCGAAGGCGCTCGACCAGATCGCCTGGTTCGCCGACAACGCGGGCAACAAGACCCACGCGGTCGGCAAGAAAGAGCCGAACGCCTGGGGCCTGTACGACATGCTCGGCAACGTCGGCGAATACGTGATTCGCGATTCCAGGTCCGACAAGGGACTGCTCGCCGGCGGCTCGTACAAGGACGAGGCCAAGGACGTCAACAGCAGCGCCCGCGAGCCCGATACCGGGGCCTGGCTGAGGATCGAGGAGGAGGTCCCGCCGACGACCAGTTGGCTGAACCGGACCGTCCACCACGTCGGCTTCCGCGTCGTGATGGAAGAGTGAGCATAGCAGCCGTCGCCGCTACACGCGGGCCGATTGAGGTGGCCAAGAAAGGGGGTCAGGAGTCTTTTTCTCGACACCCGCCCCACCCCGCGATAAGTTCCCCCTCACCCAGGCGCTGGCACGCTTCCCCGCCGTCGAACTCTTCACCCGCTGCCTCACGCCACCGCCCCCACGTCCTCGCGCTCCACGCCTCAATTCGAATCCCTCCGCGCTTCGACATCTGCTATGATCCCACCCGCTACGATGCCCGCGAACGATCCGATCCGACTCGCATTTCTCGAAATCTTCGAACGGGACCAAACGCTCATCGTCCGCCCGCCGATTTCGCACGCGGTATTCGGCCTGGTCATGTTCCTGGCCTGCGAGCTGGTCGGCTGGGGACTCCTCTACATCAACTTCACGCAGCCCGGCAGCGACTGGCAACCAAACTGGGAAGCCACCGGCCCGATGCGCCCGTGGTCCGAGCATTCCGTTGGCGACCGGCTCGCGACCATCGCGTTCCTCATCTTCTTCTGCGGCGCGTTCATCGCCGCCGGTTTCTTCCCGTTGTCGATGGGCCTGCGGCACTTTCGACCCTGGGTTTTCCGCCGCGACGATTCGCGCGGGCGCGTGTCGCGGGGGCGAAGGAACTGGGACCTGGCTCCGACGGGCGCCATTCGCCTCAGACCGACCCGGTTCCTGGGCGCCCGCGGAATCGTGATAGAAGTGGATGCCTGTGCGCCGCACGCCCAGGGCGTTCCGTCGCCGCTGCGCATTCACCGCGTCCTCGAAAACAAGGGACTTGGCGTGGCCGATATCCGCGAGCAGATGCGGCCACTCGCCCAGCGGCTGGGAAGCTTCATCGGCTGCCCCGTAGTTGAACAGGACCTCGAGGCAAAGGCGAACCCGGCATGACCCGCGGACGAATCAGTGGACGCATCCTGTGTTGGCGCTCGCGTCATTCACGGCGGGCGTCCTTTGGATCGCGAACACGATTGCCGATCCGACGATTTACGTCGGCGGATCGCGCGCCCGCGTCGGCCGACCGGTGCGCTGGGAGCAACAAACCTGGGGGCAGCGCCTGGGCGTCGCCGGGCTTACCCGTAACCCACCGCCGCAGTCGGAACGGTAACCCGCCGAACCCGCCGCTCCGGTGCTCGTGCTCGCACCCCAATCCCATCCATCCTCCTGAATACCTGACTCAAAAGCAGGCTTTATTCATCTTGAAAATTACTTTTTTCCGATGTGAATCCGGCTTGGCAGATATTTCCGGCACCCCGTAGAATCATTCCAATGGCCAATAGGGCACGGATGTCGGTTCTCAAAACCACTTGGCTTGGGAGTGACGGCAACCCTATGTTGACACATCACCCGACCGACTTGGCGGAACAGATCAAGCGTCTGGAGGCGGATAGGAAGAGGCACGCCAGGGCGATGGCCGAAATCGACGAGGTGCTCGCGCGCATCCACGACGCCCTCTCCGCTCTCTCCAGCGGGCCCCTGTCGGTCGCGTTCAGACCCTCGGGCAACCGGATCACTCCCTTCTTTGGCGAGATCCCTCAGGAAAAGCGCCGCCGTGGCCGTTTCAACCAGACCGCCATCGACTCGGTGCTGCACTTCATTCGCGATCGCGGTAACCCGTCCACCGCCGAAATCAACTCGCATTGGCGGGAGGAGGGGAGGAAGGGGACGGTCAACGTGACCCTCCTCAAGCTCCTCAAGGAACGCCGCATCCTCCGCCAGAGCGACGCCAGCGTCCGCGGAAGCCGCTATGTGCTTACCGAGACGGCGTTCGAGCGCGTGGAACGGCAGGTTGCCAGCGCGGTTCCGGCCTGAAGTCCCCCTGATTTCGTCAATTCGACTGGGGGACGTTCTGTCGGTTCGTGCCCGACGTGATGTCGGCGTTTTCCACGTCAGCAAGGGTGACGTCGATGTTGTCGCGGGAGAGGGCAACCGGCTCGGCGGTCGCTCCCGCTCTGGTCGCTTCCTGCCCGGCGGGGCTCAGGATATAGCGGCTGCCGCGGATCTGCGGATCGGCCTGGCGGATGATGAATCCTTGCTTTAGCAGTTTGAGAAGGACGACATTTGCAACACCCCGGCGGCCTTGCGAGCGCCAGTGGCCGTTGATCTCTGACGTCGTCGGATTCTGACGGGATCCGATGAAATTCAGCACGGATTTCTCGCCAGTCTGGTCAAATTTTCGTTTTTTGGGCAATTCCAGGAGCAGATTTGCAATCTCCGGCAACCCCTGCACCACCTCTTCCACCCCGTATCGCACCGTTCCAACGGCGCGGCTGACTTGCGACAGTACCTGGTCGATGGCCTCGATGGCCTCGGCATGTCGGCGTCGATCCTCCTCGAGTTGGCGGATCATCTCGGCGAGATTTCCCTTTTTCTGCATGAATTGCCTCGCGTAAACCAAGGATCCGCATTACTCCGATGGGGCCGGCGCGCGCCGTGATGATATAGCTTGTTCGTCAGACTAAAACTACTATATAACTTGACGCCACCAACTGCAAGACTTTCCCGGCCGCGAAATTAATTTA
>DATBFY010000430.1:0-28729 GCA_036558265.1 Tepidisphaeraceae bacterium | reverse complement strand
CAAGGCTGGAGCCGAGCGCCGCAAAGATCGCCCAAAGCTGCCACGGCGCCGGCCGGCCCGCCAGGCGCAGCGCAATCAGCCCAGCCACGCCCACCAGTCCGTACAGCGCCAGTGACGAGACGTACGTCACGACCACGCTCGCGGCGTATGTCGAGTAGCCCAGGTTGTGCACGCGTTTGAGGTACACCCCGCGCGCCAGCGCCCCCGCCTGCGGCACAGGCAGGTAGTTGCCCAGCGCGTTGACCGTCGCAAGCGCGTATGCTTCGAACTGCCCGAGACCGACGTAAAATTCCCGCGCTAGCTCCCGCCCGATCCAACCATTGATCCCCAGCGACGCCAGCGGCACCAGCAGCATCGGCACGAGGTACCGCACGTCGAACCGCGTCACGATCGCCAGGTCCCGCCGCGCATGCCAGACATACCAGCCCAGACCGGCCAGCACGACCCCCATCAGCAACCACCGCACCGACCTGGTCATAGTCCCGTAGCACGGGCGCCCCGCCCGTGACTTTTCCGTATCACGGGCTTCCAGCCCGTGCGCGTTCTTCTACTTCTTCCTCGCCAAAACTGTAATTCGATACACCCCCAACCCCCCTGCCGCCCCCGGCAGCACGCTCCACGCCCGCTCGAACCAGTTGAACACCGGGATCATCGACGGCGGGCGCAGGCTTTCGACGACTTCGAACCCCTTCTCTTCCAACCCCTCCAGGATCGGCCTGGCGAGCCGCAGGCCCGTGTGCGTCGGATCCTGCTTCAGGATGAACCCCCAGTCCTTGAACCGCTCGATCCAGTGGCGCGGGTTGGGGGTGTAGACGAAGTACAACCCCCCCGGCTTCAGCAGGCGATTGGCCTCGGCAAAGATGTCGAGCATCACGTCGTGCCCGCAATGCTCGATCACGTCCACCGAGCAGGCCTTGTCGAACGTGCCGCTGGGCAGGTGGTCGCACTTGCTCGCGTCCCCGACCTTGAAGCTGCCTTTCGGGAAATCCCTGCAAAGCCCTTGAGCGGTGCGGATGCCTTCCTCCGCCAGGTCTACGCCATGGACTTCGCACCCCTTCTCCAGCAGGTACCGGGCCACCAGCCCCGCCCCGCATCCCAGGTCCACGATCCGATCCCCCGCCGCCGGCCGCAGGCACCGGTCGATCCACTTGAACCGCCAGCGCTGGCTTAACTTGCGCTGCTTGCGCAACAGGCCATTGAAGTAGTCGGCCGTGTATGCGCCGTACGCGTAGTCCTTATCAAATCGCTGCCCCGCCGCGGGGAGCGTCACACTGTCCACAGACGCCATGGATGCATTCTCCGCCATAGGAAATGGCGGACGATACCACGGGGCCGAAACGTTTGACACCCCAGCAGGCCTCGGGAATGTCCCCACCGGGGGTGCGTCCGGAGTTCAAGAGCACGCTAAAGCGTGAACTCCGAACTGACGCGCCGATAGACCTCGCCGACTTGACCCGCCAGCACCGGCCAGGCGAATCGGTCGCGGGCCACCTGGCGGGCGGTCTGGCCCATCCGGGTCCGCAGGGCGCTGTCGTCGATCAATCGTCCGATCGCCTCGGCCAGTACGGGCTGGTCGCCGGGCGGGACAAGAAGGCCGGTCTGGCCGTCCACGATCGTCTCGGCGATGCCACCCACGCGGCTGCCGACGCACGCCAGGCCGCTGGCCATGGCTTCGATGGTCGTGATGCCAAGGCCCTCGGCCCGCCCGCGGGAATCGACGATGCCGGGGTTGACGAAGAGGTCCGCCTCGGCCATCAGGCGCGCGACCTCGATCCGCGGCAGGGCGCCGGTCAGGTGGATGCGGTCGCGCGATGCCGCCCTGCCGATGATGGCCTCGATCTCCGGCCGCATCGGTCCGTCGCCGGCGATGACCAGGTGGACCTTGGGTCGCGAGTTCATGAACCGATCCGCCGCCGACGCCAGGATGTGCAGACCTTTGACCTCGATCATGCGACCGAGTGCAAGAACGAGAATGGCATCCGGGGAAATGCCCAGCGCGGCCCGCGACTCGTTGAGTCGCGGCAAGGTTCCAAAGAGGGACTGATCATATCCCTGGTAGACGACCTCGCCGCGGCACGGGAAGTAACCCTTCTCCCGTGCCTGGGTCATCGTGTATTGACTGTTGAACAGCACGCGCTGAGCCCGGCCCAGCGTCCAGCGCGCCAGTCGGCTGGCCCGGGGTTTGAGCGAGTGCACGCTGACCACCACCGGGCGCCCCGCGCGGTTGGCGGCCATTGCCAGGAACGCCGGCTCGACCCAGTGGGCGTGGACGAGGTCCGCCCAGTCGGCGTTGCGCCAGACCGCCGCCGCCATCCCCGCGAAGAAGGCGGGCAACTGCCATTTGGCGCGCGGAAAGTTGCCCAGGTTGTCCGGGATGCCGCCCCCGTATGCCACGCATTGCCTCTGTGGGTTGAGGGCATATTGGAACCGCTCGATCTCGACGCCGTTGACGAATTCGTGCTTGGCCGCCCCGGCGTGATGGGGTGCGATCACCCGGATCTCCAGGCCATGATCCCGCACCAGCGCCTGCGCGAGGTCCGCCACGAACGATGGAATCGCATCCCCCGGCTGCAGTGGATAGGTGGTGGTGACGAACAGGACGCGACGAGGCGCCATAGGCTCACGATCGCGTCAGGCGACGTTGACGGCGTCGTCGCGCAGGCGAGACTTGCCGTTGCCCCCAGCCCCGACCGGCGCGTCGACCTTCTCCGCCCCGGTGGGCACCTCGCGGATCACCGGGAAGCTCCACGAGTCGTGCAGCGTCAGGCCCTGACGGCTTTCCTCGGGGACGGGTGGCAGGCTGACGCGCACGGTGCGCTTGCTGGAGTAGACGCGCCGGCGGGCGAGGTAAAGCATTTCCTCGCTGATGCGCCGATGCCGTCCCATCATGTCAGCCAGGAGCGCCAGGACCCCCAGCAGGAACGACAGCGTGACCAACACCCCGGCGATCGGGATCATGCTGGTGAAGGGTGTGGTTTTGTGGATCGCGATGCCGTTGACGTGCTCGGTGTGGGTCAGATACCAGAAGAGGACGAACCCGCCGCAGATGACGCCCAAGCCGCCCAGGATCGCCGCGATGCCGCCGAAGAACTTGAGCGGCTGGATGTCGCGCATGGCGCGGAGGATGATGGGGAAGCTGTTGGTCGCGTACTTCCAGATGCTCGAGGCGATGCGGCTCTTGCCGTGCTCGCGTACGCCGCGAACCTTCAGCGGGACCTCGGCCATGCGCAGGCCCTTGCTGAAGAGGTCGATGAAGCATTCCTGCGTATAAGTGAAGCGTCCGAATAGGGTTAGGCGATACGCCGCCTCGCGATTGAACGCGCGAAAGCCACAGGAGACGTCGGTAAAGCTCGTCCCGCCGCAGATCCAGTTGATCATCGAGGTGACCCACTGGTTACCGTAGTATTTGACAACGGGCATGGTCGGCCGCAATGCCGGATCGGCAAAGCGGCTGCAGGTCACGAAGTCGGCCTTATCCTGGAGGAGGGGCTGGACGAGCTTGCGGATGTCGGCGGGGTTGAACTGCCCGTCGCCGTCGATGTTGACGATGATGTCCGCACCCCGGCGCATCGCGCGTTCAAGCCCGGTGCGGAACACGTGGCCCAGCCCACCTTTACCGGGGAGCGAGACGACGATGGCGCCCGCGCGAAGGGCCTCCCTGGCCGTGTTGTCGGCCGAGCCGTCGTTGACGACGATGACCTCGGTCTCGTCGACGCCTGCGATGTCGCGCGGGACCCCGCTGACCACCTGGTGGATGGTCTTCTCCTCATTGAGGGCTGGTATGGTGACGACCAGTTTCATGTACGGCTCGTGATCGAGATGCGCAGCGGTGGTTATGGCCGAGAGTGATGGAAAGCGGGGCATGGTAGCAACTCCATATAGGCGCTACAAGCCCTGCAAACGGAACCAGGGTCGCGCGGGAAAGCGCGCTACCCTTAGACAGGGCCGACGGGCAGGCGGACCCCGGGGGGTATTTTCACCCGGGCGCCGCGAAGCTTATCGGCCGCTGGCGGGATCGAAGATGAAATCTCCGCTCTTGACGGACGCCATGGCCGCCCGGAGCGGGGGTGGGACATTCTTCTGCTTTTCCTGTGTTGGTAGTGGGTATTTCACGGATGTTGAATAAGGTTCGACAATCCTCGAGCCCGTGCCCGTCGCGTGAGTTCGACACCCGAGTGCACGCACGATCTTCGACCGGAATAGGTTCCACCAAGACATTGCGGGCGGCTCCTGCATCTCTCCTTGGAAAACGTCGCCATCGCGAGGGGCGACGTTACAGCGCACCGCGAGACGATATGGCACACGCGCGGGGTTTGCCGTTGTTGCGCTCGGTGGAATTTGGGTATGCTCGTCGGGCATGAAGCGCTCCACCGCCGGTGTTCCCGTCTTGTTGCTGCTGGGCCTGCTGACAACGGGTTGTTCGAAGCCCGTCGATACACAGGCGGATCAGGCGGCGATGGATTTCCTGGGGTCGAACGCGGTTTACGTCCTGTCGAACCCGACGAAGCTGGAAGGGTGGAACTTCCAGCGACCGGACGGCTCGATGGCGAGCGAAGCGCCGATCCGGCTGCTCGATGCCGGCTTGGCAAAGGAACTGGGCAAGATCCTGCTGGACGGGGAAACCTACAAGGTGCCGGCGCGGAGCGGATCGTTCGAGAAGGTGGTGGGTTACCGGGTGACGCGCGCGAATCAGTCGGTGGAGCTGTACTTCTCGTTTGGCAACGATCAGATGCTGGTAAAGTACCCGGGCTACACGGGGCAGGCGACGACGTCGACCGCGGGGGTGACGGCGGCGCACGAGAGGCTGGTCAAGCTGGCGCAGCGGGCGTTTGGCGACTACAAGCCGACGAAATAGCGCCTGGCCGATTCCGGTTTTCCGGAGCGCAATTCCGGCATCTTGAAATTCCACTAAAGGGGAGATATCGTTCGACATATCGGATGGCGACCAGCCCCGCGAAATCTCGTTCGACCCGTGCGCGCGCGGCGGCGGCATGCGAGGTGGAGGGCGATGCGATCCACCGCCTGCTCTGCGGGCGCGTGCGCGAACTGCGCAAACGGCGCGGGTGGACGCTGGAGCAGCTTTCGGCGGCGTGCGGGGTGTCGCGTTCGATGCTGTCGGAGATCGAGCGGGGGAACGCCAACCCGACGCTGGCGGTGGCGTTCCGGATCGCGCAGGCGTTCGCGATGTCGCTGGGGGACCTGGTGGACGCGCCGGGCGAGACGCGAAGCCGGATCGACGTGATCCGCGCGGACGATCGCGCGTACCACTATCGTACGGACAAGGACGTGCGGATCCGCACGCTCTCGCCGCTGCGGCTGGAGAAGAGCGTGGAGTATTACGAGGTGACGCTGCGCGCCGGGGCGTCGCTGTCGAGCAGCCCGCATTTCGAGGGGGCGCGCGAGTTGTTGACGGTGGAGCGCGGCGCGGTGCGCGTGACCAGCGATGGCGAGCACGTGGAGTTGGGGCGGGGCGATTCGGCCCACTACCCGGCCGACGTGCCGCACGCGATCAGGAACACGTCGGGGGAGGAGGCGGTGGTGTTCCTGGTGGTGACGTATGCGAGAGAGGGGACGTGAAACGTGAAGACGTGAAGATGGCGTTACTGGCAACTGACAACTAACAACTGGCAACTACTCCCATGAAAACGATGCCCGCCCTGGTGAAACGAGAGCGCAAAGAAGGCCTCTGGCTGGAGGAGGTGCCGGCGCCGACGATCGGGATCAATGACGTGCTGATCGAGGTGCTGCGCACCGGGATCTGCGGCACGGACGTACACATCTATAACTGGGACGCCTGGGCACAAAAGACGATCCCCGTGCCGATGGTGATCGGGCACGAGTTCGTCGGACGGATCGTGGCGCTGGGGTCGAACGTACACGACTTTCACGAGGGGGATATCGTCAGCGGCGAGGGGCACGTGGTCTGCGGGCGCTGTCGCAACTGCCTGGCGGGGCGGCGGCACCTGTGCAAGGACACGCAGGGGATCGGCGTGAACCGGCCTGGCGCGTTTGCGCAGTACCTGGCGCTGCCGGTGACCAACGTATGGGTGCACGAGAGCGTGGCGGATCGGGCGAACGACCACGCGTCAAAAATCAGCCGGGACGTGCAGTCGATCTTCGACCCTTTTGGCAACGCGGTGCACACGGCGCTGCAGTTTGACCTGCTGGGCGAGGACGTGCTGGTGACCGGGTGCGGGCCGATCGGCGTGATGGGCGTTGCGGTGGCGAAGCATGCGGGGGCGCGGTTCGTGGTCGCCAGTGACGTGAACCCGTATCGGCTTGAGCTGGCGAAGAAGATGGGGGCGACGCGCGTGGTGGACGTGCGCAGCGAAAAGCTGGCGAATGCGCAGAAGGAGCTGGGGATGAAGGAGGGGTTCGACGTGGGCTTGGAGATGAGCGGGAACCCGTCGGCCTTTCGCGACATGCTGGCGAACATGGCGCACGGCGGGAAGATCAGCATGCTGGGCATCCCGCCGGGCGGCGAGATGAGCATCGACTGGAACACGGTCATCTTCAACATGCTGTCGATCAAGGGGATCTACGGGCGGGAGATGTACGAGACGTGGTACAAGATGACGGTGATGCTGCAGAGCGGGTTGAACATCGAGCCGGTGATCACGCACCGGTTCGGGTATCGGGAGTTTCAGAAGGGGTTTGATGCGATGCGGAGCGGGCAGAGCGGGAAGGTGGTGTTGACGTGGGCGGCAGGGTAGGAGGTGCGATGGTGGCGGTTCTCGGTGGTTCGTTCCGCCACAAGATGCTCACACTGCTCTGCATGATCATTCTCTTTGCATGGGTCTTGAGCCAGGTCCGTGCAGAGGGGTTGAGCTACGTCGGACGTGGTGGGCGCTTCTACAATGCCAGCCTTGCCGGAGGCATCATCTGGCTGCAATCCGGCGAATACCCGCAGACGAATCCGAAGTGGAAGGATTCGGCGGGATGGTTCCGCTTCTATGCCATCGAACCCATAACTGAATTCCCCAAGTCGGCCCGGCACAGCATGTGCGGGTTCGAGGCCGGGGATTACATCCTCCCACTGGAATATCGCCCTCACCATCGATCGGGCTACCTGTGGAGCACGATCGATTATTGGACGATTCCGATTTGGCCGTTGGCCGCTCTGATCGTGGTTCCGAGATTTGCGGTGCTTATTCGCGCACGGCGGCGGGCTGCGCTCGGGTTGTGTATTCGGTGCGGTTACGATCTTCGTGCCACGCCAGAGCGATGCCCGGAATGTGGATCTCAGGTCAGGGCTTTGGTCCCAGCGCCTGCGGTGCGATCGCACAAAAACGGCAACAAGTTTTGACTGCAATGCTCGCCTTCGCGCTGTCGGCGTCAGTTCTCGGGCGTCTCGGCGGCACGACGCGGTTTCACCGGGCGGCGGCGACGACGCTGTCCACGAAGTGGAGGATGTCGGCGCGGTGACCATTGCGGGAAATATCCCACAGGCAGGGAACCTCGGGCGCCCGCCTGCCCCAATTCGGGCAGTTGCCCCGCGCCGGGAACCGATTGAGGCTTCGCTCGTCCAAGGCTGGCAAAGGAGATGCTTCGGATGATCCTTCGCAACGTGGTTCTCGTCACTGTCATCGCCGCAATGGGGGTTGCCGGCTGCGCAGCGTCTCAGGCTTCACGCCCTGCTGATTCGCAAGCCAGCCTTCCCGAACCGCCGCTGATGCCGGGAGCAAGTCGCGGGGGCGGGGGCGGCGCGTCGGAGGCGGACGTGAGGGCGGTCGCGCCGGCGGTGGGCGATCTGGTCCAGCACGCCAATGCGGGGGATCGGGCGTACATCGGCGCGTTGATGCCGGGGGCGAACCCCGAAGCGATCGACGACATGATCGCCCGCATCCGACGTTCGGATTTGCCGGCGACGTTCCCGGGGCACCTGATGCTCGTGGCAGGCGCGTACCACCTGAACTATCACGACCCGGCGCATTTCCAGGTCGATCTGGCGCAGGCCAACGGCCGGTGGGTGGTCTCGCGATTGTGGTTCTGCCGATGAACGATCGCGCGGGCGCGCCGGCCTGATCAGGGTAGAATCTCTCTGATGACCGTCGAGACCGAAAAGGTCGGGGCTTGCTGGGAATGCGGCTACCTCCTGCGCGGCCTGGAGATGGCCCGCTGCCCGGAATGCGGGCGGCCGTTCGACCCGGCGGACGAGACGACGATGAACATGGGGCGGGAGGTGGCCTGGCTGGCGCGTTGGCTGATGCGCCCGCCCGGGTGGCCGGTGCACGTGCTGACCGTTGCGGCGGTGGTGGTGAGCTTGTGGGCGGCGGTGATGCCGACGAGGAACGGCGCGTTCGCCGACCTGTTGATGCTCGTGCTGGTGCTGCGGCGGGACTGGGTGTGGCGCGACCTGCTGCGGGGAGTGATGGAACTGGGCGAGCCCAATGGACGTTTCCTCGTCGGCGTCGCGCTATGGCTGCTGGTGGCGGCCATCTGGATCACCCGCCGCGTGGCGCGGGGCATCACCGTCTGGCGAATATCGAAGCAGCGCGCGGCGCCGTTGGCGTACTGGTGGAAATGGCTGGTGACGCCGGTTGTCTTCGGCGTGACCGTTTGCCTCTGCCGGACGCTGCTGCCGACGTACGCGGGATTCTGGATGAGCAAACCGTGGCTGGATCAGGAGGTGACTGAGGCTCGGGCAGCGTATTCGAGCGTCATCCCGACGCCGCGCCCCATCGGGCTGCTCCCGTGGTACTCGCAACGAATTGTGCAACCGGATCATGTCCGGTTCGAGTTTGAGAGTTGCTGGCTGGTGCAACGCGACGACGGTCAGTTCCCACAAGCGCCAGTGGGGTGGCACGTTCGGCGTCTCTCCTCCCGGTGGTTTCTGGTCGAACGGGATCCGCCTTTCAAATGATCTCGATATGACGATTCGGGCTACCGCTGATCGATCCATCCCCGCAGCCGATTCCCGAACTCCACCGGTTTTGGCGGCCAGGTCGGCCGCAGCCATCGCACGGCGTTCTCGATGATGCGCAGGACGTGCTTATCGTGATAGGTTGGGAACCACTCATGCCCTGGGCGGAAATAGACGATCCGCCCCGCCCCGCGCGTCCAGGTCATGCCGCTGCGGAAGACTTCGCCGCCGGAGAAGCTGGAGATGAGGAACGTACACTGCGGCTCGGGGACGTCGAAGAACTCGCCGTACATCTCCTCGTGTGGAATGATGAAGTGATCGTCGATCCCCTGGACGATCGGGTGGCCGGGGCGCGTGACCCAGCAGATCTCGCGCTCGTCCTTGTCCTCGCGCCATTTCAGGTCGCAGGTGGTGCCCATCAGCCGCTTGAAGATTCTGGAGAAGTGCGCCGAGTGCAGGACCAGAAGGCCCATGCCGGCGAGCACGCGCCGGTGGACGCGATCGACGATGGCGTCGGCGACCTCGTCGTGGTGGGCGTGGCCCCACCAGACCATCACGTCGGTCTGCTCGACGACGGCGGCGTCCAGGCCGTGCTCGGGGTCGTCGAGCGTGCCGGTGCGGACGGTCATGCCGCCGGCCCTGTTGAGATGGTCCGCGATCGCATTGTGGATTCCGCGCGGGTAGATGGCGGCGACCTCGGGCTTGCGGCGCTCGTGGCGGTGCTCGTTCCAGATCGTGACGCGAAGGCGGTCGGGCTGGGCGACGGACATCGGGTCTCCTGGCTTGGGATCCTCGGCTTCTTGGCCTTGTGCCGTGCGCGCGCCATTGTCAAGCGACCAGCAGCGCGCCGCGCGCGAAGGCCTTGAGCAATTCGTCCACGTAGACCGCGGCGGGCGCCCGGGGCGAATCGGCCTCCGGGGCCGCCAGCGCCGCCGCGGCGGCGACGGCGGCGTCCGGCCCGGCCTTTTTCACCCAGTCTGCCACCAGCCGGGCGAGCGCCGCGCGGTCGTGCCGGCCGTCGAGATTCTGCAGCACCAGGCGCGACGGCTCGGTGAGGGCGACCCCTTCGAGCCGCACGTTGGTCACGCGGTCGCCCGTCTGCGCCCGCAGCCGCGCGTAGGGACTGGCGACCGGGCGCTGGCTCGCCTCGACCACGAACGGCGGCGTCGAGAGCGAGAACTCCACGAGTCCCGACGCATAGCAATTGAGCAGCCGTGTTGCCAGGCCCCGGGAAACGTCGGCGATCACCGGGCCGTCGAGTCCAAGCGTGGCGCGTGCCCCCGACAACACGTCGCCGAACGTGATCGGCAACGGCCACCGCGCGGACAGGTGCGCCATCGCCGCCTTCATCAAGGGGTCCCGCGTGGTCAGTGACGCGCCCTGTCCGGCGGCCCCCCGAAAGGTCATGGGCTGATCCGACGCGACCTCGGTCGTTGCCTGGTCCGCCTGGGCACTCGACGCGACCCGGAAGCCCTCCACCGCCTCGGAGCGTAAGTGGTGCTCGACGTCCAGGTGGGCGCGGCAGAGGAGCGTCTGGCGGAACATGCGGTTCCGCAGGAAATCCATGTACTGCTCCATGTGCAAGAGATCCGGCGAGATCGCGCGCAGGGTGCGCTCGGTCTGGGCGCCGAAGCGCCCCGCGACCATCGCGGTGATCTGCGCCTCGCCCAGGTACTGCAAGCCCTTTGCGGCCGCGCGGTCGATGAACTGATGGAAGTAGAGCGGCTCGTTGAACTCTTCGAGGTGCTCGTGCAGGAGGTAGGTGTCGGGCGTCATCCGCAGGAGCGCCAGTTCCTGCCTCACGAGCGAGCCGAAGCCGGCGTCGTCGGCGGGCACGGCGTCGGCGAGGAACGCGAGCAGCCCCCGCGCCTCGCGCACGCGCTCGGCCGGGTCGGCGAAGCGACCGGTGTGGTACCAGAGCATCTCGCGGATCGCGCCGCGGGCGTGCCAGCCGGGGTATGCGTTGTAGCTGATATAGGCCACCCCGTGCGGCGCGAGTTGCTCGCCGCAGATCTGGAGGATCCTGTCCTGGACGGCGGGCGGCGCCCAGGCGTAGACGCCGTGGGCGAGGATGTAGTCGAACTCGCCGAGCTCCGCGGGCCCGACGTCCAGGATGCTCATCGCCCGCAGGTCGAGGTTTGGGAGGCTCAGCTCCGCGACGGCGCGCTTGCCGTCCTCAATCTGTCGCTGGGACAGGTCGACGCCGACGAACCGGCTCGCCGGCATCGCCCAGGCCATGGGGATCAGGTTGCCGGCGGCGGCGCAGCCCAGTTCCAGAACGCGACACTTGTCCGGCGGCGCGGGATGCATGCCGAAGAGCGTCGCCAGGGTCGCCAGGCGATCCGGGTGGGTCTGCGGGAACGCGCCGACCGAGTACGGCACGTCGTCGTAGGAGCTCATGCAAGCGATTATGTCCCGAGGGGCATCACTCGATCCAGTCGCCGGTGTCGTCCAGGGTGACGCCGCCATCGAACGACTGATCGGCCGACGACAGCCCGCCGTCGCCGACCGGCTTGGTCAGCGTGCCCAGGAAATTGAGCGTGTCCTTCTGCAGGTCCTGGACGGCCGGGAGGAGCTGCTCCTTGAGATTCCCGTCGAGCTGGGAGATCAGCGCGTTGATCTTGAGGAATTCCTGCGAGATCTTGAGCGCCGGGGCAAGGCCCTTGTGGAACTGCGCGGCGTCGGGGTTCTCGCCGAACTTGAAGAGGAGCTGGTCGACCTTCAGGAAGTCGTCGGCGACCTTCGCGAACGCCTTCGAGGCCCTGTCGTCACCCGGCTTGACCGACCTGTCGCCCATCGCGCGGATGACGTCCAGCGTCGCGTCGCGCACCTTCTGGACCGCCGGGAGCAGCGCATTTTCGCCCGACGGGACGAGTTGGTCGATCTTTAGGAACGACTGGTCGATCTTGTGCAGCAGTTCCTGCTGCTCCTTGTGGGATGCCAGCTCGCCCTTGATGAGGTTCTCGCCGTACTTCAGCAGCGTCTGATCAATCTTGAGGAACTCGTTGGAGAGGATCTTGAGGGACTCGCCCTTGATCTGCAGATCGCTCCCCTGCGCCAGCTTGACCGCGTCGAGCTCGCCCTTGATCAGGTTCAATTCGCCCTTGATCAGGCCGATCAGGATGCCGGTGGTCGTCGTTCCGCCGCCGCCTTCGTCGCCGCCGGTCCCGGGATCGACGGCCGCGGCGCTCAGGAGGATGCGGTCGTCGAGCTGCTCGACGGCGGGCAGGCACGGGCGCGTCCTGGCGGCTGAATCGCGCGCCAGCTCGCGCGGGTCGGGACGCGGAGGCAACCAATTCCAGCGGGATGGTGACGAGGACATACGAATGACTCCTTCTTCTTCTGTTGTGCTTGTGGGAGGCTGCACACAGCTACACAAGGAAGTGCGAGGGCAATGTAGACCACGCCCAAAAGAAGTTCAAATGAGAAGTCGATGAGAGCCCGCTTCAGGGCATGGGCAGATCGGCCTGCACCATCGGGGGCTGCCCCTCGCGCTCGAGGAGTCGCGTCGGGTAGACGTCGATGGCGACGGCGGGGGAACCCTTGAGTTGCCCGGTCCCCAACTGGAACGGCCAGTTGTGCCACGGGCAGACGGCGCAGCCGTCCTCGACGTACCCCCCGGCCATCGAGCCGCCCGCGTGTGGGCAGTAGTTGTCCATCACGTACGGCTTGCCATCGTGGAGAAAGACGGCGAGCTTGTAGCCGTCGATCTCGACGTACTTCCCCTCGCCTTCGGTCAGTTCATCGATGGGGCAGAGGGACGTCCAGGCCATAATGCGCGCAATGACTATTTGTTCAGTTCCACGGGAGGCTTGGCGGGTTGGGCGGGCTTTTCCGACGGGGCAGGCTGGGCCGTCTGCTGCGGTTGGGGTTGGGGTTGGGCGGTGGAGGGCTCGGTCTTTGACGCGCCGGGCTGCTCGGTCTTGGGCGCTGCGGGCGTGCTCACCTGTGGCGGCTGCGATGCGGAGGCCGGTTGCTCGTTCTTCGGCTGCCCCGGAGGTTGCGATGGCGGCGCCGCCGCGGTCGCGTGATCACTTCCCGCGGGCTGGTCGACCGCCAGGCGCTGGTTGAGCGAGTTGGACATGCCGGTCACGGCGCGGGCGGACCCCTGGAGCGCCTCGGCCGCGACCAGGCGGTGGAGCGCGCCTTGTACCGTATCCAGCTCCTGCACCCGCGACCGCATGGCATCGAGGTCCTTGGCGGCCTGGTTCTGCTCGGGAAAGGCCCGCTGGCGGATCGACGACAGCGCCCGCTGGGCGGCGCGCAGGCCGGTGTCGATCGTCGGCTCGACCGAAAGGTCGGTCGATCCGCTCGAAAGCAGCGATCGCGTGGATTCGATGATCCGCATCTGCTGCTGCAGGTCGCCGGGCATGTCAGGGCCGTTGAGCATCGGCAGGATTTGCGACAACTGCGTGAACGCCTGCGCGACCCATTGCCGGTCTTCCTGTTCGGTGGCGCCCGGGAGCTTGGCGGTCAGCGACGCATACTGCTCGGCCACGCCGCCAAGCTGCTGCACGCGGGCCCGGACGTCCGTGGCGAGTTGCGGCTGGGGATTGGGCTCAGGCGGCGGGCCCTTGAGTGTCGTCTCCTGCTTGGGGGCGCAACCGATCAGGATCAGGGATGCCAGCAGGGGTGAAAACGCACGGGTGAGAATCATGGGGCTGTCCGTTGTCAGTTGTCCGTGGTCCGTCGTCCGTTGCAGCGCCCACATCTTAACAGCGGACGACGGACCACGGACAACGGACAATCGTGTGCGACAGGCGGGGCGATCGTGTCCGACCTACTTGATCTCCGCGATCTTTACGGTTCGGCCTTCTTTGGCGCTCAATTCCGCCGCCGCCAGCACCTGCTGGGTCTTCCAGGCATCCTCGAAGTCGGGGAGGGGGACCACCGGTGGCTGGCCGCCCAGCACCTTGAGGATGTCCGCCGTCATGTTGATGAAGGTGTGCTCGTAGCCGATGATGTGGGCATCCGGCCACCAGGCGTCGGCGTAGGGGTGGGCGCCGCCGTGGGTGGCCATGATCCTGGTCCAACCCTGCACCTTTCGGTCTGTCGTGCGGTCGTAGAAGTTGAGCCAGTTCATGTCCTCGAAGTTGAACATGATGGCCCCCTTCTCGCCGTTGATCTCCATGCCGTTCTTGTTCTGATTGCCGGTGGCGAAGCGCGTGGCCTCGAAGGTACACGCCGCCCCGCCGCTCATGCGGGCGAGGAAGAGCGTGGCGTCGTCCACGTCCACCTTGCCCTTCCTGGCAGTCCCGCCTGCCGCGCCGGCGGCGATGCCGCCCTTGCTCCCCTGCTGCGGGATGTCGCGCTCCTTGACGAACGTCTCCTGGATCGCGCCGTTGATCGTGGTGAACTCCTCGCCGGTGATGAAGCGGGCCATGTCGATGATGTGCGCGCCCAGGTCGCCATTGGATCCGGAGCCCGAGACTTTCTTGCTGAAGCGCCAGATCAGCGGCACATCCGGCCCGGCCCAGTCCTGGAGGTACCAGGCGCGGATGTGATAGATCCGCCCGAGCTTGCCCTCCTTCACCAGTTGATGCGCCAGCGCGACGGCCGGCACGCGGCGGTAGACGTACCAGACGAAGGTCTTGCTCTTCTTCGCCTTCTTCGCCGCATCCCGCATGGCGCGGGCGTCGTCGATCGAGCCGGCCAGCGGCTTCTCGCAGGCGACGTGCTTGCCGGCCTCCAAAGCCGCGATGGACATCTCGGCGTGGGCATTGTTAGGCGAGGTGACGTCCACCAGGTCGATCTCGGGATTCCTGACCGCGGCCTTCCAGTCGTTGCTGGTGTGTTCAAAGCCCCAGCGCTTCGCGAACGTCTGGTTCTCCTGGTCATTTCGGCCGACGACCGTGTGCATGATGGCCTGACTGGGCAGGTCGGTGAAGAACTTGTTGACCTTCAAGAGCGCGTTGGCGTGGGCGCGGCCCATGAACTTGTTGCCGATCAGACAGACGTTGGTGACGCCGTTGGGCATGGCGGGGTTCTCCCGGAGGATTGGGGGTGAGTTTGGGGGTGGAGTGTATCGATGGGGCGCGGATCGTCAATTGTTCGTGGTCCGTGGTCCGTTGTCCGTTGTCCGTTGTCAGTTGTTGGTCGCCCGTTGTGATGATGCGATCGCGCAATGGACAATTAACGATTCATACCGGAGATTTTCGCAACAACGGACAACTGACTACGGACAACGGACCGTCTCCAATGTTCTCCTGGAGCTTGGCTTATTATCTGAGTGAATGGGCCGTGCGCCTCTGGATGCTCGTGCACGTGCCGCGGCGGCGGAGCGCGGCGGCGGCCAGGGCGTGGCTGCTGCTGATCTTCCTGCTCCCCTGGCCGGGGATGATCCTGTACTGGCTGATCGGCCGGCCGTATCTGCCGCGGCGGCGGGTCGAGCTGCAGGCGCGGATCTCGCAGATGATCCGCCAGGAACAGGCCGAGCGACTGCGTCCCGGCGTGGCGGTCGCGCCGGACCTGCCGCCGCAGTTCGCGCATGTCGTGCAACTGGCGCAGAACCTGGGAGACTTCCAGATCCTGGCCGGCAACGCGATCGAGTTGATCGACGATTACGACGCGGCGATCGACCGGCTCGTCTCTGATATCGATGCCGCCGTGCATCACGTCCACCTGCTCTACTACATCTTCGCCGATGACCGGACGGGCAATCGCGTGGCCGATGCGCTGATCCGGGCCGCCCGAGAGCGGAAGATCTCCTGCCGCGTGCTGATGGACGGGCGCGGCTCGAAGCGCGCGCTGCGGACGCTGGCACCCCGCCTGCGCGCGGCGGGGGTGGAGGTGGTCGCGCTCCTGAAGTCGCGGCTGATCCGCATCCGCACGGCGCGCCTCGACCTGCGCAATCACCGCAAGCTGGCGGTGATCGATGGGCGGATCGGCTACACCGGCTCGCAGAACATCATCGATGCCGGCTTCAAGCGCCCGCTGGTTTACGAGGAGCTGGTCGTGCGGGTTGTCGGGCCCATGGCGGGGCAGATGCAGGCGGTATTGCTGGCCGATCGACTGGTGGAGACCGGTGAGGAGATCCGCCACCCGCTGCTCTTCCCGGACGTGCCGCCGCAGGGATCGGCGGTGGCGCAGCTCCTGCCCAGCGGCCCGGGGTACCCGCACGAGAACAACCAGCGCTTCATCGTCTCGCTGATCCACGCGGCCACAAAGCGGGTCGTGATCACCTCGCCCTACTTCGTGCCCGATGAGCCGTTCGTCCAGGCGATGACGACGGCCGTCCTGCGAGGTGTCGAGGTGCACCTGGTGGCCCCGCGGCAGATCGACCAGTACCTGGTCGGGCTCGGCCAGCGCTCGTTCTACGACGAGTTGCTGGATGGCGGCGTGCGCATCCACAACTACACCAAGCGCTTCCTGCACGCCAAGCACGTGAGCATCGACGATGACGTGGCGCTGATCGGCTCGAGCAACATGGACATCCGCTCGTTCATGCTCAACGCCGAGGTGATGCTGGTGGTGTACGACGCGGGCGTGGTGGCGGAATTGAAGCGGATCCAGGAGCGGTATTTCGCCGATTCGATCCAGATCACCCGCCAGGCATGGGCGAATCGGCCAGCGGTGGTGAAGGTGCTGCAGAACACGGCGAGGCTGGCGGATTCGCTCTTGTGATCCGGCGGCGGAAGATTGGCCACAGATGAACACCGATGAACACGGATAAAGGCAAAGGAGTTGATCCACGAATGAGCACGAATGGTCACGAATAAGAAGAAAGCATTGGTGTTCATTCGTGACCCTTCGTGGATCGTCTTTCATCCCTGTTCATCCGCCGTTATCGGTCGCTGACTCCTCTTTCTGCCGGAGGCGAGATCGGCTCCGGTCGCGCCGGACGTCGAGAAGGCCTTGCGCGAGTTCCAATAAGGTGTGAACGACTTCGAAAAGGCCTTCAACGAGTCGTTCACACCCATGAACGAGTCATTCACACCCTTCAACGAATCATTCACACCCTTCAACGAATCATTCACACCCTTCAACGAGTCATTCACACCCTTGAACGAGTCGTTCACACCCTTCAACGAGTCATTCACACCCTTCAACGAGTCGTTCACACCCTTCAACGCGTCATTCAAGGCTTGCGCGAAACCTGAAAAGGGGAAATGGAACTTGTGCGCGGCCGATAACCGGTTGCGCATGCCGATCTACGACAGATCGACGGGTCTTGCGCCGAGCCTGGGCCTCCATCCGGCGGTGAGAAGTTGGAATTCCGGCCCATTGGGGCGCTGCCCCAAACCCCGCCTACACCGTCCCGGCAACCGCGCCGCCGTCCACCCTCCGTGGCGGGCGCAGCGCAGCGCGCGGGAAGCCGCCCGCGCCGTGTGACGTTGTTTGGCCGGAAGCTCCCGCCGCCGCGTTCAACTTCTCCCATCCCCGCTTGTCTTAACTCATACCGCCGTCCTCCGTGTCCTCTGTGTGCTCTGTGGTAGAGCTGTTTTCCGGGAGACTATTGTGAGCCGAACAATCCTCGCCTGCCTCGCCGCCGTCCTCCTCGTCCCCTGTCTCGCCCGCGCCGCGGACAACACGCTCACCGACCAGGAGAAGGCGGATGGCTGGATCCTCATGTTCGACGGCAAATCCACCGCCGGCTGGAAATGCGGCGAGAAGCCCATGCCCGCCAAGCAGGCCCAGGACGGCGCGCTCAACGTGCTCGACCAGGGCGTCTACTGCTCGCATTACGATCAAAAGTTCTCCGACTTCCACTTCTCGTGCGACTACAAGTTCGACGCGGGCACCAACTCGGGCCTCTTCTTCCGGATCGCCAAGCCGGGCGACAACGGCATCGGCCGGGGCTTCGAGATCCAGGTGCTCGACTCCTGCGGCAAGCCGCCGACCCGCTTCGAGTGCGGCTCGCTCTACGAGTTCCTCGCGCCATCGAAACAGACCGTCAAACCCGCCGGCGAGTGGAACCACTGCGAGGTGATCTGCAAGGGACCGACCGTGAAGGTCATCCTCAACGGCGAGCAGGTGATCGATGCGGACATGGATCAATGGAAAGAGGCCGGCAAGAACCCGGATGGGTCGAAGAACAAGTTCAAGTGGGCGCTGAAGGACATGCCGCGGGAGGGGTACATCGGCCTGTCCTTCCACGACAAGGGGAAGAACTGCTGGTACAAGAACATCAAGGTCAAGCCGCTGAAGTAAGATCGTATTCGCGCCTTCCGGCGGCGTTCGAGCCGTCATCCTGAGCGCAGCGAAGGATCTTGCCTGGAAGGGAAGTGATCAATCGTTGGGAGCAAGATCCTTCGGTCGTTTGAAACTCCCTCAGGATGACGCTGGCCGGTGATCACGCCAGGAATTCCCATGGACTCAAAAACCTCCTGCCTCGCAATACTTGTCATCCTGCTCGTCCTCGCGCACCTCGCCCGCGGCGCCGACAACGAACTGACTCCGCAGGAGAAGGCCGACGGCTGGCTGCTCCTCTTCGACGGCAGGTCGATGGACGGCTGGCGGATCGGCGAGGATCCGATCCCCGCCGCCAACGTGAAGGACGGCGCGTTCAACCCCCGCAACATGGCCGGCGGGCGCAAGCTCTACGTCTGCGACTACACGGCCAGAAAGTTTGCCGACTTCGTGCTGGCGCTGGATTTCAAGATCACGCCCAAATGCAACTCCGGCGTCTTCTTCCGCGTGACCGACCCCGCCGACCCGGTGCAGAGCGGGTTCGAGATCCAGATCTACGACTCGGGCGGCAAGGCCAAGGTCGGCAAACATGACAGCGGCGCGCTCTATGACGCGAGGGAGCCCTCCGCCAACGCCGCCAGACCCGCGGGCGAGTGGCAGCACGTGGAGATCACCGCCAAGGGGGCGAAAATCGAAGTCGTCCTCAATGGCCGGAAAGTGATGGATGCCAACCTCGACGACTGGAAGGAAGCGGGCAAGAACCCCGACGGCACGGCCAACAAGTTCAAGTCGGCCCTGAAAGACATGCCTCGTTCCGGCTACGTCGGCCTGCAGGATCACCTCTCGGATCTGTGGTTCAAGAACGTCAAGATCAAGCCGCTAAAGCCGTAACGCGGTCGCCCCGCCCGTGTCTTCACACATTCACGGGCGAGCCGCCCGTGCCACGAACCGTTGACATCCGCCGCCGCCGGGTCAACACTTTCCCCCATGTCCACCCGCACGATCCTCACCTCGTTCCTGGCGATCTTCGCCCTCCCCATCATGACCGCCGCACAAGACACGCCGCAGCTCAAGGTTCCCGTCGGTCTGCAGCTCTACTCGCTGCGCAACCAGTTCCAGGCCGACGGCGTCGAGAAGACGCTCGACAAGGTCAAGGCGCTGGGCTTCAAGTACGTCGAGCTGGCGGGCACGTACGGGCAACCGGTCGAGAAATTCCGCGCCGCCCTCGACGCCCGCGGGCTCATTCCCGTCAGCGCCCACCTGGGCTTCGACCTGTGGGAAAAGGATCCCGAGGCGACCGCGAAACAGGCCCAGGCTTTGGGCCTGAAGTTCGTCGGCGTCGCCTGGATCCCGCACAACGGCGACTTCGACGAGGCCACCTGCCGCCACGCGGCCGAGGTCTTCAACAAGGCCGGCAAGGCCACCGCCGCCCTGGGCATCCGATTCTTCTATCACAACCACGGTTACGAGTTTCAGCCGCACGAGGGCGGCACGCTCTTCGACCTCCTGGTGAAGGAGACCGACCCCAGGTTGGTGAGCTTCCAGATGGACGTGCTGTGGGCCGTGCATCCGGGCCAGAACCCCGCGGAGCTGCTCACGAAGTACGCCGACCGCTGGATCCTGATGCACTTCAAGGATCTCAAGAAGGGCGTCCCCACCCACGTCTTCACCGGCTCGACCGACACGCGAAACGACGTGGTGCTCGGCACCGGCCAGGTGCGCTGGCGCCCGCTGATCGACGCGATCGCCAGGACCAAGGTCGAGTACGTCTTCATCGAAGACGAATCCCCCACGCCCCTGGAACAGATCCCGCAGAGCCTGAAATTCTTATCGCAATTCCAGAAATGAAACCAAACCCCGGATGTGCATCCGGGGCTTAAGCACGAGAAGTCAGACGACGCGGATCGCCGTGATCCGATTCATCCTTCTGCCTTCATCCTTATTTCGTGAATCCCTTGGCGGTCAGCGCCCCCAGCGCCTCGGTCGCCTCGATCTGCTGTGCCGTCGCCTTCACCGGCAGGGTGATCCGCAGCGCCTTGCGGCCCCAGCCCAGCATGTTCTTGTACCACGCGTGGGGGTTGGGCGTATTCGCCGCGTCCAGCGGCTCGATCAGGAGGCGCTGCGACTTGTCGCTCCCGACGACGTAGCCGGCCGACGCGTCCCCCTTCGCGGGCGGCGTCAGGATCCCCTGCTTGGTCGCCTCCTTGAGCACGTCCGCCGTGTAGACGAGCAATCGCCCGTCGCGCGGGTCTTCCATCGCGAAGACCTGCTTCTTGTACTTGCCATCGGCGATGAAGAAGAGCAGCGCCTGCTGCCCGATCGTCGTCACGGCGTGCGGCGAAAGCGTGAAGAGCGCCCGCGCCAATCGACGCCACAGCGTACCGTGATCGCCCTCGGCCTCGGCGTCGGCGGCCATCAGGTGGCGGTCCACGTTCTGCCGGTCGCGGGCGGCGAGCTTCGCCAGGAACTCGTCCAACTCCGCAGGCTTGGCCAGCAGGGTGGAGGTCGCCGCAGCCGCCGCATTCGTCGTTTTCGTACTCGCCATGAGCTTCGCTCCACAGACCCACAGGGCAGGCGCGTCCGTCTTGACGCGCGCGTGGCCCGTATCTTAACCGTTTACACCCCGATCGGCGAGAGGATCGCGCCGCCCCTGTCCGACCGCCGTCGCCGCCGCGGGGCGCACGCGCTTGGCCGCCATCGCCGCCGGCGCCGGCACCCGCACCTGCCACGCCAGGCCCAGCACCGCCATCAACCGGATCACGTAGTAGCTCACGTCCACCTGCCACCACGCCAGCCCGTGTCTTGCCGACGTCGGGAACGCGTGGTGGTTGTTGTGCCATCCCTCCCCCATCCCCAGAACCCCGAAGATCACGTTGTTCCGCGACTCGTCGTGGCTGCGATACGGCCGGCTCCCCCACAGGTGGCAGACCGAGTTGATGCTCCAGGTGACGTGGTGCACCAGGAAGATCCGCGCCAGCCCGCCCCAGACGAACCCGAACAGCGCACCGCTCCAGCTCATCGTCAGGAGTCCCCCGAGCAGGGTCGGGATCAGCATTCCGACCACCACCCAGAGCGTGAACGTCTCGCTCACCCACGTGAGCACGCGGCACTTCATCAGGTCCGGGACGTACGCCTGCAGCTTCGGGTGATCGCCGTCAAACAGCCACCCGCAGTGCGAGTGCCACAGCCCCTTGAGCATGCCCACGAACCCTTCGCCATGCAGGTGCGGCGAGTGCGGGTCCTCCTCGCCGTCCGAGTGCTGGTGGTGCCGCCGGTGCTGGGCGACCCACTTGAACACCGGTCCTTCGACCGCCATCGACCCGAGCACCGCCAGGACGGCCTTGAGCGCCCTGTTGGTCTCGAACGACTTGTGCGTGAACAGGCGGTGGAAGCCGATCGTGACGCCGAACCCCGTCCCCAGGTACATCCCCAGCATGATGAACAGGTGCGTCCAGGAGAACCCCCAGCCCCACAGCATGACGAACGCCGCGATCAGCCCGACGAACGGCACGACGATCGCGAAGAGGTTGGTGATCTTGAGCGCCAGCGAAACCCGGTGAACGGCGGGGGTAGCGCGGGGTTCCACGGCAGCGATGATGTCGATCAACGAATCCGACGAGAGGTCCAAGCGCGCACTTCCTTGCCCGGCGGCGAGCGTCGCAGGCGGGAGAAAAAGCACCGCGGGGGAGAGGGACGACCTCTCCCCCGGGCGTCTGATCATTGCAATCGCGGAGGGATGCGGCTGGGGCTTAGTAGCGGCCTCGGCCACCGCGGTCGCCACCGCGACCACCGCCGCCGCCGCCGTAACCGCCTCGGCCACCGCCGCCGCCACCACCGCCGTAGCCGCCGCGGCCACCGCCGCCGCCGCCGCCACCGAACCCGCCGCTGCGGGGTTCCTTGGGCTTGGCCTCGTTGACGGTCAGGTTGCGGCCGTCGTGCTCGGTGCCGTTGAGCGCGGCGATGGCGGCAGTCGCCTCCTCATCGCTCGACATCTCGACGAAGCCGAACCCCTTGCTGCGGCCGGTCGTGCGATCCGAGATGACCTCGGCGCTCTGCACCTGGCCGTGCTGGTTGAACAGTTGTTCCAAATCCGAGCTGGTGACGTTGTAGCTCAGATTCCC
Source organism: Tepidisphaeraceae bacterium (assembly GCA_036558265.1). Taxonomy (GTDB): domain Bacteria; phylum Planctomycetota; class Phycisphaerae; order Tepidisphaerales; family Tepidisphaeraceae; genus RYN-433. The sequence continues at coordinate 6,616 of DATBFY010000430.1, read as the reverse complement.
GACGTAAATCTTGCGACCCATGGAATGTTCCTATGTGTGGGCGCGGATCGATCCAATGTTTGGCTTTCAGGATCGACAGTGAAAGAGGCCCACGACGGGCCCGAGAGGTAGGACAGGCGAGAGAGACTGGCAGAAGCGAGAGCTGAACATGCAGACCGCGAACGCGAGACTCGGTCGTCGAACCAACCGTCGTAAGATGCTAGCCGATTGGGGATTGGAAGTCCAGTTGTCCGGAAGATGCTGCCGAGGGGCTTGGAAAACGCAAGAGCCCAAGGGCAAAAAAGGCAAAAGGACGGGTGGATACCCCTTCATTTGCTATTAAGATCTCAACGGCGCTCGTGGCGACGATCAATAAGGGCCAGTCGAAGGGGCCATGACCGTGACTGACCACCGATCCGATCGGGTGAACCGCGTACGTCCTCGAGAGGACGATTACCTGCTCATCCGACCGGTCACGTCTCTCGGCGATCGTCGATATCAATCGTGCAACGTCACGCTGCTGATCGCGAAAGATTTCAGTCACGTATTGATCGGGGGCGGCCCGTGGGGGTACGACGGTTCCGCCCGCGAAGTGGACGACATCGAATTGGCGGCGCTGGCGCAACGGTTCGACGTGCCGGAGCTCAAAAAGGTCCTGGAACTGGCGAAGGCCAATCCAAGGCCAACCCGTCCGTTGAGCATTCCGGCGCTGGACTACCATTCGCGCCAATCCGAAACCGATCCCAGCAGCGGCGCGTCCGGCATCGCCGCGGGCGTCTTTGCCCTTTTGTCCCTCGCCTGCGTTGCGGTGCCGGCGGCGGGCTGGGTGACGCGTAACGGGCCGTTGTTCCTGTGCGGCGGAGTGATCGCGCCGGTGATCGGGATGTTGCTGGCCACCGTGGGCATCGCGCGGGGACGGTCCCCTGACGCCGGAACCTGCGCGTTCGCGCTGCTGATCAACGGGGTCATCGCGACGTATTTCGCCTGGCTATTCTTCGTCCGCGGTCTCTGCTAACTCCGGCCACCGCGGCGCGCCGGTCGCAAGCATCACCCGCCGAACTCAGTCCTGCGCCCACGGATACGCCCACCCGTGCACGAACTGGTGTTCCCCGAGCCGCGAGACGGTGCCGGCGTCCAGCGGCCGCGAATTCGACGCCTCCACGTTGGCGTCCACGTTCCGCAGCCGCCGCATGCCCGGGATCACCGTCGAGACCACCGGCTCGGCCAGGCAGAACTTGAGCGCCAGGGACGCCAGTGTGGGCGTGTCCGCGGTATCGAGGAACGGTCGCAGCGCATCCGTGCGGCGCTTGGCCTCCGTAAGCCGCTCGGGGGTCAGCCAGTCCTTGCGCCAGTCCCCGGGCGCGAACGCGTAATTGGGACCCATCTCGCCCGTCAGCAGCCCTTCCTCGAACGGCACGCGGACGATGATGCCGACGTTGTGCTTCGCGGCCGCGGGAAGCAATTGCTCGCGCGGGCGCTGCTCGAAAATGTTGTAGATGACCTGGACGGCATCGACCATCCCCGACTCGACCAGGCCGGTCGTCCCGTACGGATCCCAGTCGTTCGCCGACACGCCCCAGGCGCGGATCTTCCCCTCGCGCTTGAGCCGCTCGACTCCCGCGAGCCAGTCGATCTCGTGCGTATACGCCGGCGTCCAGGCGTGAAACTGCTGCAGGTCGAGGTAGTCCGTCCGCAGGCGCCGCAAAGACTGCTCGGTCTGCTCGACCACCCAACTGCTGGGAAACGTGTCCCGCGCCCGGTCGCGCGGGAGCACCGGCCACTTGAAGGTCTTAGGCGGGATCTTGGACGCGATCACCACCTGGTCGCGCCGCCCCGCGACCGCCTGCCCGATCAGCGTCTCGCTGTGACCGTCGCCGTAGACCGCGGCCGTGTCGAGAAACGTCACGCCGCGATCCAACGCGTGGCGCAGCGACGCCAGCGCCTGCGCATCATCCTTCGGCCCCCACTCGCCGCCGATCCCCCAGGCCCCAAAGCCCACCTCGCTGACGCGGATGCCAGTCTTGCCGAGTGTGCGGTAGCGCATAGTCGGATGATAGGCGGCCGTCGCTCAGACCAAATCTTTCCCGCCGATTTTTTGAACCATCCCGCATTCCGGACACCGATCCGGCGTCGCGCGAAGGTCGTAACCGCAGCACGCACATCGGCCGGCGCCGGCGCGCAGCCGGTGTTGGAGTAACACCCGATGGGTCGCCCACGCGAGAACGGGCAACGAGAACAAGGTAAGCGGAACCCAGTACGCCACCCAAAGCATCCAGTTCGACAACGGCTTGTCGTAAATGACCGGCGCCGCCCGCGGCGAATGGAGGAGGAGGATCGATTCGTTGTGCAGGACGAGCAACCCCGGCACCTCCCATTGCGACAGGTGACGCGTACGGCTGGGGTCCGCCCCCACCTGAACCACGATCCCCCGCGCAGGCGCCGTGTCTGGACGGCGACCCACCGACCACATCGACATCCGCGGATGTGGCCATGGGGCGACCGACACCAACATGAGTCGCCCACGACGCGCATCATGCCGGGCCGACCAGACGCGACCGTCCTGGCCTGCCGCGCGGAACATCCAGTCGTATCCCGATAACGCGGTGATCCACAATGCGCCGGTCCCCACGCAAAGCAGCAGCGACATCACGGTCACGACATTCAGGAGGATGTGACGGACGCGGCGCATCGAGAGATTGTAACGCCGCAGAAACAAACCGCCCCTCCCGCCATTCGCGCGCGGGGGGGGGCAGGGATCCGATTTCAGTCTCGCTTCGGAGAATCACGGCCGCCGCCAGCGCCGTTCGCCTGCTCTGGAAAATCCTTGTGATACCGCCGCAACAACCCCTCCACGTCATTGGGCACGATGTAGATCTTCCCGTGCACGCGCTTCGACTCCCCCGGCGCCAGCCCGCCGATGCGGAAGTCCGAATGAAGGCAGGCGGCAATCCCCTGGAACAACTCGTGGCACGGCTCGAACGCGATCGCCATCATCCGCTTCTCATCCGCGGAGAAACACCCGATCAGGCTGTTGTCCGGCACCGCGTCGCTCAGCGGCCGGGGGTTCATGTCCGCCCGGTCCAGCCCCTTCGGGCACCACACCTGGCCGGGCGTGTAGAGGGCGGTCGTGGCCCAGTTGCGCATCGGCATGCGCGTCAGTTTTCCGTCGAGAAAGATGAAGCACTTGTCCACGTAGTTGTTCTTGTCCCGCCCGGTGAACGCGTCCACCCGCACGCACGGCTGCGCCCACTGCGCCTGCGACGTCTTGTCCGTCGGGTTCGTGGCCGTGATGCCAAAATCCACCTCGTCCGCCCCGCCCCGGATCTCGTGCCGCACGCGCACGCCGTCGCTGAGGGTGCACTCCAGCACAAGCGAGTGCCCGTCTTCAGCGCGGGACACCAACCGCGTGCGGTGGCCGATCGTCGTCTCCTGCCACTTGCGATCATGAGCCCCGAGCCGGCAGTAAGCCTCGATGTACAAAACCCGCATCTCCCGACCCGGCAAATCCGGCCCCGAGATCGTCAGGATGTTCTCCTTCCAATCCAGGCGCAACGCGCGGTCGCCGGCGACGGGATCGGCGCCAGAGGCCGCAACCGCGAACAGCATCAACCATGCAGCCAGCAAATGGCGATTGACGATCATCCTGGGCATCATGTTGTGTCACGTCTCCATCGCGGGGTCGGTCCTCCGCGCTACGGGTCGATCAGCTTATGGTACCGCCCCATCCAGTACGGCAGCAGGAAGTACGCGCCGTCGTCCTCGTTGTGGCCGCCGCCCCCGCCGTCCAGGCTGTACGGATTGCCGTTCCACTTGCTCATGGGCAGTTCGTCGTAGGGCAACACGATCAGCGATTGTTTGTGGTGGAAGCGATCGCTCAGTGGGTCGATCGGCACGTCCAGGCGGTGTGAGTTGGTGACCGCCCACTCGATCGTGTCCATCGGGATCTCGTGGAGAGTGCGGAGCGATTCGGACTTATCAAACTCCCGCGCGCCCGAGCCGGCGGCGTAGATGAAGTTCCACAGCGGGTTTCGCTCCGGACGCTCGATCTGCCAGCTTCGCTCGAGGCTCTGCCTGTAGACCGCCAGCAGCTTGGGATCCGTCTCGTAGCAGAGCAGCGGGTAATAGGAGAGAAAGGCCAGCTCGTCGTCGGAGTGGTTGATCAAGCCCGGAACCATGATCTTCTGGTTGCGCGTCAGGAGGTGGTACTTCTGGTTCGCGATCAGGTCGTCATAGGCGGCCTGGTACCTGGCTCGATTGGGCACGCTGCCGGCCAGGTGCAGCGCGACGCGCAGGTGCGAGAGGATGTGCAGGGCGCGGATCCCGGTTTCGTCCGGATCTTCCCAGATCGCATCCGGCCCCCAATAGCCCCAGGTCGTTCGCTTGCCATCCAGATCCACCAACTGGTAGTGGTGATCGAGGATGTGATTGGTGATGCGGTCGATCACGCCGCGCAGGACGGGCTTTTCATCGTCATCGGCGACCAGGTCGTAATAGATCGGGTAGACGAAGTAATGCCCGACGATTTCATCCGAGCTGGTGTCCCCCTTCCAGCGCCAAAGCTTGTCCGGCGTGTCGTGCCACTCGCCGTCGCCGGGCGGCAGGTCCTGGCCCACCTTGATGAACGAGCGCGCCGGAAAGCCCGCGATGCCCGTGATCGATTCGAGGCGGATAATGGCCCGCATCCCACGCCGCGCGTTCTCGCGCGCATCCGCGTCCCCCGTGACCTTGAAGCGGAAACACTCGGCGGCGACGTACATCGCCGTCCACAGCCCGTCGTTGTCCGTCGAGACCATCTGGTTGGTCGAGACGTCGCCCGGAACGCGAAGCTGCGAATCCGCCGTCAGTCCCCAGCGGTTGTGCCGCCGCTGCACGCGGTCGACGAACACGCGCGACTTGTCGGCGAGCGTCATCGCCTTGTACTCGATCCGCGAATATCCCCTGGGCGTCTGGATCCACGTGGCATCGCCGTCCAAACTGATGCCCGTGACGTGATCGTCGGGAAGCCAGCGCCGGCCGGCGAAATACTCCAGCGAATGATTGGCGCCGCTGAGGCGGATGGCGCCCTGTTGCGTGCCGACCCAGGTGACCGACGGCGATTGGACGGCAATGAGCGTGAACTGCGTGGTAGGCCAGCGCATGACGGCCAGCCGAAGCGCGACCTCCTGTTGCCGGTCGAGCTGGCGCTCGATGCGGACCTTGCCGCCGGTCATTCGGGCGAATTCTTCGGCGGAGTGAAAGGTGCGCACCTTCTGCCGGTACGTGTTCGTCGCCTGAGCTTGCGCGCCCGCCGTCACCAGCGCGCAAAGGCAAACGCACGACGCCCAGAATCTAAATGGCGGCATTGGACGGTTCCTCCTCGGCGGCCTGGGTCTGCAGCTCGGCGATCAGGCGTTGTCGCTCGGCCGCCCTGGCGAACGGGAAGTAGATCGTCATGCCGAGCACGATGGAAATCGCGCCCCACGCGGCGGCCCGCCAGTCCCCGCCCGAAACCAGGTAATGCCCGATGATCGGCGGGGTCGTCCACGGGACGTTGACGAACGGCCGCTGGATGATGCCGAACTGCATCAGCAGATAAGTGCCCGTCGTCAGCACGAGCGCGCTCAGGATGTACGGGATCATCAGCACGGGATTGAGCACGATCGGCAGGCCGAAAAAGATCGGCTCGTTGATCTGAAAGATCTGCGTCGGCAGCGACAGCCGCGCGACCTTGCGAAAACCCGGTTCCTTCGAATTCCACAACACCAGCGCCAGCGCCAGCGTCGCCCCCGTGCCGCCGACGTTCACGAACGTTGAGAAAAAGCCGTTGGCCGTCACGTAGGGCAGCGGTTGTCCGTGGGCCATCGCGTCCACGTTGGCAGCCAGGTATTGCAGGAAGATCGGCGCCACGATGGCGTCAAGGGCATTGTCGCCGTTGATCCCCACCGACCACAACATCGTGACCAGAAACGCGTAAACCAGGATTCCCGGCAGCGTATTAAGCGCGAAGACCAGCGGGCTGAACGCACGTTGCACCAGATGGTTGATGTCCACCCCCAGCGCAAAGCGGATCAGCCAGAACACCACCACCAGGAAGAACAGCGGCACCAGCGACAGGAACGACTCGTACACGATCGCCGGCACGCTGGCCGGCATCCGGATCACCAGGTTCCAGTCGGTAAACAGCTTCTGAACCCGGACGCAGATCAGGGCCACCAGGATGGCCGTGAACAGTCCCCGGGAACCCAGGCTCTCCTTCTCGAACACCAGGTCCGGCTCCGCGGCGTTGATCTGAAGCATCAGGAAGATGACGAGGGCGATCGTCGCACTCACGACCGGGTCCTGGTTCAGCCGCTTGCCCAGGTCGTGCGCAATCGAGAAGCAGGCGACCACCGCCAGCAAGCCGAACGTGGCCTTCACCGGGATCTGCAACAGCGGAAGATACCGCGCGACGCGCGCCTCCCATCCCGGCACCGGCAGGTACGCGACGATCATGAACAGCCCGCCGATGATCGTCAGCGGCACCACCGCCACCATGCCGGCGCGGATCGCGGACATGTACGTGTTCTCGCTGAGCGTCGTCAGCGCCGGCACAACGTGCCTGTTGAGCATCCGGGTCACTGATTTCCTCTACCGATGACCTGTAAGGGCGTGTTGCCTG
>DATBFY010000429.1:0-3521 GCA_036558265.1 Tepidisphaeraceae bacterium | reverse complement strand
CATCCGCTCCAGTGCCTCGCGCAGCTCGTGGTCGCGCTTCTCCTTCTCCTTCTGCAGGATCTCCAGCATCTGCGCCGAGGTGGACTTCGACGTCACCCCCAGCGTCTCCATGTACGACTCGACCACCGCGTTGACGAGCTGCGCCGCCTCTTCGGGATACGGCGACTCGTACGACACCGTGATCAGGTCGTCCTTCTTCCCCACCTCCACCTTCAGCCCCTTCTTGGCGGCGGTCAATGTGTTGTCGGCATCGGCGAAGGTCTTGAACCGCGACGCGCTGACCTTCTCCAGCGCCTTGGAGAGGATGGGCGTGGACTGCACGACCTCCGCCTGCGCGTAGATATAGCTGTCCGCCTGCCGCACCGGACTCGCCAGGTCGCTCATCAGCCGGGGGCCGTTTTGTTCGACGTAAATCCGGGAGCTGCTGACGAAGATCGGGGTCGCCTTCTGGACGTAGACGAACCCCGCCGCCACCGCCAGCAGCACCAGCCCCGCGACGATCCACCGGCGGCGCCAGATGATCTCCAGCAGCCCGCGTTGCGGGATGTCGGGGCCGACAGGTCCGGCCGCGGCCGTCGGCGCGTCCAGCGCCTGCTGATGAGATTCCTCGAACGCGCTCAGTCGGTTGTTCTTGTTGACCGGGACCAGCATTGTCCACCGTTGTCTCGTCAGGGGTGAGGGGTCTCGGAGCAGGTGCCGGGCGGCCGTCATATCCCCCCCCGCGCGCGGAAGCTGCGTGGCACGCGCACGCGTGCGATACGCCTCCCAATCAAACGACTAAAGGCATCGGGATGAAGGTTACGCGGCCGCGACCGGCCCGGTTCGCGCGGACCGCTTAATACAGATTATGCGGGCCGCCGGGCTCCCCGGCGAACGGCGGCTTGCCTTCGCCGGCGAACGGCGGACGCCCTGGCGGACGGAACGGGCTGCGGGCCGGCGGACGGTACGGCGGACGAACCGCCTGCGGCGGCAACGCCACCACCACCGGGCCAGAGCTCTTCACGTGCGCCAGGATCGACGGCAACAGCGGCAACGCCGCGGCCTTGCGAAGGGCGGGCAGCGGGATCACCGGATGCACGACCGCGGCTGGCTTGGGCTCGACCTTCGCCGTTTTAGCGGCTGCGGGGGCCGGGGTCTTCGGAGCCGCCGCCGTGACGACCGCTTCGATCCCCAAACCGGCCACAACCGCCGCGGCGGCGGTCAACAACTTGCCATTCACTCTCTTCATGATGCACATCCAATCAGGCTACGAAACAAAACGATCAGATTTCCAAATGGGTTCGAACAGGAAGCGAAGCCAGGCCCTCAGCCCCGCCCTCGTCTAACGCCCGTCACGCACGTTTGTTGGTTGACCGGGAATCCCTCTTCAAGAATGCGAGGCCCAACAATCCAACCCACGCCAGTCCGGGCTCGGGCACCTCGCTGATCACGTAGTTGTCAACGTAGGCGGTCCCTGCCGCCGACAACGACGCCGGATCCCCGCTCGCCGCCAACGCCGCGATCGGCGCGTCCGTGAAGTCCGCGATCCCCGAATCGACGAAGCCTTCCGTCGCCTTCAACGCACCGTTCACGAAAATCGAATAGCTGCCGCTCTGATAGTCGAGCAACATCCGATAGTGATTCCACTGGTCAAACGGGACCGTGAAGTTCGGGACAGCCTCGATAAACCCGGTGCCCGACTGCTGAAACAGCACCTCCCCCGTCTGGGCATCGACGCCCAGCGAACCCGCGAGCAGCGGCGACGGATTGTCGAGCGAGTCGTACGCCTCAACACCGAAAAATGGCCCGAAACTGCCATTGGGCACGCTCGACTGCGCCACGTTCATGTCCCAGTCGATCGCGACCGGCGTCGTCACATTTGCATGCGGCTTAAGCACGCCCCACCGCGCATCTGCGTTCGCATTCGCCGCGCGCGTCACCTGCACGGCTTGCAACCCACCTTGCTTGACCGCGACCTGGACCGTTGCAGTTGAAGCGTTAACGCCTGACTTCTGCCAAGGCCCATTAAGCAGATCTTGACCCGTCACGTCCCCAGGTACAAACAACGGCGATTCAAAGCCCGAACTGTCATAGAACGTCGCCGCAGAAGCAGTTTCAACCGCTCCCACCAGCCCGAGTAGCGAAACCGATACCGCGCGCAATACAGCGCGTCTAACTCGTCCTTGCATCTCCCATCCTCCAAAGTGGCAAAGCGAATCGCTTGCCCTCGCCGCACGACGGCGCGGCAAGGCAAACAGCGGATTATCTATTTGGAAGTAAGTCAGCGGGTCAACGGAGTTCCGTCACTTCCGCGCCCTTTCATACGAGCGTCAGCCCTTTTCCTTTTCTCGGCGGTCGCCGCACTATACAGCGTGTACACCGAGTTTCAACGTTTTGTTGTTCGCTTCATTCAACTTTCACGTCAGCTTCGCGACACGTTGATCGAAGCGATACGGGACGCGAAGCGCCGCAACCGCGGTCAAGATCACTACGGATGAAACAAAGAATCAGATGTGCGCAATTCGCGTTAATTAACGACGGATGCGTTCACATTCGGTAATTTGGATGACATCGACGCGCCATCATCGACGCGTCGAATTGTGTCGGTTCCGACGCTTAAGTTTCTGTGAATGTATTTCATCGCCTTTTGAGGGGCGATAGACAGTGTGAGATCGGGATGCTGAGCGAAGTCTTCCAACGTCGCTTGCACGTGACGCACGAACTGCCGGTAGCTGGCGAACAGCACGTTGGCGACCCGCGAGCCCTTGATGTGCTTCCACAGCCGTTCGATCAGGTTCAGGTTCCAACTGTATTTGGGCAGCCAAATCACCTTGATGTGCGGCTCGGCCAATTCGAAGTCGCGGTGCAGCGCGTGGGCATGGTTCGGATTTCCCCGGTCCAGCACCAGCACGATGCGCCGGCCGGTGTGCCTGGCCCGATGGAGCAGCCGCTGTACCAGGTGGCGCATGCCCCACGCGGTGTCCCGAAGCTGGGTGTGGCGCAGGAACGGTCCGCGGCCGCCGCCGCCGTAGCGCAGCGGGCCGAAGGCCGCCAGCCTCTTGTTCTTGCCCGGCATCTTCACCGCCGGTTGCCTCGCCTTGGGCATCCAGCCGCGCACGAGGTGGGCAGCAGGTCGAACTCGGTGGCGTCGGCGTACCACAGCTCGAAGGACGCGTTCGCTCGGGCCGCCCCTTTTAGCCGTTCCAACCGGCGTTTTGTCCGCCGATATTCCGTCGCGTTTGTTGGCCAGCGTGTGTTTGGGCCGGCCGACGACGCAAACCTCCCGGTGGAGCAGGCGGCGCAGCCAGTGGGTTCCGATCGCGATGCCGGTGCGGCGGTGCAGGTACGTGCCCAGGCGGGCGACGCTCCAAACGGTGAACACGAAGCCGCAGGCGAGCGGGCCTTTCCGCAAAGTCCGGCGCAATTCCCCGGCGCTACCGGCGACACGACGAGCACTTCTCCTGAAGTAGCCGGACTTGCCCGATGGTGATTACCGCCTCTCGATCCCCGCCGCGTGGCTTAGGGATGCCGCCGGCAACCCC
>DATBFY010000428.1:0-2741 GCA_036558265.1 Tepidisphaeraceae bacterium | reverse complement strand
CCATGACACGCAGCACTGCTGGCCGGCGTAGATGACCGCCCTGCTCTTCAAGAACGTCCGGTCGACCTTGCCCTCGCTCCTAGTCGCTGCCCTGGCGGTGGCACTGGCCTGGGGTGGGATCAAGATTGGCTACGGCTGGGCCGCAGCCGCAGCGGCCGTCGTGCTGTTGCTGGGCATAGCCTTCCTGGCAGTCGGGGACCGCCAGCTCCGAGGCAACAATGTCACGGGCGGCGTTGCCTGGCTTGAGCGAGCGATCCTGGTACCAGGCGCGGTGGCCGCAGCGGTGGGTGCCACTCTGATCATCATCGGCATCCAGCTCGCACCCCCAGAAGACGCCTCGGCGGAGACCAAGGCGCTATTGGGTGCCGTCGGCACCGCGATCAGCACCTACTTCACGACGGTGTTCATCAAGGGTGCCGACGACGCCGACGAAGGGTGGAGCGGATCCCTCGTGAAGGGCAGGTTGCAGAGGCAATTCCGGGGCAGGTTCCCCGAAGGCTCGGAGGCCCGGGATGCTGTGTTCTCCGATGAGCGCTATTCAGGGTGGGGGCGCGACGGTCGGAAGAAGCGGGCAGAAGTGATCCAAGCGGCGCTGGGCTAGGCACGGGTGCCCGCATGGGCAACCCATCCCTACCTGGGGCCCCGAGTCGTTAGCGTCAGTCGCCCGGGCTCCACTCATAGCCAGCGGCTCTCACCGCGGCTTGCAGCTCGGCGTCGGTGTAGCGGCCCGACGGCAGCTTGCCCGTCCGCCGCGGCCAGCGCGACGCTGCACAACGGTCGGCGTTGGGGTTGGCGCGGCACTCCTGGGTGAGGGTCGGCGCGAGCTCGCGTCGATCACGTTGACGTCCTTGACTTCTGCGGGGTGCTCCCGCAGGTAGTTGCGGTAGTCGTCGTTGGCAGTCTTGAGGTCGGCGAGGAAAGTGGCGGTCGAGATGACCTCAGGGGGGGCCTGTTTTTCCAAATCGCGAGAAGCGATGAGGGGACGACAGGCGGCGTCCGGGTTCTAGGCGGGGTCACTTGCCCTCGGAGCGCAGCAGGTCCCGGCGCAGCTCAAGCAGTTCGTCGACATCTCCGTCCAGGTGCTTGCTGAGCAGCATGACCACGCGCTCGCTGGGGAGAATGGCGTCGCGCTCAAGTAAGCCGACAAATACCCCGGAGGATTCGATCAGCCTTCCGACATCGTCGGGTGTTAAGGCTGCTGCCCGGCGAAGCTCGGACACACACTGGCCAAGCGTGGGTCTCGCCACGGCTACTCCCTTCTGATTTCCGGTTAGGTCCCAGCGGGATTGCTGAAGCCAGTTCCGGAAGCCAGGGCGGCCTCGCGTAGAAAGGTGCGGCTACTTAGTCTGCGCTCGAAAGCGGGCGTCCGTCAAGCGCAGCTGCAGGCACCATCTATTCGGGATCCTGCGTGCTGAGTTCGATCGCGACGCGCGCGATGCTCCCGAGCTCGATCGGCCTTTCGATCCCTTCAAGATGGACGGCCGCGTCAAGCCGAATGAAAGCGCCCCGGGCTTCACGGCCATCGCGGAGCTCGAGCACGATAGGGGTGCTGGCCGAAGTTGCAGCGAGGGCAACTCGGACTTCGTCTATCGCGGACACAAGGGCTCCTCGATGCATCGTGAGCACGGGCTACATAGGAATCATGGCGGTACCCGGAGCCGCAGCGGCGCGCCCGCGCGGATTCCCGCATCATGCGGTCCCGATGAGGATCGAAGCTGCCAGCCTCGGCGCCACGCTAGGGGTGATAGCCGCCGTGGTCACCATCCTGGGCGTTCTCATCGGGCTTCTACTGAGCCCGATCCGACGCATCTGGCGGCGGGCCACCCGTCATCGCCGCTTGAACGACGCTCTACGCGGGTTGTCGTGTGGACGACAACTCCAGACCTTCACCAACGCGCTTGGGCAGGAACCCGACTACCGCTGGCAAGAAGATAACGGCACCCTGGCGCTCTACGTGCTCGATGACGTCTACGTGCAGGCGGCAACGGATCGCCACGGGAACGTGAGCCGGTTTGACATCACTACGCGGTCTCAGCGGTTCACGCCCAGACTCTCCATGGGCAACGCCGGTGACGTCATCCTAGGCCGGACGACCTATGGCGAACTGCCCGAGGGACTGGCAAACGGGGTATTGGCGTGGGTGGGCGCGCGGCGCTGGTCCTACGCCGAGGCGTACTACTTCGGGAACCCCGGCTACTACCAAACCTGGGTGGTCGCCTCGAACGATGCTGGGGTCCCTGGGGCCAGCCCTCAGCTTCCGCAGGTGATCGAAGCCCTCAACGCGCCGGGTGAACTGGTGGCGACGTTCGGTTCGTTCCGCCCGCGGGAGGAGCGCGTCCCGCCACCGGACGACATGCCGCATTGCTGGTACACGCGACCCCCGATTGCCGCCTTCCGAGCCGAAACCGCGTTCAACACGCTCAGCGTGTCCGGCCGCCACCTACCGCCGGACCCCAACCCGGGACCCGATCACGATCACGTCCGGGTGTTTGAGCGGCCGTTCGTCGCTCGAAGCCGTCCCACCGACCGCGTGGTCTATCTAGCGGTGTTCGCCGCCCTCCTGGTGGCGCTCGTGGCGCTCGTCCTCGTCGCGCGGTGAATGGTCCCTAGTGCTCCCCTCGACATCGGTCAGGGAAGATCGCGGAGACGCATGCCGTTCTCCAGTTGCCGGGCTGCCGCCTCCTCGGTGAGTCCCATCTCGAGCATGATGTTCGTCCTGATGACGAGCTCGAGTCGGCGAA
>DATBFY010000427.1:0-6113 GCA_036558265.1 Tepidisphaeraceae bacterium | reverse complement strand
GGATCGCGTATCGTCGTTGGCGTGCGTTGTCGCTCGCTGCGCATCGCGTTGCTGGTGGTGATCGCCGCCTGGTTCGGCGTGGTGGTGCCGTTGCACCCGCGCGGGATCGTCCGTCTGGCGGGGGCGTGCGAGGCGGAGGGGCGGGCGTGTTGCCGGCCGGTCGGGACATCGACGCGCGAAGATCCGTCGAAGTCGAAGCATGTGCCGGTGGATGGTTGCGCGGTTTGCCAGTTCGTCGCGACGCTGGATCTGCCGCCGGCAATTGGCATCGACGTGCCGCCGCTGGGTTTGATCGAGCAGTTGAACGTGCCGGCGCCCCTGGAGGCGCCGGTGATCGCTTGGGGGGACGCCCATCCCGAGCGCGGACCTCCGATCGAAGGGTGACGGGCCTGGGTCGCGCTTGAATCCCCACGATGAATCGTGGGGCTTGGCAGCGGTCGGGGTCAGTCGGGCGGTTCTCGCGATTTATTCCCTTCTTCAGCACCACCTATTTGGACCGCGCGCGAATGTGCGCGCGGCGATCTGATCCACCTATGCGATATTCGATAGCGCTTTGTTTTTTCGGATTGGTCCTCGCCCCCGTGGCGTTTGCGAACCACGGGCCGGGGACCAGTGGCGGCGGAAGCTCGACGATCTCGGGCGAGACCCTCAAGCAGGGCAAGTTCGACCTGGACCTGCGGATGGACTACACCGAGTTCGAGCACGTCAGCCGGGCCGAGGCCGAGCGGCGGGCGGTCGAGAGCGGCGGGTTCGACGCGCTGCGGCGGGCGTTCGTCTACACGGGGACGCTCAGCTACGGCGTGCTGGATGACCTGCAACTGTCGGCGACGATCGGCTATTACCACGGGGAAGGCTTCATCGACGCCGAGCCGTCGGAGGACGAGCCGGGAACCGGCGAATCCGGCATTGCGGACCCGGAGGGGCTGACGGATCTGTTCATCAACGCGAAATACCGGCTGTTGCACGGTCAGCCGGGGAATCTGGCGATCGTGGGCGGGGTTAAGTTTCCCGTGGGACGAGACGACGTGAAGCTGAGCAATGGCGAGGGGCTCGAGCCGTCGAGCCAGCCGGGGACCGGGGCGTACGACTATCAGTTCGGCCTGGGGTATTCGCGGTTCCTGACGTCGCACCTGACGGTGGACGCCAGCGTGCTGTACACGCTGCGGACGCGGCACGACCAGTTCAAGGTGGGCGACCGGTTCGACGCGGGGGCGGCGCTGGCGTACCGGTTGACCGAGTCGATCAAGTCGTTCCCGCAATGGAGCGTCTTCGGCGAGGCGAATTACATCTGGCTGGGCAAGGACGATGCCGGGGACGATGAGGGCATTAACAACAACAGCGGCGGGAACACGTTATATTTGACGCCGGGGGTGCGCGTGCGGTTCAACGAGCACGCGGCGCTGACGGTGGCGCCATCGTTTCCGGTGTGGCAGGATCTGAACGGGGATCAGATCGAGTCGCAGTTCAAGCTGGCGGTGACGTTTTCGTATTCATTTTGAGATTCACAGGAGCGAGCGATGAAGACGGCATTGGTTGCGGCAGCGATGATGATCGGGGCCGCTCTGGCGGTAGGCGGTTGCGTGGAGAACGGATCGGCGGCGAACGGGGCGGCGTCTACGCCGGCGCTCGCCAGCAGCAGCAGCGGCGGCGCCGCGGCGCACGCGCAGTGCCTGGTTTGCAAGTATGAGAACGACCTGGCGTGCGTGGACCTGGACGTGGACAAGGACACCCCGCGCGCGACGGTGGACGGGAAAGAATATTACTTCTGCAGCCAGTCCTGCAAGAAACAGTTCCTGAAAGACCCGGCGAAATACACGGCGCAGAAGTAGCGGCGAGGCCGCTTCAGCGGCTGGGTTTTTTCTCCAGTGGCGCCCCGTCCCCGCGAATTTCTCCGGCGCGCATAATGGGCGGGCGTGTTCCGCTGGAGGTTCGCGAAAATGCGTGTTCAGAGTCGCCCGTCATCCGAGGGATCGGTGTGTCGTCCCACGATCGTCGAAGGACTGGAGGCGCGGACGCTGCTTTCGGCCGGCCCGATGGTTTCGGGACGGGGGACGCTGGTGTCGCAGGGGGACGGCGGCAACAACGTGATCGTGGTCAGCCGGGATCCGCGGCGGCCGTCGAAGATCCTGGTGACGGTGGATGGGTCCGGCAACAAGTTCAACTCGCGCGGGGTGAAGCGGATCGAGATGTCGGGCGGGGGCGGGGCGGACCGCCTGACGCTGGACGATTCGCTGGGCGTGATCTCGGCCCGGGGCGCCACGCTGATGGGGGGCGACGGGAACGACACGCTGGTCGGCGGCCTGGCGGCGGCGACGTTCGAGGGCGGAAACGGCGATGACTCGATCCTCGGGTCGTCCAAGGCCGACCTGATGACCGGCGAGGCGGGCGACGACACGCTCGTGGGCGGCAAGGGCAACGACCTGATCGACGGCGACGGGGGCGACGACGTGATCCACGGCTCGGCGGGAGACGACATCCTCTACGGCGACGCGGGGAACGACTCGGTCTTCGGCGAGGTCGGCAGCGACACGATCGGCGGCGACGGCGAGGACCGATTGATGTTCAAGGGATTCTCGGCGCCGGCGGCCGAGCCGGGCAACGACTGGCTCGACGGCGGCGACGGGGACGACTGGATCACCGGCGGGGACGAATCCGCCACGCTCCACGACCAGAACAACGGCCGCGACACGATCACCGGCGGCGCGGGCGACGACGTGTTGGACACGCGGAGTTGGAACGAGGATTCGACCAACCCCGCCGACGTGATCATGGACCGCCAGGCCGGCGACGTCGTGCCGATGGAGGACTACACGCGGCAGGCGACGGCGGCGGAACTGGCCAGGGGCGAGGACGCCTACGCCGTCCACATTCATGCGAAAATGGAGATCTTCATCAACGTCGGCGGGACCCTGCGGCAGGTGCAGATCCCCGGCGGTTTGGGCGATTTCGTCGATCCGGCGCATCCGGACAACACCAGCCCGGTCTTCCATACGCACGGCGACCCGGGCAACGACGGCGTGCTCCACATGCACGACCTGGACCCGCGCACCTTCACCCTGGGCGAGTTCTTCCGCAACTGGGGCGTGACGATCGACGCCAACCACATCGGCCGCTACGTGGCGGGAAATGGCCACACGCTCAAGATCGTCGTGCACCACGCGAACGGACATCGCCAGGTACTGACGGACCCGTACAACTACGTGGTGCAGGGGGCGGCGGACTGGCACAACGGGGATTTTATCGAGGTCACCTACACCTGATCGCGATGACTTGCCTCAAGCCCGCGCGGCGCTAACATTCACTCACGCAAGCCGTGAACCTCAGTGAAGGAGTGATGCGCGATGCCGACCCCCAATGACGTGCTGGTACACTCGTTGACCGCCTCGCAGGCGATGCTCAACCGCTACTGCCAAGACCTCAAGCCCGAGGAATACCTCCACCGGCCGTGCGCCGGCGGCAACTGCACCGCCTGGCTGATCGGGCACCTCATCCTGACCGATCGGCGGGCGCTGGGCCGGCTGGGGGTGACCGCGGACCTGCCGCCGCTGCCCGACGGGTTCGAGAAGCGCTTCGCGCGCGACCCGGAGGCGCCCAGGGCGAGCGACTTCGGCGACGTGACAATCCTGTTGCCGCTGTTCAACAAGCACCGGCAGTTGCTGACCGAGGCGGCGCGGCGCGCGCCGGCGGAACTGCTGGACAAACCGGTGGAGCAGCCGCACCCGATGTTCGGCAACGTGGGGGAGGCCGTGAACTACGTCAGCGGCGCGCACGTCGCGATGCACGCCGGGCAGATCACGATCATCCGGCGGAGCCTGGGCAAGCCGCCGCTGGTGTAGCCCATTGTTGATCGTGGTGCGCGGGCGTCCCGCCCGCATTGCACGCCTGCGCGGACGCGACCGCGCGCCAATGACGACATCGTTTGGCCCCTGTGGTATCGTTCGTGGCAGCCATGGACGAGCCGAAACCCTCATCACCACCACCCGAAGATCCGGAGCGCGCGGAGCCATCACCCGCCGACCCCGGCTCGCCGACGTTTTCCAGCCAACCCGTGCAGGACGTCCCGGAGTACGAGCTTGATGCCAGGCCGCCCGAAGTCGAGCCGGCCACCGTCGATCAACCGCTGGCCGCCGTCGCCGCCCCGCCACCGACCGACGCCCTGCCCGGGGACGCCGCGCCGACCCCGCTCATCCCGCTCAAGGAGCTGGAGGTTTCGCCAACGCCCACACCGGCGCCGGCAAGCCGAGTGGAGATCGTGGAAGACCTGACGCCGCCGGTCACACCAGTCGCCGCGCCGCGCCAGGGGGCGTTCACGCTGTGGGTGATCGTCTATGTCGCGATCTGGACCGGCGCGATGTGGCTGACCCTCAACCACCGCTTCGACCGCCGGATGGACTGGAATACGTCCTACTTTTCAATTACCGCGCGCAACCTGCTTCACGACGGCTTCGTCGCCGACCGCGGGGGGATGTACCTGACCGCCGGCGATTTCAAGGGTCAGCGCGAGTTCTACGCCGGCCATCCGCCGCTGACGTCCTGGCTCCTGACGGGGTGGATGCGGGCGCTGGGCGACGGTGACCGCGTGATCCGCGCGCTGCCGTTGACGTTCACCGTGCTCAATCTGCTGCTGCTCTACGCGCTGGTGCGGCGCGTGTTCGGCGCGCCGGCGGCATTGGCGGCCACGGTCATCTGCTCGCTCCTCCCCATGACGGCCTACTACGGGCAGATCGTGAACATGGAGCCGTTCGTGCTCACGTTCATGCTGCTGGCCGCGCTCGGATACCTGGCGTGGGCGCGGCGCGGGTCGACCCTCGGCTTCCTCATGTTGTTCGTGGCCGTCGTTCTTGGGTGTTGGACGGACTGGCCGATGTACCTGTTCATCGGTTTCCTCGCCGTCGCGCACTTCCTGAGTCGGCGTGACGCCGCCGAGAGCAGGGGCCGGCCGATCGCGGCGTCCCTGTTCCTGCTGATCCTGCCGGTGCTCATGTTCGGCGTCTTCTGGGTCTACTTGAAGATAAACGGGGCCGATCTGTCCTGGCTGCTCGAGCGCGCGACGGTGCGCATGACTGCGACGGCCGAAGGCTACACCCAGCCCTCGCGCTTCGGTGGCTACCAGAAACTCCTCGGACGCGTGACGCACACCGGCGAGCTGCGCGACTGGTTCATCAGCCTCTTTACGCCAGCGGCGCTGCTGCTGGCGGCTTTGGGGGCGCTCCTTTGGCCCAAGTGGTCGCGGCGACTGGCGCTGGCGAGCGGAGAGGCCTCGCGCCGCGCGGCGTTCCGAATCCTCCTCTGCCTGGTGCTCACCCAGTTGCTTTACACGCTCGCGTTCCCCGAAGGGGCCTGGCGCCACGAGTTCTGGCAATACTACCTGGTCGTGCCGGTGGCGGTGCTCGCCGGCGGGCTTTGCACGTGGCTGACGGTCACCGGCGGCGCGGGGCGGCGCTTCGTTTACGGCCTGGCCGACCGCGCCGGATGGGCCGTGGCGGCGCTCATCCCGATCGTCGCCGCCGGCCCGTTCACCTATCGCATGCAGATCCTGGGCAAGCAAGCGCCCAATCCCGAGTGGTGGACCGAGGACGACTACGTCGCGCAGATCAAGGCCAGGACGCGCCCGACCGACGTCATCCTCACCGACATGCCGCAGGAGGGACGCGACAGGCAGGAGGCGCTCGGCTACGCGGTGCCCTGGTACACGGACCGCAACATCCTCCCCCACGAGGGAACCGACAAGGACGAACGCGATACGCGCAGCCTGGAGGGCATCGCCAGGGTCTGCGACAAATACAAGAATAATCGCATCCTCTACCTCTGGCGGGAGAATGGGCCGGAAAAACTCTTCCAGGAGTTCAATCGGTCGAAACGGTCCTGGCAGTTACCCGCCGGCACGGTGCTCTACGTCATCCGCGATCCCGCCGCGCCGGGCGAAGACCTGATACCGGCAAGTGGCAATGCGAAGGCGGCGGCGGGGGCGACGACGACGGCCCCGTCCGCCACACGACCTGCCACCGCGCCGTCCACCACCAAGACCACCCCATGACCCCCCGTCGCATCGTGCTGACCGGCGGCCCGGGCGCGGGCAAGACCGTCATCTCCGCCGCCATCGCCGCCGCCGA
>DATBFY010000426.1:0-3693 GCA_036558265.1 Tepidisphaeraceae bacterium | reverse complement strand
GCTTCGCGACACACTGAACCAGGGAACACCGGCGGTGCTGGTGATGAGTTGGTCAGATGCCTTCCAAATGCCGGACGGCGACGGGGTCACCGACGCGGCCGAGGCGGTGGACCCGACGCGCGTTCACGCCATTGTGGCGGTAGGCCACGGGACGCGCGGGCAGGAGGCGTTCACGCTGGTCCGAAACAGTTGGGGGAGCGGGTGGGGCCGAGGCGGGTACGCGTGGTTGTCAGATCGTTACCTCGCCCCCCGAATGATCGAGTTCGCAACCCTTGCGAAGGTGGATTAGATGTTCGAGCCAATTGGAACGTTCCCCTCCTGCGCGACGGCATGGCTGGCGGCGGCGCAGCGGCTCATCACTGCCGGCGGTGAGGCGTACAACCTTGTGGTCGACATCGAGGACCCGGTCAAGCATTCGCCCGCCGACGCAGCCGTCATCCTGGATGTCGACCGGTTCTTGCGGGGCCGTAACGCGTACCCCGTCACAACCGTCGCCAATACCATCTTCCCACAGGATCTGTACCGCCGGCACGGGGCGACCGGGTTCCGCATAGAGTACCTGCGCGCTTATGACGCGATCCGCAAGAAGGGGTGGGGTCGCTACTTCGAGCGTATGGTGCGGTGGCCGGGGGACAACGGGCAGATGACCGACCAGTTGCACGACTTGATCGAAAAGTTGGGCACTCAGCTCAAGTCGCGCCAAACCTTCAAGAGTGTTTACGAACTCACACTATTCGACCCCGCACGGGACGCGCGTCGCAACCGCAATCGTCAGTGCCTCAGCTTCCTCAGCTTCAAGCATCACCCGGTGCGCGGCCTGATGTTGACGGCGATGTATCGCAACCACCACTACGTTTCGCGTGCTCTAGGCAACTTCATCGGCCTGGGCAATCTGATGGCGTACATCGCCAAGCAGGTCGGGACTCCTGTGGGGCCGCTGACTTGCGTTTCTACGCATGCCGAGATCGACACCGCGTCGGCGTGCGCAGCAAAGGACGGAGAGGACGCCGACGACACCGAGCAGGGTTGGACGATCACTGAGGCGCGTGACCTCATAGCGTCGCTGACCGCAAAGCAGCCGCGGCCAGCGTCCGCGGCTGGGGCCGCCAGATGAGATGCGCTAAGGCGGTGCGGCGAGACGCTTCGTCTCCCTCACAACGGAGCACGACCGATATGAACTTAGACGAGTATCAGTCCCAAGCTGTGAAGACCGAGCAGCGGCCAAAGGTCGCCGCGGCGGCGGAGATCGTCCCGTTTCTCGGCCTCGCCGGGGAGACCGGCGAGCTGCTCAACGAATACAAGAAGTACCTCCGTGACGGGTCGGCGCACGAGCGTTTCCGCGACCGGCTCAAGGAGGAGCTGGGTGACCTACTTTGGTACCTTGCCGATGCGGCCGCGAAGTTCGACCTGCGGCTGTCGGATGTCGCCGCGGCGAACCTGCAGAAGGTCCGCGAGCGCTGGGGGGACCGGTCGGGTGACCGGCAGCTCACACTATACGGCGGCGCTCGAGTATTCGACTCCGATTATCCGCCGGCCGAGCGGCTGCCGCGCCAATTCGTCGCCGACTTCTTCGAGCGGAAGGAGGGTGAGCGGCTGCACGTGCGGGTCTCGGTCGAGGGCATGCAGATGGGCCAAGAGCTTGACGACAACGTGCATGAGGAGGACGGGTACCGCTTTCACGACGTGTTCCACCTCACGTGTGCGGCCGTGCTCGGCTGGTCGCCCGTAACCCGCCGCAATCTCAAGTGCAAGCGGCGCAGCCGCGACGCCACTGACCGCAACGAGGACGGCGGACGGGCGATCGTGACCGAAGAGGGCATATCGGCACTCGTGTTCGCATACGCGCTTGACCATGCGCGGATGGAGGGCGTCGGGTGGCTCGACTACGACCTGCTGAAGGCGATCAAGACGATGACCGCCAAGTTCGAGGTGAGCGTCTGTACGACGGGCGAGTGGGAAAAGGCGATCCTGATGGGCTATGACATTTGGCGGCTCGTCGAGCGGCACGCGGGCGGCCGGGTGGTCGTAGACCTTGACCGACGGCTGCTGTCTTACTCTCCGCCGGAGCGGCGGTGATCTGCCGGCTGCCGGAGGCTCTACGTGAGTTATCCGGAGGGTTTCCGCGCGGTCAAGGATCCCCCAAGGGTCTCGCGAACGTTGAAGTGGCATGTGTCGGAACCGAGACTGGAGATCAGCCATGCTCTACGTCTTTGAGGGGCCAGATAGCATCGGGAAGTCGACTGTGTCCGCCGCCTTCGCTGAGCGCCTGCGCCGCGCTGGCACCAGCCAACCGGTCCGGCATTGGTCGTTTCCTGGCCGCGACGAAGGGACTCTTGGCTGGGCGGTGTATCGTCTCCACCACAAGCCTCAGGACCTTGGCGTCGCCGCGCTGACGCCGACGAGCTTGCAAGTTCTGCACATCGCCGCCCATGTGGACGCGATCGAGTCGCGGATCCTGCCTGCCCTCGACGCCGGCGAGATTGTCGTGCTCGACAGATTCTGGTGGTCGACGTTCGTTTATGGCGTTGTGGGAGGTGTCCCGGTCGAGGTGCTCGATGCGATGATCGCTGTGGAACGCCGAGCATGGCGCTCCGTCGTTCCCATGGTCGCCTTTCTCGTTGACCGCCACGAGCCATTCAGGCTCAGGGACGATGAGCGCATCGACGACTGGTGCAGGTTGCGGGAGGAATACGGGCGGCTCGCCGAGAGAGAGGCGCGTGTCCATCGAGTCCTGCGTGTTGCAAATGACGGGCCCATAACTGCCGCGGTTGACGCGGTTGAGGCTGAGTATCGCAGTCGGAGCGCTGAACGGCTAAACTGACGTCGTATGGCGCAAACGAGCTCGGGCGTTCGGGGAACTCAAAGGAAACGAAGGCGTAACTCGTCACGAGATGCTGCGGCGGAGGCGCTGCCGGTCGTCGTTCGCCGCGCCTGCCAGCCGGTTCCCTCCCCGGTATACGAGACTTACTGGCGGTTCGCCCATGAGCGGCAGGAAGTATTCTTTCGCAGGGTGGAGCTGCAGCCCCCGCCGTGGACGGCCGATCTGATCCTTCGCGCGCACCGCTTCACAAATTCGTACCGAGCGTCCGACCGCGTCAGCCAGTACCTGATTCGGAACGTTATATACGCGGGCGGCTACGACGATATCGATGACGTGCTATTCCGCATCCTTGTGTTCAAGTTTTTCAATCGCGTCGACACCTGGGAGCTGCTGGACCGCGCCGTGGGCGGCGTTCGCTGGTCGACCTACTCGTTCGACGCGTACGATGACGCATTAACCCGCGCGACCGCGCTAGGCCAGCGAATCTACTCAGGCGCCTACATCATGCCCGCGTGCGCCGCACTTGGTAATGGGCGCAAGCATCGCGGCCACCTGCGGCTAATCGAGAGCATTGTACGGGACGGGCTGTCGCGCAAGCTGGCCGATGCTATGCGGTTAGCAGAAGCGTTCCGGCTCCTGCGGTCTTACCCGATGCTCGGGGACTTCCTGGCCTACCAGTACGCAATCGACCTGAACTACAGTACACTTACCAAGTTCTCCGAAGACGAGTTCGTCGTGCCGGGGCCGGGGGCTCGGGACGGGTTGCGGAAGGTATTCTCCGATCCGGGCGACTACGCCGAGGCTGACCTTATTCGGTGGGTTGCGGAGCGACAGGAAGCCGAATTTGATCGGCTCGGGCTCCCGTTTCGAAC
>DATBFY010000425.1:0-6716 GCA_036558265.1 Tepidisphaeraceae bacterium | reverse complement strand
TCGGACGTTTCGAGCGTGACGGTGCGGGCGTCGGGGTCGATCGACCTCACGGTGGCGGTCGACGCCGCCGCGACGGCGGCCGATCCGCCGGGCTCGTCGGCCGTGACGAGGCCGGGCAAGACGAACATGACGGTCGCGATGGTGGTCGTGACCGCCGCGATCAGCAGCGCCGTGAGTCTGGTCGTTTTCATTGCGATGGGCTCCTTCGCCTGGCGTGTGGGTATCTCGTCATCTTCGCGGGGGGCGCGCGCCGTGCCAGGACCCGGTCCGGCGGCCGCCGCGTTGGATCGGGAGATAAGCGTATGGCCTTCGGCCGCCGCTCCCTACCGTAAACTTACGTGCCGCCCGCTCCGTAAAACTCCCGAGACCCATGCAGGTGCCGTTAAGTCTCGATGAGTCAGCGGATGCGTCAACGAAGGGTTCCCCCGTATTGCCCAGTTACATTTTGCGGGGATTTTGTCATCCCCCCGCGATCGCGCCGATGATGAAGAACGGCTCGGCGCCCGACGCCACGCTGTCGGGCAGTGGCGCATCGGGGGACTGGTGCGACAGGTCCTCCTCGCAGGCGAAGAACCGCACGAGGGGACGACGCCGCTGCGTGACGTGGTCGCGGACCGTCCCGCACAGCATGGGGTAGCGGGCTTCCAGCGCATCGATGATCGTGCGCTGTGTGACGGGCATGCCCGGCGGCACCTCGACCTGGACTTCACGATCGACGTTCGCCAGCGCCCGAAGATGTTGGGGGAGGATGACGCGGATCATGTGTTGGCTCAGGAAGCGCCGGCCGCGGCGTTCTTAAGTCGTTGGATGTCGATCTTGTTCATCTGGAGCATGGCTTGCATGACGCGCTTGGATTTGGCGGGATCCTCGTCGGTGAGCAGTTCAGGCAGGATCCGCGGCACGACCTGCCATGAGACACCGAACTTATCCTTGAGCCAGCCGCAGTGGCTGGGCGTGCCTCCGGCCGATAGGCGTCCCCAAAGCTCGTCCACTTCTTCCTGTGTCTGGCAATCGACCGAGAACGAGATGGCCTCGTTGAACTTGAACATCGGTCCGCCATTGAGCGCGATGAAGTCCTGCCCGTCGAGTTCGAACTGCACGGTCATGACGGAGCCCTCGGGGCCTGGCCCGGCCGCGCCATAGCGGGTGATCGACTTGATCTTCGAGTTCTTGAAGATCGAGGTGTAGAAGTTCGCCGCCTCTTCGGCGTTGTCGTTGAACCAAAGGAATGGGGTGATTCTTTTCATGTCGGCCGGCTCCTCAAGAGTGGCGACGGTTCACTTCAACGTCTGGACTTCCACCGACAGCACGGCTGGCAGGTCGCGGACGATCGGGGACCAGGTGTCACCGCCGTCGGGAGAACAATAGACCTGTCCACCGGTCGTGCCGAAGTAGATGCCGCACTTGTCGAGCTGATCGACGGCCATGGCGTCGCGCAGGACGTTGACGTAGCAATCCTGCTGCGGCAGGCCCCGGGTAAGCGGCTCCCACTCGTTGCCGCCGGCGCGGCTGCGCCAGACGCGCAGCTTGCCCTCGGGCGGGACGCGTATGGCCGGATCCATCGGGATCACATAGACGGTGTCGGGCTCCTGGGCGTGAATGTCGATTGGGAAGCCGAAATCGGTCGGCAGGTTTCCCTTGACCTCGGTCCACTGGTCGCCGGCGTTGTCCGTCCGGTAGGCGCCGCCGCCCTGGTGGAGCTGCATAAAAAGGGTGCCGGGGCGGGCCTTGTGCATGGCGATGCGGTGGACGCAGAACCCGACTTCGGCGTTGGGATCGGGCAGGTATTCGGATTTGAGGCCCCGGTTGATCGCCTTCCAGGTCTTGCCGCCGTCGTCGGTGCGAAATGCGCCGGCGGCGGAGATCGCGACGAACATGCGCTGCGGGTTGGTCGGGTCCAGAACGATCGTGTGCAGGCCCATGCCGCCGGCGCCGGGCTGCCACTTGGGGCCCGTCCCATGTCCGCGGAGCGAGGCCAGTTCGTTCCAGATCTTGCCGCCGTCGGTCGAGCGGAAGAGGGCGGCGTCCTCGACACCGGCGTAGACGGTGTCGGGATTATCCAGCGAGGGCTCGACGTGCCAGACGCGCTTGAACTCCCACGGGTGCTGAGTGCCGTCGTACCACTGGTGGGTGGTGAGGGGCCTGCCGGTTGGGGGTGAGGTATCGTAGCAGAACTTGTTGCTCTCGCCCTTGGGCCAGCCCTGCGGGGTTTTCAGGTCTTCGGGATTGCTTCCGGGGGGGAACCACGTCTTCCCACCATCGTCGGAGCGCTGCATAACCTGCCCGAACCACCCGCTGGACTGCGAGACATACAGCCGATTCGGGTCGGCGGGCGACCCTTTCATGTGATAGATCTCCCACCCGGCAAAGTGGGGCCCGTTCACATCCCACCGCTGGCGCGTGCCATCCGACGTGAGGATGAAGCCGCCCTTGCGCGTCCCGACCAGCACTCGCACACCGCTCATCGCTTGCTCCTTCCTGTGGCCGCTGTTTGCCAGAGCATACCAAGCTCGACCTGTCGTGCTGAAATCCCTGCGGAATTATCGTCGCTACCAGTTAGCGCGTCGCTTCGGGAGGCCGCTAAACGCGCGCGGGGGGGGTTCGCGCAGTATGATTGGACTTGAGTCTTCATCATCCTGGCGTGAACACGGGCTTGCGGCCCGCCGTCCGCCGCGCGTCCGCCACCTGGCCGCGATGGCTCATCTGGTGCAGGGCGACCAGGAGCAGCGCCTCGCCGGCGGTGCGCATGAAGGCTTCGAGGCCGGGCGGGGGCGCCTTGGTGGGCTGATCAAGGCCCGCATCGCCTAATCGCTCGAGGATTTGCAGGTTGCGAGCCCGCAGGTCGCGGTAGGTGCGAAGCACCTCCTCGAACGGTGGATACGCCGCCGCGTCCGATTTGGGCTCCGTCCCAGCCGCGAACAGCGGCGCCCAGTGTCCGACCGGATTCGGCTCGCCGAAGAGCACGTGCGGGACGTTGCCCTCGATGAACGTGACGTGCCCGAGCACCCAGAGCGGATGGTTCCCGCCGCACGGGGTGGGCTGGGCCAGCGGCGCGTCTTTCATGTCCTCGACGAGCATCAACATCGCCTGGTCGCTGATCTGCATCGCGTTTCGAATGAGGTCGATCGCCTTCATCGCTTGCTCTCCTTTCGCCTGGCCAGTTCGCGGATCCGGCCCAGCTTGTACCCCCAGCCCATCTCCATGCCTTCGCGGTGCTCCCTGGGGATCAGGCCCAACGACTTGTGAGTGAACTTAAGTCGTGTGCCGCCGTCGCCGTCGGGCGTCAGCCGGTACTGAACGTGGTTCATGGCGGGATACGACATGAACATCGGCCCGCACAGCTCGAGCAGGCTCGGCGGCTTGATCACTTGCACGTGGCCCCAGAAGTGTCCGGCGCCGCTGCCCAGCTCGCGCACCCAGCGGCCGCCCGGCCGGGCCTCGATCGACATGGCCATCGGCTTGCCGTCGGGCATCTGACTTTCGGGGCCGATCTCGTCGAGGATGGCCTCGAAGACGATCTCGATCGGCGCGTCGATCGTCTCTTCACGGGTGAACTCGAACGTTTCGACCTTCTGATCCGCGGTGGTCACGGGCATGTGATTGCTCCTCTGGATGGAAAGGCGCGGGGTAACGGGCGCAGTGCGTCCCTTCGGGGCGCCGCTAAACGGCGCCGTTCATCGACGTCTCGAAACGACTCACGCGCCCATGTGATAAAAGAATTCCTCCTGAACGACCTTGCCGTCCTTCACCGTGTACAGTCCTGCCTCCTCCATGCCGAACCGCTTGCCCGCCATGGGTCCTGATTTGGCCGTGATGTCGAGCTTGAAGTAGACGATGAACCGGTCGCCGTGCGGCCAGGGGCCGCGCACCTCGACGCTGTGAACCTCGTGGTTCTTCTCCCACCAGTCGGTCTTGGCCTTGACCGCGGCCATGCCCTCGACGCGGGCGACGCCCGTCTGCGGGTTGGCGTGCGCCTCGACGCTGACGATGTTCGGGGAATAGAGCGCGTCGATCGCGCGGGCGAATTGGCCCTCCTTACACAGGCCAACCAGTTGCTTTCCGACTTCGTGTGTCGTTGCCATATCGTTGTCTCCTTCGGGTTAGTGAAGAGTGAAACATGAAGACACAGGACATGAAGAGCACGGCTAGCGGTGATCTTCACGTTTCGTGTTCTTCGCGTTCCTGATCGAATTGTTCCCGGGCCTTGCGCTCCGCCCGCGCCTTGATCCGCGTCAAATGGTGGCTCCAGAACTGCTCGTACATCTTGACCCAGTCGAACACGGGTTTGAGCTCCCTGGCGTTGAGCCGATACATCCGCCGGCGGCCGCGCCGGCTCACGGTTACCAAGCGCACGCTCCGCAGCACGCCCAGGTGCTTTGAGACCGCCGGCTGACCGAGCCGCAGCGTGCGGACCAACTCGCCCACCGCCTGCTCCCCGCCGCTTGCGAGCAGCTCGATGATCTGCCGCCGGCGGGGTTCGGCGATCGCGTTGAACACGTCCGATGTCGTTGCCGCTCGCGCCACGCCTCTAATTGTATTCCTATACGGGAATATTTCAAGAGGAATTTTTCAGAATCGCTCGCGACCGATTAACATCAAGATCGATCGTTGTCTGCGCGGTCCAGAGGGCTACGGGGTCGGCGCCACGAAGATCATCCAGGACACCCCGAAGCGGTCCGCCACCATCCCGAATGCCGGCGAGAAGAACGTCTTGGTCATCGGCATCTGTACCTGACCGCCCGCTTCCGCCAGCGCGCCGAACAACCGCTCGGCCTTGGGGGCATCGCGAACCGTCAGCGATAGCGCAAAGCCCTCAAACTTCGGCTGATTCGTGCAGCGCCCGTCGGACGCCATGATCGTCGTCTCCCCGATGCGGAAGCTGGCGTGCATGATCTTCTCGCCCGAGCCGGGCGCGCACGCGTTGGGGTCAGGACTCTGGTTGAACCGCATCATCTGCGTCACCTCGGCGCCCAGGCTCTTGCGGTAGAACTCCAGCGCTTCCTCGCAACGGCCGTCGAAGAACAGGTAGGGTTGAACTTGCATGAGCGGAACTCCTTCCTTCGCGCGGGGTGAATTCTGCAGCGGTGGGCAAAAATAGGAACGTTGCCCGCGGGGGTCAAGATTAATATTGTAGTATTCGATAAAAAAATAACAGACGAGGTGTGATGCCCCGAGGGCGTCCGAGAGAATTCGATCCCGACCAGGCGCTCGACGCCGCGCTTCTGCTCTTCTGGCGCCACGGCTACGAGGGCACGTCGCTCGCCGCGCTCACGCAGGCCATGGGCATCAACATGCCCAGCCTCTACGCCGCGTTCGGCAACAAGGAAACGCTCTTCCGCCGGGCGCTGGATCGCTACCTCCAGCGACCCGCGTCGTACCTGCCCAATGCGCTCAAGGAGCCGACCGCCCGCCGCGCCGCCGAGCAGCTTTTCCGCGGCGCGATCGACATGACCATGAACCCGCGGCATCCGGACGGCTGCCTGCTGGTGCAGGGCGCGCTGGCGTCGGGCCCGACCGCCCAGGTGGTTCGGAAGGAACTCAGCCTGCGGCGCGCCGCCGCCGAAGCCGCAGTCCGCCGCCGCCTCGAGCGTGCGATCGCCGAGGGCGACCTCGCCGAGGGCGCCGACGCCGCGGGCCTCGCCCGCTATCTGATCACGGTCGTCTGGGGCATGTCCGTCCAGGCGGCGGGAGGTGCAAGTCGCAACCAGCTCGAAGACATCGCCCGCACCGCCATGAGCGCGTGGCCCACATAGCGTGCGGTGCCGTGACATGAGGACACGCGAACGCGTGAACTCCGAACGGGTCCTATTGCTTCGCCGGCGCAGGCGCTCCCGCTGGCGTGAGGAACGTCCGGTTGCTCGCGTCCTTCGGGTCATCCGCCGGCCGCGCGTAATCGCGCCACAGCCACCGCAGCATTTCGGGCATGATCGCACCGCCCTGCTTGTTCGAGTGCGTCCCCAGCCCCCAGCAGTAGTTCAGGTCGTACTTGCGCTCGGTCAGGGCCTGCACCATCTTGATATTCTGGGCGTGCCAGTCCCAGTTGGGATCGTAAGCCCCGCGGCGCATCCCGCGGTTGTCGTTCAGACCGTCCTGGAGGTAGACGCGGATCGGCTTGGGATCGGATTTGCGGATCAGGTCGGGATAGACGTGCCCGCCCCTGATGTTGGTGAAGCTGCCGATCGTGCTTATCACCTTGCGGAACTGGTCCGGCCGCTGCCAGGCGACGGTGAAAGCGCAGATCGCGCCCGAGCTGGCGCCGGCGATCGCGCGGTCGTCCGGGTTGTCTGAGATGTTGTAGGACTTTTTCAGCTCTGGAAGCAGCTCGTCGATGATCAGCTTCGAGTACTTGTCGTCCAGCGCGTTGTACTCGATGCCACGGTTGTTCGTGCGGTCGCCCCATTCCTTATCGGTGGCTTCGGTCTGCTGCGGCGTGCGGCCGGGATTGATGAACACGCCGATCGTGACCGGCATCTCGCGGCGGTAGATCAGGTTGTCGAAGACGATCGGGATGCGGTACTCGCCGCTGGTGTTCACGAAGTAGTGCCCGTCCTGGAAGATCATGAGGGAGGCGGGCGTCTTCGGGTCGTACTGGGCGGGGACGTAGACCCAATAGTTGCGCGTGGTGTTCGGATAGACGTTGCTCGCCAGCGTGAGCGGCCCGGCGACCTTCCCCTGCGGCACGCCCGGCTGCTGCATCGAATCGGGACCGAGCTTGT
>DATBFY010000424.1:0-5041 GCA_036558265.1 Tepidisphaeraceae bacterium | reverse complement strand
CGGAAAGAGGCGGTTGGTCATCGCGGTTTCTCCCAGTTCAGGTGATGGTGCAGGAACTCGAACGTGCCGACGCCGTGGATCGTGTGCGGGCCGGTGAAGAACTCGATCTGGCAGCGGTCGTCGGGCAACTTTAATTGTCCGTGGTAAAGCCGCCGAACCTTGGCGAACTCGAACGCGACCCACTCGTCGGTAGATACCCCGTCGAAGTGCCCGCGTTCGACCATGAAGGGGCGCGGGGCGATCAGGGCGGCCATCTCGGCGTAGTTGAAGGTGCTGCCCAGGTCCCATTCGAAGATCTCGTACTCGGGCGAGAAGACGTAGCTCATCGCCAAGGTCGTCGAGGCGTTCTTGACGACCCACTCGTTGAAGTCGCCCGAGCAGATCGACAGGCAGTAGTCGGTCAGGACGGCGGGCACGCGCATGGCGGTCTTGCCGCCATAGGAGAGGCCGTAGAAGGCGATGCGCTTGGCGTCCACGTTGGGGAGGGTTTTGAGGAAGTTCAGGACCTGCTGGTGCTGGGGGATGATGATCGACCAGATCGTCTTGCCCAGCGGATTGGCCTTGCGGCCCAGGACGCGGAAGCGGTCGTGGAAGATGTACAGGTTCTGCGGCGCGAAGGTGATGAAGCCCTGCTCGCAAAGTCGGGCGGCGAAGGCGTGATAATACGGGCTGTCGCCTTCGACGGTGTCCTGCGGCCGGCCTTCGAGGCCGTGCTGGCAGACGACGACGGGACGCTTTTCGCCTTCTTTGAGGTCCTTGGGGAGAAGGAGGATGCCGTAGGCGAAGACGTCGGGGAAGACGTCGAGGGCGACCTCGTAGCCAGTGTATTTATTGGTGTCGTAGGCCTTGCGGGTGCGCGCGTTTAAGGGGAGGAGGGGTTCGTCGAAGCGGCCAAGGACGTCATTATAAAGCTGTTCGCGGTACGCCTTGGCCGATTGCTCGTACTTCTCAACCGACGAGAAGTCGAGCTTCTTCATGTACTCGCGGCGGACGTCGTAGGAGCGGCTGAGGACTTGCTGGTTGTGGCGGTCGAGCTCGTGGAGCTGGCGGGCCTGGCGGGGGGCGGGGTCGATTTCGAGCAGTCGGCGCGGCGGGGTGGTCCGGGCCGGGACCTGGACGTCGGCGCCGGTCAGCAGGCGGAGGAGAGCGGCGAGCGATTGGGTGGCTCCTGGCGGGCCGCCGGCTTGGCCGGTACGGATTTGGCGCTTCTGCCACTCCTCGTTGGCAATGAGTGCTGCGGCACCGGCTGCCTCGTCGGAAGTGCCGCCCGGAGCAGTCAGCTCGCCGGGCCCGGCGCCTTTGCCGGTGATCCTGACCTGCGGCGCGTTCGCGATCTCGATGAGCAGGCCGCGCGGGCAGACCATCGAGGCCAGCTCCGCGTCGCCGAACCGCTCGAGCAAGCCGAAGACGTTGCGCTCGATCGGCTCGGACCAGACTCGCTCGCGCCGGCCGAAATACCCGCTGACGGCGGCGGCCTTGATGCGGGTGTCGAGTGCGGCGGCATAAATGGCGAGCATGCCGCCCTCGCCGTAGCCGAAGACGCCGACCGGCCGGTCCTTGGCGTCGCGGGTGCACCAATCGACAGCGGCGAGAACCTTCTCCACCTCGTAGCCGATGACGTGTCGCCCAAGCTCGTAGGCCGAGCGATAGATGTACTCGCGGTTGCTCAACTCCGGGCCGTCGGTGCGGCCCGGCGCTAAACGCTTCTGCGTTTTCCGGTCGAGCAGGACGGGGACGATCACGCGGCAGCCGGATTCGGCCAAGCGGCGAGCGAACTGCGATTCGGGCGCGACGCCATCCACCAGGCCCGCGATCATCTCGGGCGTCTGGTCGGCGTCGGGAATGGCGATCACGTCGGCGATCGGCTCGCGGCCGATGGGCTTGAGCAACAGGCCTTCGCCATGGACGTCGCCGAAGGCGGGCCAGCGGACGGCGTGGGCCTCGAAGGCGTCGGACTTGCCGATGAGCGCAGCATGGTCGGTCGTTGCGACGAGTTCCATCTCGACCTTGTCGGGCCGAGCGTCGCGCACGCCCAGGATGTGAGCCAGGCGCGCGCGGTTGTCGGCGATGGACTTGTCGTAAGCCTCAGGCGAAGAGAAATCGCGATGCCAGAATCTTCCGCGCTCCTTGGCAGCCTTTTCGATCTGCTTCATGAGGAAGCGGTCGATCCCATCCACCATCTGCGAGGCGATGTCGCCCCGCATCGTCAGCGGGTTGGTGCCGGGAAGCGGCTGTGGGTCGGCGGCGCGGCCGGTTGTGGGCAGCAGAAGAATGAAGAGGACGGCGAGGAGATTCCGCTCGCTGAAGCGAGCCCTACGTGAGCGCGTGGCGGACATGCTCAATCCTTTTTGTCGCCGATGATCTGGTCGCTGGTCGTCGTCGGGCACCAGTAGCGTTCGACGTGCTGGATGACGAGCTGCGTGCCCTGGTCGTGCGGGACGTAGGGGGGCTTCTTGTGGTTGTACATCGTGTCGGTCAGGTCGCGCGCGAGGACCACGTCGAAGCCCCAGTCGGTGAGCTGGCGGATCGCGAACGTGCGGCCAAGCACGCACATGTTCAGGTGCACGCCGCAGATGATCACGTGCTTGATGCCGCGCTGGTGGAAGAGGTTGTAGATCTCCTGGCCGTCCTGGCTGACCGCGTCGGTCGGGGCGACCTCGATCAGCGGGTTCTCGCGGGTCCAGGGGTACTTGCCGCCGGTGGGCTGCTTGCAGGGCGGATCGCAGTCACAGCCGCCGTCGGAGTCGTCGATCGGCAGGGGCGCCTCGCAGTTGAGGTCGAGATACCGCCAGCCGTGCACCGGCGTGGGCGGGGTGGCCTTGGGCGCGTCCTTGGCGAGCTGCCGCTGGGGCGTGCCCTCGTAGAACTTCATGCAGTCGCTGGGGGCGTGGACGACCAGCCCGCCGCGCGAGCGCACCGCTTTTGCCATCTCGCTGATGCGCGGGGCGAACGCGGTCGATCGGCGGGTGGCGCCGTCGCACCAGTGCTTGTCCCACATGTCCACGATGAGGACGGCGGTCTGGCGCGCGTCCCACTCGAGCGGGCGCTCGTGGACGGTGAACTGGCCATTGCGCTCGGGTTGCGAGCGTGCGGTGAAGCGAAGCGCCGGCCCGGCCTCGGCGGCAAACACGCCGCCCCGGATGAGCAGGAAGGCGGAGATGATGACGGCGACGACCCCGATGAGATGTCGTGCGGTAGGCATGGGGCCAAAGTGTAACGCAACCGGCGACGAGTCACCAAGCAAATCATGGGGACGCTGGGGTTGTGGCCGTTGACGCCACTGTGGTCGTGGATGCGTTCGCCGACGCGCTTCCGTCCACGCCTCGTGTCGCAAACTGCTCGCGCAGGTAGCCCAGGTGCGTCCGCATCGCGTAGAAGTGCCCCATGTACGCCAGCGGCACCTTCGTGTGCTCGGCGATCTCCCGTTCCAGCCGCTGGGCGTCGGCGCGCACGTCGGCAAGCTCCTCCGGATCGCTCGCCTCCAACATTCGGCCGTCCAGCCGCCTGATCCGCTTGTACCAGCGGTAGACGCGCGACTGCATCCGCCACTGGTAAAGCCGCGGCGCCAGGCGCAGCACCGGGATCATCACCACCGCCAGCGGCACGATCAGGATCAGCAGGCGGTCGATCAGCGAAGCCAGCCAGAACGGCAGGTTCCGCTGCAGGATCCCCGGCTTGTTGTTGAAGTGATAGCGCGCGTCCGAGCTGATCGGCAGCTCGGTGTAATCCAGGCTCGGGAACGCCCCGGCGGGGACCAGCGGGTCACGCCTGGCATGCACCTTCTGGGCGGCGTGAACCAGCAGCTCGACGATCGCCGGGTGCGTGTCCTTTCGCGCGATCAGCGCCGTCGTAGGCGCGATCATGGCGACATCGTGACTTGGCAGGTCGTGCGGCAGGTCGACCATCCCCTCGTGCAACGTCACCAGCGTGCAGAAGGCGAACCGGTCGGCATACGCCGGCGCCAGCTTGAGGCTCATGATCTCGATCCCCGGCGTCTGGAGCGCCTCGGCAATGTACGGGGTGTCGGCGGAGACCGAGTAGAAGCCCGCATCGATCTCCCCCGCTTGCAGCTTTTTGATCGATCCGGCGCCGCTGAGGTGAACGATCGTGGTCGCCTTGTCCTGGCTCGTCCCGATGCCGTGAAGCGCCAGCAGGGGCGTCGAAAGCCAGTACGTCCCGCCCGTCTCCTTTCCGACCGCCAGGCGCTTGCCCCGGAGCTGGTCCAGCCGCTCCAGCGGTTCGCCCCCAAACGCCTGCGGCCGGAAGAGGATGAACAACGGCTCGAACGACACGGCGCACATGGCGACCAGGTCGTCGAGCTGGTCGAGCGGCGGCGCCGTGCCGCCCTGCACCAGCGCCGCGTCCACGCCGCTATGCGGGTCGTTCAGCAGGAGGTAGTTCTCGCGCGAGCCCTCGGTCTTGCGAATCGCCAGCGTAATGCCGTGTTCGGCGAAGAACCGGGCGTACTCCGCGGCGAACTCGTTGTAGCTCGAGCCCTCGGGGCCCGTCGCGATCACCACCCGTTTGGGCGGCGCGGGCTTGAGCAGCGGCCAGACCGCCGCCAGCGCCACCAGGCCCAGCAGCACGAACGGCAACACCACGCGCAGCCACTCGCGCCAATCGTGAAGTGATTGGATGTTGTCGGAATCGGCGCCGTGCGGGCGGCCGGGCTGCTGTGGCGTGCGCGATTGCTCCATGCGGGCACCCGGGGGGCAGCGGCGGAACACTCGCTTACATTATACCCGCCCCCTGTTGAGTTGAGCCGCGCATCACTTTCCCTCGTCCTTCAATTCGGTCCGCAGCCGCTTCAGCTCCGCCGTCATCTTGTCTCGCACCTCGGTGTATTCGGGCTCCAGGTACACGTTGCGCAGCTCGTTGGGGTCCTGTTGCAGGTCGTACAGCTCCCACTCGTTCAGGTCCGTGAAGTACATCAGCTTGTAGCGATCGGTGCGCACGCCGTAGTGCGGGTGAACGTGATGCGGCTGGGGGAACTCGTAATAATGATAATAGATGGATGTGCGCCAGCCCGCCGGCGCATCGC
>DATBFY010000423.1:0-16915 GCA_036558265.1 Tepidisphaeraceae bacterium | reverse complement strand
AGCATTCGGGTTCGTCCTTCAAACCAGGACTTGCCCTGATGTATGCCGAGCTGGGGCTGATGGACAAGGCACGCACCGTTTTTGAAGAACTGGCGGTCAATGAGTTCATGGGTATCCAGCAGGACGCACTATGGGCTGCATCCATCACCTTCCTGGTGGAAGTCTGCTCGGCGCTGGGCGATCGTGACCGTGCCGAAGTCCTGTATCGGCTGCTATCGCCGTATGCAAGTTACGCCGTCGTCGCCGGCGAATGGGCATCCTTTGGGGCGGGTTCGAGGTTCCTCGGGCAGCTCGCCGCCACGAGGAGAGAGTGGCAGGAGGCCCAGTCGCACTTCGACCAGGCATTGGCCATGAATGCCCGAATGGGGGCCAAGCCCTGGTTGGCCCACGCGCAATTCCAGTACGCGCACATGCTGCTCGAGCGGTCCACAGACGGTGACCTCGAGCGAGCGAGAATGCTTCTTGACGAGTCCGAGACCATCGCACGACAACTCGGCATGCGGGCGCTTGAGACGCGAATCGCAACCGCCAGGCGCCTTGCTACGGTGTGATGTTCTGGTTATGCCGGAACACGTTCTCCGGGTCGTAGCGGCGCTTCAGCGCGACGAGACGGGAGTACTTTTCGGGGCCATACACCGCACAGAGGCGGTCGGCGGGCTCGTCGGACATGAAATTCACGTAGGCGCCGGCGGCGAAGGGTTGCAACGCTTCCCAGGTCTGGCGGACCCAGGCGATGTGACGCTCGGGATCGGGATCAGTAATCTCCCAGGCCCCCAGTATATTCAGGTTATGCTGGGCATTGCGGTTGGAATACGCGGTGGCGTCCTCGCTCACGCGGGCGACCGCGCCGCCGAGCGTGAAGATCGGCATGGTCGAATACCGCGACGTGATCTTTTCCGTCTGTCGAATGAGGACGTTGATCATCTCATCCGTCAGCGGCGGCAACGCCCATGACTTCCAGTAGTAACCGCGCCCATGTGGCATCGCAGGGTCGAAAATCGCCTGGTGCGCAAGGTAGGGCTTTGGCACGATCGTATCGAGTGCGGGCGTCGCGAAGCTGCGTAGTTCCTCAAACTCCTTTTTACCTTCTTCGATGTCACCAGCGTAGCAGACCAGCACCGCGACGACCGGCTTGCCGTGCAGTTCCGGCGGCACGGCCGGCAGCGGCGGCGCGAGCCGGAGGGTGCCCAGGATGCCGACTTCGTCGGGAGCCTGGGCGACGTAGTCCCTGAAGTAGGACAGCACGTCGGCGGCCTGGACCAACGGGTACAGGAGCATGCCGGCCAGCACCGTGGGTCCGACGGGATGCACGTCGTATTCGAATGACGTGACGATGCCGAAGTTGCCGCCCCCGCCGCGCAAACCCCAGAACAAATCTTCGTGGGCGTCGGCGGATGCGACGACGAGCCGGCCGTCCGCGGTCACGACGTCGCAAGACCGCAGGTTGTCGATGGTGAGCCCGATTTTCCGCATCAGGTGGCCGATCCCACCTCCGAGAGTCAGACCGCCGATGCCGGTGTGGGTGACGATGCCGCCGGTGACGGCGAGGCCGAACGCCTGCGTCTCCCGGTCCACGTGGCTCCACAGCGCGCCGCCGCCCGCGCGCGCCTTTCGTGATTCGGGATCGACGCGTACCGACGTCATCGGCGAGAGGTCAATAAGGACGCCACCGTCGCACAAGGCGTGGCCCGCGACAGCATGGCCGCCGCCGCGAACCGAAATCTCCAATCCCCGATCCCGGGCGAATCGCAGCACGGCGAGGACGTCGGCGGCACCGGTGCAACGGGCGACGAGGGCGGGACGGCGGCGGATCGCCCCATTCCAGATCGAGCGGACCTCTTCGTAGCGTTCATCGAACGGGCGGAGCAATGGTCCGGCAAAGCTCGTTCGGAGCTGCTGTACGTCGGCGTCGAGAGAATCAGTAACCATGGCTATGGTGGCACGGAATCCTAGCCTGCATGGTAGACCGATGCGAGAAAATCCCTGGGTGGGGATGGATTCCGGGCCGTGCCTTGATGTAGGTTGGTAGCGACCGAAGAAAGCCCAGTCGATATCGGAGCTTGTCCATGCCTCAATTCCTTATTGAACGAAACTTCGCCGAGCAGCTCGAGGTCACCAAGGACGCCGCCTCGGCCATCAAGCAGGTGAACGACGAGCTAAGCCTGCGGTGGGTCTTCTCTTTTCTAAGCGCCGACAAGAAAAAGACGTACTGCCTGTACGAAGCGCCCAGCGCCGAGGCGATTCGCGAGGCGGCGAGGCGTTTGAACATCCCGGCAGACAAGATCATTGAGTTGGGCGGACAACTGCGGCCCGAGATGTTTGAGTAGCCGTCACGATTGAGGACTTCGAATTTCATCTCTTTCTGGCGCACGCGAGCGCCGGAGTCGGAGAAGGCATTGCGGGCGCGGCGACGAAAACCAGCGGGCGGTCGGTAGGCGGGGGAAAGGCAGCATCGTACTCGTCGAGAAAAAGTGCTTCTCCGTTGTCCAGGCTGAAGAAATGCCTCATCGCTGGATTCGTGACGGCGTACCCGTGCGGCGGACCGCACAGGTCGGCTCACCGGCCCTCCAGGCACTGCATGACGTGCCGGTAGAATTCGGGGTGCGAGATCCAGGTCTGGGCGCTGACGAACTTGCCGTCACGCACCGATTCCTGCCCGATCCACTCACCGCCGGCGGACATCACTTCGGACTTGACGTGCTCGTAGCAGGTTAGTTTTCGTCCTTCGGCAAGGCCCGCCGCGACGAGGATCTGAATGCCGTGGCAGATCGAGAAGACGAACTTGCCGCCGTCGGCAAAGTCCCGGACGAGTTTCAGCAGCGTGGCGTCGTTCCGCAGGTATTCAGGGGCGCGGCCGCCGATCAGAAGTATCGCCACGTAGTCACCGACCTTCACTTCTTTGAATGTCAGATCGGCTGACAATTTATAGCCCGGCCGCTCGACGTAAGTGTCCCAGCCTGGCTCAAAGTCGTGCATCACCAGGTTCAGCGGCCCCTTCTTCGTCGAAGCAATCACGGGCACGTGCCCCGCCTCCATCAGCCGGTGCTTTGCGTACAGCGTTTCGTAACTCTCACCCGCGTCCCCGGTGACAATCAGGATTTTCTTGGCCATCGTCTTCCTCCGCTCTGGGAAGGTCAGTCCTGGAACAGCAGCGGCGCAAATTCGTGCAGGCTCCGCCGCCAGGTCAGAAACTCGTGTGCCGTATCCGGCGAAACGTATGCGGTGTTCTTGACGCCGATCTTCTCCAGTGCTTCGTGATTGCCGTTGATGTTCGCGGGATTCTCCCGGCTGCCGCAACTGCACAACACGACTTTAATCTTCTCCTTGAAGCCGGGCGTCTTATCGACATCTTCAGGCGTGATCGTGCCCCCGCTGAACAGACCGATTTGGGAAAACTTGTCGAGGTTCGCCAGCGTGATCCGCTTCGTTTCCATCCCACCCATCGACAAACCAGCCATCCCACGGTGGGGCTGATCGGCCAGCGTGCGAAAGTTCGCGTCAACGTAGGGAATCAGCTCGTCCACAAGAACGGTCTGGAACGGCTTGATGTTGAAGTTGGCGAGGCCTCCAACCCTTCGCGTCGTAGGCTGGGTCGCGGCCTTCGCCCCGGCCACCGGCTGGCCCGCGGCGCCCGCCCCAGCCCCCGTTGCCGTCGCACGCGCGACAGGCGCCGTAGCGGGCGGACGTCCCGGCCGAATGTCATTGGTCATGCCGTACGTCATCACGATCAGAAAAGGCTTTACCTTTCCCTCCGCGATCAGGTTATCCATGATCAGGTTCGCGTGCCCCTGCACGCTCCACGCTGTTTCATCCTCGCCCCAGCCGTGCTGGAGGTACAGCACCGGATAGCGCTTGTTCTGATCCTTCTCATAATCGGGTGGCGTATACACAAAGGCCCGGCGAGAGGTGTTGGTGCTCTTGGAGGGAAAGAGGATCTGCTGCACGTGGCCGTGGGGAACGTCCTTCAGCGCGTAGAAGTCCCGGTCGTGAGCGGGAATCTCGATGCCGCTTTCCCATCGCGTCGAGCCGTAGAAGTTCCCCGTGCCAGGGTCATTGAACGTCCCTCCGTCAATCGTGAGGTGATAGTAATGGAAGCCCTCGTCCAGCGGATTGGGCGTGGTCCCCGTCCATGCGCCGTCCTCGCCCTTGATGAGCTGCGTACCCCCGCGCCCCAGACCCACCCTGACGCCCTGCGCCCCGGGCGCCACGACGCGGAATCGCACAAAGCGCTGCGAGTTCACCTGGGGATATTTCTGGCCGGGTTGGTTCAGCGTCGACGGCGTGAAATCTTCCGCCACCGGCTGGCCGACCTGTCCCCAGGCCGGCACCCCAGCCAGGAGCGGTAACACGGAGATCCCGAAGAGAGCGCGTTTCATGGTGATTCCTGTTCGATCATTCTGGCGCGGTGTCACTCGAGGCAGGCGCTGCCGTGTCGTGACGATACCGCGTATCACATCGAATGACGAATAATCTGCTTGGCCGCCAGCTCGGATAGGAACACCCGAGGCACTTGCGCCGCTCCACGGAGACCTTACGGGCGATCACCGTGGTGCGACTAAATTGGGATTCGGGTGCAGCAGCGCATCGACGATCGCCGCGTAGGCCGGCTTGCGCCGGTTGTCGGCGTCGAAGATCAACGGGTGCTGTCCGAAGCGCCAGGTGCGGCGGTCACTCAGGCCCCAGAACGTCACCCGTTCCACCACGTCCTGGTGCTTGATCAGGATCGCGAAGATCCGCGCGTAAGCGTCCGCCTGCGCCTTGAGATCTTGCGGAGAGGCCGGCGCAGCGGCGCCGCCGAACCGCCGCCCACCCGCGCCGGCACCGGGGCCGAACTGCCCTCCCGCCGCGCCGCGGATCGTCACGTCCAATTCCGAAATGCTGACCTTTAATCCCAGCGAGGCATAATCGGAGATCGCCTGATCGAGGGCGGCGTACGGCACGCCCATCGTGCTCCAGTGGCCCTGGATCCCCACGCCGTGGATCGGCACGCCATCCTTGATCAAGCGTTTGAGCAGCACCATCGAGCTCCCGTGCTTGGCGCCGGACTCGATCCCATAGTCGTTGTAGTACAACCTGGCGCCCGGGTCGGCTTCGTGCGCGAACCTGAAGGCCAGCGTCAGGTACTCCGGCCCGATGATCCGCAACCATGCCGAGTTGCGGAGGTTCTCCGTCCCAGCCGTCTGGTCGTCGCCGCGATCGTTGATCGCCTCATTGACGACGTCCCAACTCCCGACCCGACCCTTGTATCGGCCCACCAGCGTGCGGATATGTTCCTTCAGGCGGCCGATGACCACCGCCTTGTCACCCTCGCGGAAGAACCAGTTGCCCGTCTGGGCATGCCACACCAGCGTGTGGCCGTGGACGGCGATGTGGTTCTCCGCGCACCACGCCACCAGCGCGTCCGGCCGGTCGAACCGCCAGGTATTCTCGTCGGGATGAACCGGCCCCGGCTTCATGCAGTTTTCCGGCGTCACAACGTTGAAATTCTCGTTGACCAGCGTCTTTTCGGCATCCGAATAATTGCCCGGCAGGTCGCCGGCCATGCCGATCAGAAAGAAATTCCGGTAGGTATCTTTGACCGTCGGCCCTCGTTGGTCTACGACCGGCGCCGAACTCGGCGCGCCGGCGGGCCTGGATGCGGGCCTGGGCTCCGCGGCAATGGCCGCCGCGAGGGCCAGAAGCGTGGCGCCCAAACTGGTTGCCACAGACCGGACCTGACGTTCGGCACGGCGACTCATCGTTCCATCCTTTCCGAACCGGAGGCGGGCCGCTGTACTCCGGGAGCAAGCCTGGATAGACGAATCATTGTGCAGAAGTCCGTGCCGGGAACAATAAGCTCGGGTGATCCACCGTTCGGCGTTAGAATGCGATCCGCTCGGCTGCCGACTCGGACCACGCATGGACATTCTGATTGATCGGAGGATCGTTCGATGACCCCCGCCCGCATCGTGATCACACTGGTCGGGTTGCTCCTCATTCCGGGATCGGCGGCCATTGCCCAGGGCACACCGGCCGCGCCGGCCAAGCCCCCTGGCGCTGCCGCCGTGGCCGCCGCCGGCGTCTCGGCCACCCTCGACGTGGACGTCAACAAGCCCTCCGTCACCATTCCCCCGACCTTCTATGGGTTGATGACCGAAGAGATCAACCACAGCTACGACGGCGGCCTCTTCGCCGAGTTGATCCAGAACCGCACGTTCCAGGACCCGCCACCACGCCGCGGGCACG
The DNA here is from genome assembly GCA_036558265.1 of Tepidisphaeraceae bacterium. Taxonomy (GTDB): domain Bacteria; phylum Planctomycetota; class Phycisphaerae; order Tepidisphaerales; family Tepidisphaeraceae; genus RYN-433. The sequence goes on along the minus strand of DATBFY010000423.1, from coordinate 10,690 downwards.
CCACGCCCGCCGCCCCCGCGCCCCAGGACTTGCCGGTCCACTGGTCGCTCGTCGGCGACGGCACCGCCACTCTCGACCGCAACGAACCGGTCAATTCCGCCCTCCCGCTAAGCCTGCGGCTTGACCTTTCCGGCAAGACCGCTGGCGTCGCCAATGACGGCTTCTGGGGCATCCCCGTCCGCCCCGACACGACCTACACCGCCAGTTTCTACGCCAGGGCTGCCGGCGGCTTCGCCGGCCCGGTCACCGCCTCGCTTGTCCTCGATGATGGCAACCTTACCGTCGCCAGGTCCGACACGCCGCCCCTCACCGGCGCCTGGCAGAAGTACTCGCTGACCCTCACCACCCGCCACGACGCCCCCGTCACCGCCAAGGCCCGCTTCGTGCTCTCGGCCACCGGCAAGGGCAGCGTCACGTTCAGCCTCGTCTCCCTTTTCCCGCCGACCTATCAGAACGTCCCCGGCGGATTGCGCCCCGACCTGATGAAGCTGATGGCCGACCTGCATCCCGCCTTCATCCGTTTGCCCGGCGGCAACTACGTCGAGGGCAGCACCTTCGCCACCCGCTTCAACTGGAAGCAGATGATCGGCCCGGCCGACCAGCGACCCGGGCACATGGGCTGCTGGGGCTATCGCTCCTCCGACGGCTTTGGCCTGCCCCAGTACCTGCTCTGGTGCAAGCAGCTTGACGCCGAACCGGTGCTGGCGCTGTTCGCCGGATACGTGCTCAATCGCCAGCACGTTGACGCCGGCAGCCCCGAGATGGCTCAATACACGCGGGAGGCCCTGGAAGAGATCGAATACGTCAGCGGCGCGGCCGACAGCGAGTGGGGCAAGCGCCGCGCCGCCGACGGCTTTGCCGAACCCTTCCCCCTCCACTACGTCGAGATTGGCAACGAGGACTGGTTCGACAAGTCCGGCAGCTACGACGGCCGATTCACGCAGATGGCCAAGGCCATCCGCCAGCGCTACCCCCATCTCAAGATCATCGCCACCGCCCCGGTCAAAAGTTTCAAGCCCGACCTCTACGACGACCATTTCTACCGCAGCGCCAAGCAACTGATGATTCAAGCCGCGCAGTACGACAAGGCGCTGGACCCGGCCCGGATGAAGTTCGGCGGCGGCGCATGGAACAGCCGCCAGCCCGACGGCATCCAGACCTTCGTCGGCGAATGGGCGACCCAGGAGGGCCGCCCCACCCCCAATCTCAACGCGGCCCTCGCCGACGCCGCGTTCGTCATGGGCCTGGAAAAGAACGCCGACGTCATCCCGATGGAGTGCTACGCCCCCCTGCTGGTCAACGTCAGCCCGGCGGACCCGGCCAAGGGCTACCCCAAGGCCTGGCAGTGGCCCACGAACCTGATCGGATACGACGCCCTGCACAGCTTCGGCTCGCCGAGCTACTACGCCCAGGCCATACTCGCCCAGAACAAGGGGGACGTCGTCCTGCCGACGCGGCTGAACATCGCCGCCGCGACCGATGCACCGCAGAATTCCCCCACTGCCGCTCCTCCACTGTTCGCCTCCGCGAATTATGCGGCGGCCACTCATGCCACGATCATCAAGGTCGTTAACCCGAGTGAAAACGCCGTCGATATGACGATCAACCTCCAGGGCACAACACGCGTGGAACCCACCGGCGCCGCAATCGTCCTCAGCGGCGGCGACCCCAAGGCTGTCAACACCGTCGATAAGCCCACGAACATTGCACCCAGACAAGACACAGTGACCGGCGCATCACCGTCGTTCCACCACACGTTCCCCTCCAATTCCTTTACGATCCTGCGCCTGACCGCGATACCCCGATAGATCTCGAATCTTCCCAAGCGCGCGTCCCGCGACCGGCTCGGTTCCAATCCAGGGAGAACTCACAACATGCCCCGATCCCTCTTCACCGCCCTGCTCGCCCTCACCCTCCTCACCTCCGCCAGCCTCGCCCAGGAGCGCAGGCGCGGCCCCGGCGGCGGCGGCCCCATCGTCCTGAACCCCGACGATGTCCCGGCGTTCCCCGAACCCCCTACTGGCTTCGACGCCAAACGCGACGGCGTCGCCCACGGCCAGCTCGAGATGATCAGCTACGACTCCAAGTCCGTCGGCGCCACCCGCAAGATGCAGGTCTACACGCCGCCCGGCTACGCCAAGGACAAGAAGTACCCCGTCCTCTACCTCCTGCACGGCATCGGCGGCGACGAGACCGAGTGGCAGCGCTTCGCCACCCCCAACGTCCTCCTCGACAACCTGATCGCCGACGGCAACGCCACCCCCATGATCGTCGTCATGCCCAACGGCCGGGCGCAGAAGAACGACCGGGCCGAAGGAGACGTCTTCCGATCCGCCCCCGCGTTCGCCGCCTTCGAGCAGGATCTGCTCAAGGACGTCATCCCCACGATTGAGTCGCGCTATTCCGTCCAGGCCGACCGCGAGCACCGAGCGATCGCCGGCCTGTCGATGGGCGCCGGGCAATCCCTCAACTTCGGACTCGCGCACCTCGACACCTTCGCCTGGGTCGGCGCCTTCTCCGCCGCCCCCAACACCAGGCCCGCCAACCAACTCCTCCCCGACCCCGCCGCCGCCAAGGCCAGGCTCAAGCTGCTCTTCATTTCCTGCGGCAAGAAGGACGGCCTGATCCGCATCAGCCAGGGCGTCCACGCCTATCTCAAGGGACACGACGTGCCCCACATCTGGCACGTCGATGACAACGCCCACGACCCCCGCCATTGGAAGAACAGCCTCTATCACTTCGTCCAGCGCATCTTCCGCTGAATTGACCGGGCCCATTCCGGCTCGCCGCAGCGGCCGGCGCCGGCGCCCTTGTCGCTGATCGCCCACCAGCCCGGCCTGACGGGTTCGACCATCCGCTTGTCCGCCAGCTCGCCACGAAGACGCGCGGGGCACCCGATCGTCTCGCAGTATGACCCCGGTGCGATGCGGTTGAGACATGGGTCGGCAACATCAACTGGATCCGCATCGCCCCCCTCGACGACGACGCCAACCTCGACGGCAAGGTCAACTTCGCCGACTACCCCGAGCGGCGTGGCGTACGCGGTCTGGTCCGGCGCCGGCATCGTCCTGGTGGCCGCGACGGGCCGCGTCCTCTACCGCCAATCGCTCGACGCGCCCGCCGTCGTCGGGATCGTGCTGATCCTGCCGGGCGTCGTGGTGATCAACGTGTTCTCCAAGACGGTCGCGCACTGAGGTGGCCCGGCCGACACGGTACCTGCCCAATCCCCGCCGCATCCCCCGCTCGGCCGGGTGACTGCCCCCAGCGATCCTCGTCAGTTCGGCAAGTGATCGATATGCTTTAGGGATCATGCAACCGGCCACGCTGCTGCTCTGGCACGCCGATGCGCGCACCGCCCGGGCCGTCGAAGTGGCGCTCGCGCTCGCCCATGACCTGACCGTCGCCGAGTCGCTGGGTGCGGTTTCGCAGGCGATGGCCGGCCCGCCGCCCCCGGACCTGATCGTCTGCGAGCTAACCGAGACCTCACTGATTGCCGCCCAGGACTGGGCCGATCGCGCTGCCGAGACCTCGGTGATCTTCACCTACGACGCGGTACGCTCGCATTTGGTCGCCCGGGCCCTGCGCGGCGGGGCCGCGTATTGCGTGCCCACGCCGCTCGACGCGGACGTCCTGCGCGTGCTGGTCCACCGTTGCCTGGAGCACCGGGATGCGCGGCGGACGGCCGACCGCGCGGCGCGGCGAATCGCCCGCGAACTTGCCGAGGCCAGCCGGCTCCAGCAGGGGATGCTACCCGCCGGCGAATGCCGGCTGAGCGGCAGCGGGGCCTCGGTCGCGCTGCGGTGTCGCCCGTGTGTGGAACTGGGCGGGGACCTGGCCGATTACGCGGACGCCGGCCCCAGGGCCGTAGCGCTGCTGATCGCCGACGTGTCGGGGCACGGCGCCCCCGCGGCCATGCTGACGGCCCTGATCCGACAGGCCTTCCACTCCGCCGCGCCGGCCGGCTACCCGCCGGCGGCGGTCATCGCCACCCTCGCGGCGAGCGTCGCGCCATTCGGCGACGGCCGGTTCGTCACGCTGGTGGCGGCGCGCGTCGACGCGGGCCGCGGATTGATCGAGTACGTCAACGCCGGCCACCCCGCGCCACTGGTATTTCGGCAGGGCCGAATCCTCGCCCGGTTGCACCCGACGGGACCGCTGGTCTCTGGCGCGTACCCCGAGGCGGACTGGGACATCGCGACGGCGCCGCTGCCGCCCAACAGCGGGATCCTGTTCTATACCGACGGCGTGCCCGAAGCGGCGGGGGACGACGGTTACTTCGGCATCGAGCGGCTCGAGGAGGCGATCGCCCGGCACCGTGGCGGCGGCGCCGCACTCCTGGACGGGCTGCTCGGCTCGGTGGACGCCTTCACCCTGGGACATCCGCTGGAGGACGACGTGACCCTGCTGACACTCAGCGTCGGCCTTCCGGGGTTAGGCTGATTATGATTAGCGCCCGCGCCCGGTCGGCATGGGTACGGGCTCGGAGTCAGATCAAGAGCGGCAGGAGGGACCGAGTCGATGGCCATGCACGACACGAACGGCTTGGGGAGGGCCCATCTGCGGGTCGCCCGGCCGACCGACGATCTGGCCGGCGTGGTCCGGTTCTACCGCGACGGGCTTGGTTTCGAGGTCCTCGGCGAGTTCAACGGCCATGCGGGCTTCGACGGCGTGATGCTCGGGCACCGGGACGCGGGCTACCACCTGGAGTTCACCCGTAGGGCGGGGCACAAGGCCGGGCGGGCACCAACGGCGGACAACCTGCTGGTGTTCTATATGGCCGACCTCGAGCAGTGGGAACGCACGGTCGCGCGGTTGGAGGGGGCGGGATACCACGCCGTGCCGTCATTTAACCCGTACTGGGACCAGCGGGGCAAGACGTTCGAGGACCCGGACGGTTACCGGGTGGTTCTGCAGAACGCGCATTGGCCCGCGTGACCGCGGCGATGGCGCGGCCTGTCAGCCATCCGATCACCACGTAATCCCAAGGGCCTTTCTCATTGCATCTTCGAGTGCCTGATCGTCGAGGCTTCTTCGCAAGCCCAAAATCCTCTCAGCGTCCTGGCCGACCGGTACACGGAACGGTGTCGCCGGGTCTTCGATCGCACTGGCGATGGCTGATGCGACGACTTCGGGCCCGGGTCGACCCGATGGCCCCGTCATTTTGGAATGGGCGCCGGCCCACTGCTCCCAAAGTCCGGCGTAGTCGGCGGGTCCCTTATGAAGCTCGCTCGCAGGGCTGCCCGTAGCGATGGCTCCGGGTTCGATTAACACGCTGCGTATTCCAAAGTGACGGACTTCCAGGTGCAGTGATTCGGTCAAGGATTCGAGCGCGAACTTGGACGCGCAGTAGGCTGCTTCGAGCGGCGAGGAGAGTCGGCCGCTCACACTCGACACATTCACGATGACGCCGGAGCCCCGCGTTCGCCAGGCGGGCAAGACCGCCTGGATGACGCGCAACGCGCCGAGCGTGTTTGTCTCGAACATCTGTCGGAAACCATCCAGTGGATAGCCTTCCACCGGCCCTCCGCCGAATATGGCTGCGTTGTTGACGATCGCATCGAGCGGACCAACCTCTTCAAGGCACCGCGCCACGGAGTCATCGCTGGTGACATCGAGCACATGTGCTTGGATGCCTTCGGATCCACTGGGCGCGGATTTGCCGGTGGCGACGACCCAATGCCCTCGATTGGCAAGTACCCGCGCCGTTGCCATTCCTATGCCGCGTGCCGCGCCTGTAATCAAAACCCGTAGAAGCGCCTTTGACATTCGGAAGTCCTCCTGCGTGTCGTATCTGGTCTTCCACGGTTTGTTCGCCAGCCACCCTACAAATCGTTCGCACCTCAACTCTCACCCAACACTTACCCGCCTAACCTGAATTGCATTCCTCCCCGATTTGGGCGAGGGCCGCGGTTGCGGCTGGGCAAAGCCGTTGCCATCCACGGCGCGGGCGCGAATTTCATATTGGCCGCCTTTGAGGCCGCGGATTGTGGCGCTGTACGCGATCATGCTGTAGCGCGGCGGCCAGGAGAGCGGGCGGCCGGTGGCTTTGTCGAAGCCGAGCAACTGTTTGGGGTTGATGCCCTCCGGAAGGATGGCGTTCCAGGCCGGCTGCGGTTGAAGCTGGCATTCCACCCACGGCCCGCGAAGCAATTGGGGGTCATCGTCGGCCAGCGGCGCGGGGTTTCCTTCGACCGGGCGCACCCAGTACTCCACGCGGCTGACGCCCGACAGGCCGGATATAACCTGGCCGGTCAGAACCACATCCTTGCCGGCCGGGATTTTCTCCGGGCCGTCATCGACGTAGGCGGCGGTCTTGAGGTACGAATCGGGGTCGTTGTTGCCGTTGGCGTAGGTGTCCTGGTTGCGATGGTCGTTGGTGACGGTGATGCGCTGGAGCCATTTGACGGATTTGTAGCCGTGGGACCACGGGATGATCATCCGCACGGGCCCGCCGCGCAGCAGCGGAATAGGCTCGGCATTGAGCCGATAGGCGATAAACGCCGGAAGCTCGCCAGGCGGGGTTTCCATGGCCTGCGTGTAGCTGACGGACGATTTGAAGAGCTGCGCTGGGTCGTTGTTGTGAAAACCCCAGTAATAAATCCGCCGCACGTTGGTCATCCGGCCGCAAAGGTCCAGCAGCGCGCGCAGCGGAACGCCGGTCCAGAGGCCCTGGCCCAGCGGCGTGTCGATGTTCAGGCACTGCATGGCCTTGAGAAAGTGAACCTCGTGCTTCTTGCCCAGGTCCAATAGCGCCGCCAAATCCAGCGCATTGCCCGCATCGAGCGTAAGCGGGCGCTCGAGGCTGGCGGGAACGGCGACGCTGGGCTTTTCGACGAACGGGTCGGCGGTGATCTCCAGCCGCCAAGTCTGGGGTGTCAGCCGCGCCTCGGCCAGGGCCGCGCCCTTGAGGCTGTAGGGCTTGGGATTCCCGCGCGACACATCCTGGAACTCCATCGCTGGTGTAAGGAATGAGCGAGCCCCGACGAAAGGCGCCTCCGGCGCGGCCGGTTCAGCGGCGACGAACGACCGCGCTATTGCGGCGGTTGCGATGCCGCCAGCGCTGATGCGAACAAAATCACGGCGGGAAGGGCGAGACATTGCTTGCATGTTACATTCCCGCTTCGTTCGCGACCATCAATTCCGCCTCACCTCGGAGCCCCGCATGAAATGCGGGGGTTTGATCGGCACTGGAGAGCGGACCCCGTATTTCATGCGGGGCTCAAATATAGCTGCGTTGTTGACGATCGCATCGAGCGGACCAACCTCTTTGAGGCACTGCGCCACGGAGTCATCGCTGGTGAGATCGAGCACATGTGCCCGGATGCCTTCGGATCCACTGATCGCGGATCTGTCGGTGGCGACGACCCAATGCCCTCGGTTGGCAAGTACCTGCGCCGTTGCCATTCCTATGCCGCGGTCGGGCGGCGGCCTATAGCGTGAGCGCGACTCGCGCAAACAGCACCGTCCCGTCGCGATTGCCGACCCGCTCGCCACCGCGCCTGCGTGCACAGCCTGGCCCGATCGATCCGCCGCCGCGTGAACTCCTCATGACGCGCTCCGCGTGAGCTTTTGCCGTTTGACAGCGTCCCTCTTGGTGTCCTTCGACCGGAGGTCAGCATGGCCCATCTCAAGCATCACCCGTTCGCCTCCCTCTTCGGCTTCGGCATCGCCCTGGCCGCGGTGCTGTGCGTCCTCCTTTTCCTGGGCGCGGGCAACGGCGCCACCGCCGCAGTACCCGACGAGCTGACGCAACTCCGGGCCGACGTGGCGAAGCTCAACGAGCGAGTGGCGGCGCTGGAGAAGGAGATCGCCGCGTTAAAGGCGCGACCGCAGGCGGCCGGCACGATCACCCTGGTCCCGACGCCGACCGTCCCCGGTGCTGGGCAACCGGTCCAGCCCCCCGGCGGGCTCAAGATGCCCCAGGGATCGGTCGAGCGCGAGTTCAACGGCGTCCGGTACTACGTCGTGCCGCTGGACCGGCAGCCGTCGCCTGCCGAGACGACACCCATCGCGGAACCGAAACATTAGGGGCGTTCCCAGGATATCCGTGGAGGCGCCGCTCGGGGGCCTGGCAACAATTGTGCCCCGTGTCGGATCAGCGCAAAGCTGATCCTGTCGTCTTTATACGCCGCGTTGGGGCGGGAAACGGCTGTGATCCGCGGCGTTCCCGTTCGGCGTGATCAGCAGCGCTTTCTGCTTCAGGCGCGGGCGAAGGATCGCTACACTGGCTCAGCGCTGCGCGCCGTTCGTCGGCGAGCGGTCGCGCGAACCGCCATATCGCCAAGGGTCGGTCACGAAAGGAGCTGACATGCTCTCCCCTCTGCAACGGCTTGGGCTGGTCGTCGGCATTTTTCTAATCGGCATGGCCGTACGCGTCTCCCCCGGCGCTGACGCCAAGGCCCAGGCCGAACCGCCGGGCGCCCCCGTACCGCCACCACCACCCGAACTGAAGGTCCTGCAGCGATTCGTCGGGTCGTGGGACACGGCGGGCGTGAGCCAGGTCGCCGAGTGGACCCCCAGGGAGATCAACACGACCGGACGGGTCACGATGGAATGGGCGCTGGGCGGACGTTTCGTCCAGGGCAAGGGGACCGACACCCTGCCCAGCGAACTCACGATGCTGTGGGGTTATGACGCCGACCGTCGCGCGTACCGCACGTGGCTCTTCAACTCGCTCGGGCTGGCCATCGAATGGACGGGGGATTGGGACGACCGCGCGCAGACGTTCGTCGTGCGGAACGACGTGGGCAACGGGCTGACGGGCACGCTCACCACGCGCTTCGTCGGCGACGACCGCATCGAGTGGCGTTCGCAGGTCAAGGACGGCGACGGCAAGCTGTATCACTCGTGGGAGGGGACCTGGACGCGCCGCAAATAGCGGTCGCCGATGCGAAACTCAACGCGAGGTCGCGGACAGAAAGCGAGGCTACGCTTTGGCGCGCACGGCAATCAATTGCCCCGAACGGGGGATGCCGCTGGCGGTGTGACATGGCGAAGCAGCACATCCACGAGTTCGACGTCCCCGCCTCGGCCATCGACGCCAACGGCCACGCGAACAACGTCGAGTTCGTCCGCTGGATGCAGGAGGCGGCCGTCGCCCACGCGGACGCCGTCGGATGCACCGCCGCCACCTCGGCCGCCGGGGCCACCTGGGTCGTCCGGTCGCACCGGATCGAGTATCGCCGTCCCGCATTGGCCGGCGACCGCGTGCGGGTAGTGACCTGGGTCGAGAACGTCCGCCGGGCGTTCTCGCTGCGGAAGTACCGGTTCGAGCGGGCGGCCGACGGCCAGGTGCTCGCGGAGGGCGAGACCGACTGGGTCTTCGTCGAGACCGCGACCGGTCGGCCACGGAGCGTGCCGGACACGATCAAGGCCATGTTCGACGATGCAGCGGCTGAGGTCGATCAACGCTAACATCGAACAATCCTGCGCGCCGCTCTCGAACCAACCGATCGCCGTCGGCGACGCACCGGCGCGAACACAGCTTCTTCGCCGACCGCCCTCACCTCCCGACGCACCGGGGTTGCCCGGTTGCGGGAACCCGGGACGATGTAGGCACCGCGCGACACCGGTGGATCCGGTCTCGGTTTTGCACCCCCCGGCCATGGCGCTCCCGTGACCCACGGCGTTGGAGCATTTTGCCAGACCGAGAACACCGCGAACCAACCCACCCCCCGGCAAAATGCGCAAACGCCGCCCGTGGCAGGAGCGCCAGCACATCCACCCAAATCCGCTCGAGCGGTGCCCCGGATGCGCACCTCGCCGCGCGCGCGCAAACCCCCTCCGTTCAACTAAAATCTCGTTGACAACTGTTAGGTCTATGTTAGAATACCCTCGGGCGCAACGTTTCCGCGCCCGCCGATCACCACCCCCCGGGGGGACTGGTGCGTGATCGTCACCAAAACGCGTCCCCCCGCAAAGGAGGACGCCATGGACGACAACCCGACTCAGCCCCAGGCCCCCGCGGAAGTCCAGCCCCAATCCGCGATCGGCAATCCGCAATCCGCAATTCTCACCCCCCTCTCCGAAACTCGCCTCGCCGCCAACCGCGCCAACGCGCTCCGCTCCACCGGCCCTAAGACCCCCGAGGGCAAGGCTCGCTCCGCGCTCAACGCCCTCACCCACGGCCTGCGCGCCCGCCTCGACCGCGCCACCCTCGTCCCCGCCACCGAACGCGACGAATTTGCCCTCTTCCTCGAAGATTTCCGGCGGCACCTCGACCCCCAATCCCCCCTCGAAGACCTCCTCGTCGAGCGCATCGCGCTCCTGGGCTGGAAGCTCCGCCGCCACGCCCAGGCCGAGGCCCGCCTCTTCGACGCGCCTTACGACGAGGCCCTCGCCAAACACGAGCAGCAACTCGAACACAACCGCCGCTACCGCGTCCGCGACCAGCCGCCGCCCGCCCCCGCACCGCGCGCCGCCGGCGACCTCCTCGCCCAGTTCGTCCGCACCGCCGCCGAGAACAACGTGGACGTCATCGGCACCCTCCTCCGCTACGACACCACCACGCAGCGCGCCTTCACCCAGGCCCTCCACCAGTACCGCCTCCTCCACGCCACGCCCGCCGACCCACCCGCCCAACCCGCCAACACCGACCTCCACCACCACTTCCACTACCATCACCACGCCCCTGCCAACGAACATCCCGCCGCCACGGAGATCCACCCCTCACCCCCTCATCTCCTCATTC
>DATBFY010000422.1:0-10734 GCA_036558265.1 Tepidisphaeraceae bacterium | reverse complement strand
CATCGCACAAGCACCCGGGGATGATCGATCATCTTCTCGTTCATCCCGATCGTCCGCGCAATGCACTCCGACGTCCGGCGCGGATGATCCAGCCGCAGCACGTGCTCCTGCCCCAGGTGCCGGTTCCAGAACCCGATCACCTCCCGATCCCGCCCGTTCGACGCCCCGCCGGGGATCACGAAATACACGTGATAGCGCAGCCGCACGTCATCGATGATCTGGTCGATCGGCACGTCTGCCCCGGGATCGATACCGATATGCCGCCGCACCTGGTCCGCCTTGACCGTGTCGTACGCCATCTCGTCGCCGATCATGAAGAGGTACCCCTTGTGTTGCCGCTTGGCCCAGCAGTCGGTGACCGTGTGCCGCGCCGCGACGTAAAGCATCAGCTCGTACGATTCGGTCTTCTGCCCGCCCCCGCCGCCTTCCAGGATCATGTTCTCCAGGTTCTGGTCCATCCGGTTGTCCGATTCGAACTGCCCGACCTGGAGCGGCACGGCGTCGCACGTGGCATCGCCGACGGCGGCGAACATCACCTGCGGGTGCGGGATGCAGTCGTGCCCCACCAGCAGCTCGAAGAGCCGCGGCAAATCCGCGTGGATCCCCCGTACCACCCGGTCCATCGAGCCGGTCACGTCCAGGCTGATGATGATCGCGTTCGAGTCCGGATGCTCCTCGCTGTCCCGGCTCTCGCGCACGCCCAGCCCCCGCGGGTCGAGCGTCTGGTGCGGCCGCAAGACTCCCGACCGCATCGCGTCGTGACTGTAGTCAAACGTGTCCTTCCCCGCCGCCGCCTTGTCGGCCCCGCGGCGGTGATACGTCGCGACTGACCATCGTCCGCTGCCCATGAACGTTCTCCTTTCGTCAGGCTGGATAAATGATAGTGTATAAACGACACTAAGTCAAGCGGGGCAGTATTCCGCAATTTTGTGGCGCGCCCGTGACGCGCGCGGCGCAACCCCCTCCACCGGGAAAATCAAAAATATTTCTAGCCAAAACCCCAGGAAAACCCCGCCTCCCGCCAGTTTGATGGCGCCCCGCGCGTCACCGGCGCGCAATCCCACGCCTTAAGTAGGGTGGGCTCCGCCCACCACGAAGCGCTCCTTGACAACCGAATACCCACAGCAAGCCGAGGCAAACGCTTTGGGAGATCCGCGACCAACGAGCCGCCTCGCGGATGCCGCGCAGCGAACATCCCGCACATCGTGGCGTCGAATTGAGGTCGGTTTTGCGTCGATTCCGGGCCTGTTTGCACCGTCCCGAAAATCCGTAACCCCTTCCCATCAAAAGGCTTGGGAAAACCTCGGGGCGCAAAACTATCTTTTTCACGCCGCGCCCAGCGCCGCGACCGTCTCAGCTCCCCGCCGCCTCCCCGTATCCCCCGTCACCAGCGACACCACCACCAGCACCACAAACCCCAGCGGGATCGTCACGATCCCCGGCTGATTGAACGGCATCGGCGCGGCCGTCGCGGGCTTGCCGTACAGGTTCGCGTACGCGTCGCCGCTCAAGAGGATCCACGCCAGGCTCGCCAGCACCCCGACCGTGATCGCCGCGGTGATGCCCTGCTTCGTCGTCCCGCGCCAGAACAGCAGCATCACCAGCGCCGGCAAATTGGCGCTGGCCGCGATGTTGAACGCCCAGCCCACCAGGAACGTGACGTTGAAATCGCGAAAGACGATCCCCAGCACGATCGCGACCAGGCCGATCACCACACATGCGATCTTCCCCGCCCTCACCTTCGCGTGGTCGTCCATCTCGATCCGCAGGAAGTTGGACATCAGGTCGTGGGCGACCGCGCCGCTTGCCGCGATGATCAGCCCCGACACCGTCCCCAGCACCGTCGTGAACGCGATCGCGCTGATGATCGCGAACAGCACCGGGTTGAAGCTCCGAGCCAACAGGGGGGCCGACATGTTCGAGTCGGTCGGATCCAGGCTGCCGCTGGTCATCGCCCCCAGTCCCAGGTAAAGCGTCAGCACGTAAAAGAACCCGATCGCGGCAATGCCCACCAGCGTCGATTTGCGGGCGCTGGCGGCATCCTTCACCGTGTAGTACCGGATCAGGATGTGCGGCAGCGCCGCCGTCCCGCAGAAGAGCGCGAGCATCAGCGAGAGGAAGTTGAGCCTGCCCTTCCAGTTGCCGGCCTTGATGTCCTTGAAGTACCCGCCGGGCGTGAGCAGGTCCGCCCCTTTGCTGGCGATGGGCTGGAAGGTCGTCGTGTTGCCGCCCGTCACTTTCTTGTAGGTCTCGATCGTGGAGTTCTGGATGGTTCGCAGGAAGGCAACCGGCCCGAGCGGACCCGTTTCCGTCTTCCCATTGGGCAGGGCGAGCACTCGGCCTACGGGGTGCAGATCGTTCGATTCGGATTGAGGCTGGCCGTTGATCAGCGTCTGACCGTCCGCCTTGACGATCGCCTGGGGCGCGCTCGGCGGCGCAACCTTCAGGCCACGGTTCAGGATCATCACCACCAGCACCGTGCAGAAGAAGACCAGCAGCGACCCCTTGATGAACTGCACCCAGGTGGTCGAAACCATGCCCGCCGTCACCACGATCACGATCACCGCCGCCCCCACCAGCGCCACCCCGACCGCGTGCGACGGGATAAGCAAGCCGGCCACGTGCATGTCGCGCACGCCCAGCAGCGGCTTGATCAGCGCCCCCGCCCCCACCATCTGCGGGATCAGGTAGAAGACCGAGACGATCAGCGTCGAGATCGCCGCCGTCAGCTTGATCCCGCGCGAGTGGAACTGCGCGTCCAGCGCGTCCGCGAACGTGAACTTGCCCAGCCGCTTGATCGGCTCGGCGATCACGAAGAGCGCCACGATCCACCCCGCCAGGTAGCCGATCGAGTACAGGAAGCCGTCATACCCGTAAAAGGCGATCATCCCGCAGATGCCCAGGAAGCTGGCGGCCGACAGGTAATCCCCCGCGAACGCGATCCCGTTGACGAACCACCCGACCTGCCCGTGGGCGGCGTAATATCCGCGGGCGCTCTTGGCCCGGGCGCCCAGGTAGAACGACAGCGCCAGTACCGCGCCGACGAACAGGCAGAAGATCGCGATCGCCAGAGGGGAGGCCGGGTAGATCATAAGCGCCGAAGGAGGGATTACTCAGGCTTGCACAATCGCAGGTACACCAGGGCGAGCACCAGCGCCGCGACGATCAGGCCCATGCCGTAGAGGATCGCCAGGTTCACGCCCCCGAAGGGGGTGGACGCGAACGCTTCATGCGCGAACGTCGCGATGCCCATGAAGCCCAGGTACAGCACGAAGTACACGGTGAACAGCACCAGCCCCAGCCTGGCGTTGGGTCCGACGTGCGCATCATGCGCAGCGGGCTGGGGCCGATCGGACGGCGGGTCAGCGGCGGCGGCGGCCATCAGTCGAGTCCTCCTGTCGCGGCGACGTGAGCGGCGCGCAGGAGGTATAGCAGGAACGCGAATGGCGGGCAAATTAATACGAAGATGGAAGATGGCGCAGGCCCTGGTCCATCTTCCATCCTCTATCCTCCATCCTCGTCTTCAAGTCTCACCTCACCTCGATCGTCCCCACATCCACCATCTCCTTGGCGTCCTTCAGCCGCAGCGTTATCGACTGCCGGCGCTCGTCGGGGCGGCCGTAGTGGGTGATGACGGTCGCCTGCACGGTGGTCGGGCCCACCAGTTGCTGGTCGCGGTTGCCGTAAAAGTGCGCCTGGATCTTGTACTGGCCGGGCATCGTATGCCGGAGCAGGTACTCCTCGGGGCCATAACCCTGTGTGAAGTCCTTGGAGAGCGCGCCGCCGATCGTCGTTCGGTTGTGGTTGTAGACGCACGTCTCACCCGACGGTTCGGTGACGTGCAGGTCGATGTCGGTGTTGTCGGTGTCCCAGGTCATCACGATGCGCAGGTCCGGGTCGAGGAGCTTGACCAGGCGCGGATCGAAGGGGTTATGAATCGCCGATTGCGGATTGCCGATTGCGGATTGGGCTCGAGTCAGGATCCGGTTGGCCTCGGTCAGCGCGATCAACTCGATCTCTTCGAAGCGCTGCCACGGGTTCATGACGACCTTGTGGAGCAGTTGCAGGCTTCGCTCGTAATCGGAGCGGGCGCGGTCCGTATCGTGCGTCTCGGCACGGGCGTCGGCGCGGTCCGCCAGCGCCAATGCCAGGTCGCGGAAGGACTGCGGTTCCTCGGGCCGGAGCTTGACCACCCGCTCGAAAAGATCGATCGCCAGGTCCGTCTGTCCGAGCTGTTGCAGCCGATGGGCGGCAATGCGGAGCAGCCGGCCGTCATCCAGCGCCAGCTCGGGGATGTTCGTCAGGATCCGCAGCGCCAGGTCCGGCTGATCCTTCATGAAGAAGTCGGCGCAATCGAGGTAGAAGGCGGGAGAGGACTCGTAAGATTTCCGCTGCGACAGGTAGACGGTGTACGCCTGATCGGCCGCCGCGCCCTGGAGCGCCTTGAGGTAGGGGGTCTCCGGCGTCCAGGGCTTGATGCCCAGGCTGTCGCCGAATGCCGCGCCAGCGGTGTCGCCCGCGGGGTCGCTGCCGTCGCGCTTTAATCGCACGGCGTCCTCGGCGGGGCGCTCGCCGCGCGCATCGTGAACCGCCAGCGAAACACGCGTCCCGCGGACTGCCAGCCTCGACTGTGGCGAGCGGATCAGGGCCTCATGGTCGACCGGTTCTCCGGCGGCCTGCTGTAGGCGGTCCTGTGCAACCGGACCCGACGCAACGCCGGCTCGACGGCCCTCGACCCCACCCGTCGGCCCGGCCTGTGGTGCCGTCTCGCCGGTCGCCTGAGGCACTTGGCCCTGGGCGCGCCCGCGTTCGGCATGATCCACCGGCGCCGGCGTCTGCGCCGGCGGGATGGCGGCCGGCGCCGCGTCGACCGCGCGGCCCCCCGACCCGCTCACGCCGTCACTCAAACCCCGCGCGGCCGTTACGCCACCCGCCGCGACCACCGCCGGCTTGGCCGGCGGGGGCGCCCGGTACTTGAAATCCGCCGCGTACTTGAACTCCTGGTTCCACCACGCCAGGCGCCCGTTCCACATCGCCACCACGCGGTCGATCTTGGCCCGCTCCTCGTTGGCCGCGACCGCCTGCTGCCGCTCGATCCGCTGGATGAACTGGGCGTACACGTCCGCCCGCGACCTGGGCGGGACGATCCCGTGCCGCAGGTACTGCTCCACGGTCTCGAGCACGATCATCGACGTGTAGGGCGTGACGAGATTGAACCCCTTGCCCAGCGCGACGATGTCCGCCTCGTTCTTCTCCGGGCTCGCCGAGAGGTCCGCCAGCTTGAGCTGCGCCCAGAATCGCGGCGCGAGACTCCCCTCGACCGCGCCCTCCCGCGTGATCGTCACCGGCACGCGCGCCATAACGTTGCCGCCTCGGCCATAATTGAGCGTGAC
Organism: Tepidisphaeraceae bacterium; assembly: GCA_036558265.1. Lineage (GTDB taxonomy): Bacteria > Planctomycetota > Phycisphaerae > Tepidisphaerales > Tepidisphaeraceae > RYN-433. The sequence goes on along the minus strand of DATBFY010000422.1, from coordinate 5,341 downwards.
CTTCGCCGACGTTGCGAGCAACCGCCCGGCCAACGTGATGTGCCCCTGGATCGGCTGTGGCAGACGCGGATAAACGTCGGCGATCTCCTTTGCGTCGTAATCCACCGAAAGGAGCGAGTACGGTTCTTCGGTCATCGCCGCCAGCGCCTGCTTGACGTCGATCGATTCGAGGTTGAGGTACTGCCCGCCGGAACTCGCCGAGAGCCGCCTGAGCAGGTTGTGATTCGAGCGCGGATCGACCGCGACCGCGTAAACGGGCGCCTCGACCGACGCCGGCAGTTCCGGCCCAAGGTTCGACAGGCCGTCGGTGAAGAGCAGGTAGTACCCGACCGGCGGCATCGGCTGCAGCTTCGCGCCGGTCTTATCGTCCGATACGCGCCGGGTAAATTCGACCGCCGACAGGTTCGTCCCGCCGTCGTACGCCAGCGAGGACAGGTACTTCGCGACCTCCGACGGATCGCCGTTCTTCACGGCAAAGCTCTTCGCCGTCTCCGGCACGTTTCGGAAGACGATCACGTCAACACCGACCTCGCCGAGCGTCGCAAGGTGCCTGGAGATCAGCTCCAGTTCTTTTGCGTGATCGACCTTGCCGCGCGACAGCGAGGCATCCCACGCGATCGCGATCCGGCTGGGCTTGGCGCGAACCGCCGTCCGGGTTTCCGGAGTGACCGCGGGCGTGTCATTGAGGACGAAGTAATGCTCGGTCTTCGTAAGCTGCTCGCCTTGCGTGGTCCGCTTCTCCACCAGGACCGGTGGCGCGGACGACGCCGGCAGGGCGGCGACGACATCGGACGCGAACGCCCGTGCCCCCAGGTTGACCTGCCCGACGTGGCGGTTGCCGTCCGTGTGCCACTTCAATTCGGGAAGCCCCTCGACCTTGGGCGCCTGCGCCGAGACCGACTCGATCCGCACGGTCAGTTCCGGCGTCGCGCCGGGCCATCTCACCGGCAGCTTGTACAGCAGTTGATCCCCCTGCGTCAGCGGCTCGGACACGTACTGCACGCGGATCGTCCGCGTGCCCTTCGCGGGGATCGGGTGGACGCGCGTGCGGAAGTTGTTCCCCTGCACCTGCTCGACGATCCCCGGATCGATCCCGCGCCGGGTCTCGCTCTCAAACACGACCCGCGCCTTCTCCTTCTCGATCGTCACCGCGTCCACGAGCTGGCCGTTCACGTCCAGCCCATATCCGCTGACCGTCGCGTTCTCCGGCAGCGGGAAGACCAGGTCCCCCTCCAGCACCCGGTCGGCGTCATTGCGAAACGTCAGCGTCACCGTCGTCTGGCAAAGCCGCCCGGCCGCCATCAGGGATACGTCGGCCTTGGCGATCGCCACCGGGTGCGGCTTGTCCGCCGGGTCGTCCGGATTCTTCGCCAGGAGCTGCGGCATCTGCGCGAGCGTCGCGGGCGAGATCAGCAGGACCAGAAGAGAAGCCAAACCAAACGATCGGCGCATAATGCTCCTTGCCAGGGTGACGCCCGCGTTGGACGCTCGAACCCCGCACAAGTTGCACCCATCACGGGGCGACCAGGCCGTTTTGAAACGCCAGGTGGATCAGCTCGGCGGTGGTCTGGACGCCCAGCGCGTGCATCATCTCGTACTTGTGCGTTTCGACGGTGCGCGGCGAAACGCTCATGGCGGCCGCGATCTCCTTCATCGACCGCCCCTGGACAACCAGCGCCAGCACCTCGCGCTGCCGCAGGGTGAGCCGGTCCACCAGGGAGTGGCTCGGCGTGGACATCGCGTCAAGGACGCTCCGGGCAATGAGCGGGGTCAGGTAGAGGCGGCCCTTGAGGACGTCCGCCAGCGCCTGCGTCAGCTCTTCCCCCGCGGAGCTCTTCAACAGGTAACCGGACGCCCCGGCCTTGAACGCCTGCCCGGCCAGGGCGGCGTCGGCGTGCATCGTCAAAAAGATGAACCGTGTCTCGATGCCCTCGGATCGAAGCCGGCGCAAGGCATCGAGCCCGTCCATCCCGGGCATGCTGACGTCCGCGACGACGACGTCCGGCTTCCCGCGCTTGACCGCCTCCACGAGCTTGCGACCGTCGTCCACGACGGCGACCAGGTCGCAGGTGTCCACCAGGAACCGGGCCAGCATCTCGGCCACGAGCGTGTGATCGTCGGCGAGGATGATCCGCGGACGCGGCGTCATCGGCTGCCCCCGTTTCGCCCCGCCACGGTTGCAAGCGGGACGCTGACCCGCAGCTCCGTGCCCCGACCCGGATGCGTATCGATCTCGACTGTGCCGTGAACCAGCCGAACCCGCTCCTCCATGCTCACCAGGCCGACGCCGGCGGACGATCGGCAGGCGGCCAGGTCAAAGCCGCGCCCGTCGTCGCAGACGGTCAATCGCAGGGCGCGCGGGTCGGAGCGGAGGACCACTGCCGCCCGTCGCGCGCCCGCGTGCCGCGAGACGTTTCGAAGGGCCTCCTGGGCGATCCGGTAGAGGCACGAGGCGACGGCGGGCGGCACATCGGCCACGGCCAGGTCGTCATCCCCCGCGAACGTTACCGACATGCCGTTGTGGCCGTCCAGTTCGCGGCAGCGCGCGCGCAGGGCGGCGGTGAGCCCCGCGTGTTGCAGGATGCCCGGGTGAAGCTCGTGAGACAGCGATCGAAACTCGGCGGCGAGCTCGACCGTGACGCCCTGGAGCCGCGAGAGATCCTTCTGCCCATTCCCCTGGGTGTGCCGTTTGAGCGCGCTGAGCCCCAGGGAAATAGTCGCCAGGCGCTGGCTGAGGTCGTCATGCAATTCGCGGGCGATGCGGCTGCGCTCCTCCTCCTGGGCGGCGATCAGCCGTCCGGCCAGCTCTTGCACCTCGTGGTTGCTCTGCTCGAGCTTTTCCCTGGCGCGGTGGGCCTGGCGTTCGCTCGCGATGAGCGCCGCGATCGCCTGGCCCCGCTCCCAGAGCGCCGCCGCCAGGAACATGATCGGCAGGCAGATGGCCAGGAGGAACAGTTGGAGCTGGAGGACGTTGGCGGCGTGGGACAAGCCTGCGAACGGACCCCGGCCGTGGGTGGTGCCGTGCAGGGCGACCAGGACGACCAGCAACTGCGCGGCGCTGCTCAGGCCCGGGCCGAAGCGAACGGCCGTCCACAGCATGAAGGGCAACGGCACGTAGAGCAGGGCGGCGATCACGTCGGAGTGCGGGTGGAAGAGCTCGAACACCCCGACCGAGCCGGCCAGCAGGCCCAGGAAGACCAGTGCGGCTTCCGCCCCCCGGTCGGGGTGCCAGTGAGGCCGCTTCCCTTCCGCATTCATCGACATCGCGGCGATCGCCACGGTGGGAACCAATATCAGGTTCGTCAGCGCGTTGGCGATGAACCAGCCGCGCCAGGCGGCCCAGAAGGGCACGTCCGGGCGAAAGCCGTGGACCGTAGCGGCGCCCAGGAACGCCCCGACGAGCGGCGCGAGGACGACGGCGCTCAAAAGGAAGTGGATCAGAAATCGAAATTGCCGCCAGTTCGGCGATCCGCGCCACGTCAGGCGCAGCAACGTCACCGCGAGAACGGTCTGCAGCGTGTTGCTCACGTACAGGCCACCCGCCCACCACGCCGCCAGCGGCCAACTGATCGCGCGGTCCGCCAGCGCGGCGGCCAGGAGGTACATCCACCAAATGCCGGGCGGTGCGAAGAGCAGGGCAGTCAGGAGGATGGCGTTGGGCGGCCAGAGCGCGGCCGGCGACGAGGGTGTCCCCATGAACGCGTCGATCTGCCCGCCGACGTAGTACATGAGCCCGGTGAGCGTCGCCCTGGCGGCATGCGACCCGCGCAGCAATGCCAGAATGCGATGGGGCAGCGTCGCGGCCTGGTCCGCACCGTTCCCAACGGTGGGCGAGAAGAACGGGACGCCGTCGCGTCCGGAGGTTGTTCCGGTTTTCTCTCGCATCGCCCGCGCGGCGCGGGGAGAAGAAATCCCACGCTCAGATTTGTTCACTAAATGGGCGAGACATCCTGACGCGCGTCCATCGCCCGTTCACCGCACTAACCCGCGCTGCGAACTATAGCACCGAGCAAGGGATCGGAAAAAGAAAATGTCGGAATTAATCGGGGGCAAACCATCCGTTGGCCAAAAAGGGAGTGCGTCGCCGCGGAAGCGGCGGGCATGCCGTTGGCGGGGCGGCCGTCCACGCATTGAGACTTGGCGGCATCTGCATGAGATTCGGGAGATTTACTGAGGCCGATGCGCGTAGTTTTCCGCTGCCGTCAGGGGTGCGGGTTCAAATACGCTCCTGCCCGAGATCGACCGGTCACGGCGGTTTCCGCGGTCGTGGCCTTTTCGAACGTGACCCGTTCGACGTCCCGTGCCACGCGCGGCGCGCGTTGACTCGCGCGTGCGTGGCGCTGAATCCCGCGCGGAGGCCGAATGAGGCGCGTGCGCGTGCTGCTCGCGGAGGATCACGAGGTGGTCGCCAGCGAATTGTGCGCGCTGCTGCAATCGGAATGCGACGTCGTGGCCACGGTGAGCGACGGGAAGAGCCTGATTCGCTCCGCGTTCGAGCTGCATCCCGACGTGATCGTGGCCGACATTTCGATGCCCGTCCTGGACGGCCTGGCCGCTGCCAAGCAGGTGATGGACCGCGACCGGGCGAATCGGATCGTCTTCGTGACCGTGCACGCCGACGAGGCGCTGGTCGAGCGGGCATTTGAAGTCGGCGCACTGGGATACGTGCTCAAGATCACGGCGGGCGAGGACCTGCTGTCGGCGGTACGCGCCGCGGCGCGTGACGAGCGGTACCTGTCACCGCTCCTGAACCGGGCGTCGCGTGACGGCCAGACGACGTAGTGTGAAACGCGCGCGAGTCAACGGACGCGACGCGCCGCCGGGCACGATGAGGACTGAGCGATGACGCATCACGGCGTTGTTTCGATCGCAATCGTCCGCGCGTGTCTGGTCGTGCTCCTCACGACGGCGTGCCTCGGCGCCGCCCCGGCGCGGGGCGATGACGGCAGCGCCGCCGCGTCGTCGTCGGCGGCGGCAGACCAGGGCGTCGTGCCGATCGCGGCGTTGACCGGGAACTTCTGGTCGCGACCCGTGCTGACGGGGGACTGGGGCGGTCCGCGGGCGGACCTCGCGCGAAAGGGCGTCCAGTTCGACCTGGGCTTCACCCAGGTCGTTCAGTCGGTCGTCGACGGCGGCCGCGACACCGGCACCCGCTACGGCGGAAACCTCGACCTGGTCGTCAATATCGACCTCATGCGCATGGGCCTGATGCCCGGCGCCTTCGTAAAGCTGCGCGCCGAGTCGCGCTACGGGCAGTCGGTCAACGGCATCGCCGGACCGATCCTGCCGGTGAACACGGTGTCCGACTTCCCCCTGGGCAGCGAACTCGACGAGACGATCC
>DATBFY010000421.1:0-11392 GCA_036558265.1 Tepidisphaeraceae bacterium | reverse complement strand
GGCATCGACCCGTTCATCACCAACAAGCAGATCGTGTTCATGGGGGACGGCACGTTCTTCCACTCGGGCGCGATTGCCATCTCCAACGCGATCAAGGCCAGCCAGGACCTGACCTTCATCATCCTGGAGAACAAGACGACCGCGATGACCGGCCACCAGGACCACGCCGGCCAGGAGGAGGACGCGTTCGGCAATCATCACTACATCCAGGACATCGAGCAGATCGTGCGCGGGATGGCGGGGACGTCGCCGGTGACGATCGTGAAACTCTCGCCTGCGGACCGCTCGACGTACCGGCGGATCCTGGAGAAGACGATCCTGTCGGATGGGGTGAAGATCATCATCGCCGACAAGGAGTGCGGGATCACCTATAACCGCAGCGTGCTCAAGCAGGAGCGCAAGACGATCAAGGAGAAGGGGTACCTGCCGAAGAAGACGCACATGAACGTCACGCCGGAGGTCTGCGAGCACTGCCTGGAGTGCACGAAGCAGACGGCCTGCCCCGGCCTGACGACGGTGGACACCGATTACGGGCGTAAGATCGACACGGACCTGACCTGGTGCGTCAACGACGGCGCGTGCGAGCGGGTGCGGGTGACCAACGAGGCGGCGGTGGACGTCAAGCCCTGCCCGTCGTTCGAGCAGGTGACGATCGTCCGCAAGAAGCGGCGTCGATACCTGCTGCCGCACATGGCGCTGGACAAGCTCCCCGAGCCGACGCGGGTCCACGCGATGGACAAGCCCGGCGAGGCGTGGCGCGTCCACATGGCGGGCGTGGGCGGGATGGGCATCGGCGTGGTCGGGGCGATCCTGGTCCGCGCGGGGCATAAGCAGGGCTATCGAGTGGTCTTCGCCGACAAGAAAGGCTTGGCCATCCGGAATGGCGGCGTTTACTCGCAGATCACGTTCGTGAACGAAGAGTCCCGTAGCACGGGCGCCCCGCCCGTGTCTGACTCTGAAAACGAACACGGGCGAGGCGCCCGTGCTACGAGCTATCCGACCACCGGGCACATTCCCTATGGGCGGGCGGACCTGTTGCTGGCGGTGGACGTGCTCGAGGGCACCCGGGCGATCGACCCGCGCGAGCAGTTCCGCGTGGCGTCAAAGGAGCGCACCTGCTCGGTGGTCAACCTGCACAAGCAGCCGACGGTCTACACGCTGCTGGGCAAGAGCGACTTCGACCCCGAGAAGCTCAAGGACGAGATCTTCGCCCACTCGCGCGAGGAATACTCCTACGCCAAGAACCTCTCCAAGCTCTGCGAGGAGCGCCTGGGCTCCAAGCAGTACGTGAACATCATGATCATGGGTGTGGCCTACCAACTCGGGCTGATCCCGGTGAGCGCGCACTCGATCGCCTGGGCGATCAAGGACACGATCCGCCGCGACCATCGCAAGAACCTCAAGGCCTTCAACATCGGCCGCAAGCTGGCGCTGGAGCCCCGGGCGCTGCCCAACCGCCCCGCGGCTGTGACGTGGGAGCAGCTCGTCACCAGCAAGACGCGCATCCTGCGCAAGAGCAAGTTGTTGGGCCGCGCCTGGGCCGCACGCTACGAACAGCTCGTACACGGCGCGATCAAGCACATGAAGAACCTGCCGGAAGAGCTCAAGTACGACCTGGCGCTGCGGATTTACGACCTGATGCAGTACCAGGATCACAAGCTCGCGCGGCGGTACGTCAAGCTGGTGCAGCACGTCTACCATCGCGACTTCGCCGGGCGGGGATTCGCCGCCACGGCGGCGGTCATCTGGAACCTGGCGAAGGTCACGCTGATCAAGGACGAGCCGTACGTCGCTTACCTCCTGACCCGCTACGAGAAGAAGGTGCGCGACATCGCCAAGTACGGCGTGGACGAGAGCAACGGCGATCGGATCGTCTACCGCCACCATACGAATCCGGAATTCAACATCGGCCCGTGGCGGCTGCGCTTCCGCATCAGCACGACCGACTGGCAGCTTCGGCTGGTGAGCAAGATGAAATGGTGGCGGCGCCTGCCGGGCTGGCACCGGCGCGAGGTCGCGTTCCGCGACTGGTACGAAGGCCTGTTGGACCGCGTGCGGCTGGAAAGTGATGAGTCGTACGCGCAGGCGCTGGAAGTGCTGCGGTGCCCGGAGCAGGTCAGCGGTTATCGCGAGATCCGCTATCCCAAGCAGGAGAAGGCCCGGGCGTACGTGGAATCGCTGCTGGGCGGCGGCGGTGAGCCGACGCCCGCGGTGAAGGAGACGACCGGTGGCGGTGGTCGGGGATCGATCCTCGACGCGATTGCCACACCGACCCGTGTCTGACCAGAGAGGCGCGCCCTCGCTATGGGGCGCGAGTATAGAGAGCCGTACAAAACCGAGGATCTCGGTCTCGGGTGGCACGGGCGACCCCACTTGGGCTCGCCCGTGTCTTTTTTACCCGCGGAACGCCGACGAGCCCGGTTTGATTATAAAATACTCGCTTCCAAATTGTTGTTGGAAGCGATTATGAGTCGATCCGCTCCCCCAGGAGTTCGTAAGATGGGCAATTCGAGGCGCTTCAGTTCGAAGTGCACGATTCGCTTCGCGGGCCACACTCATGACGATCACCGGGAGCCGCTGCGCATGGCGTTGTTACTGTCGTCGTTCGTAATCCGCCCAGTCAAGCTGGAGACGTTGGAGTCGCGCACGCTGCTGTCAGCCGCCGGTCCCACGCCGCGCGAGCAGCAGATGCTCGAGTTCCTGAACCGCCTGCGCGCCCACCCGGCGCAGGAGTTGCCCCTCATCCTCAACTCCAAAGACCCGGACATCCAGCGGGCGCTTTCGTTCTTCAAGGTGGATCGCAAGGCGCTGGCGAACCAGTGGACGAGCCTGTCGGCCGTGCCCCCCCTGGCATGGAACGACCAGCTCGCCAAGGCCGGCAAGGATCACAACCAGCGCATGATCGCGTCCGACCAGCAGTCGCACCAGTTGCCGGGCGAGGAGCCGCTCCTGGGACGCGTGCAGCGCGCCGGCTATCGCGACGCCAGTTTCGTCGGGGAGAACGTCTTCGCGTTCATGGATTCGGTGCCCTATGGCCACGCAGGCTTTGCCGTGGACTGGGGCGACGGTCCGCACGGCATCCAGAACCCGCCCGGACACCGTGAGAACCTGATGGCCGGCATGTTCGACGAGGTGGGCATCTCCATCGCGGATGCGCCCACCGGCAAGGCGGTCGGGCCGCTCGTGGTGAGCGAAGACTTCGGCAGCCGCCGCGGACAGCAGCCGTTCCTGCTCGGCACGGTCTACGACGACAAGAACCGCGACGGCTGCTACACGCCTGGCGAGGCACTGCCCGACGTCACCGTCATCGCCAGCGGCAAGGCGGGAACGTTCGTGACCACCAGCATGACCGCCGGTGGATACCAGATGCAGTTGCCGCCGGGCACCTACAGCGTGACGGCATCGGGCGGCGGTCTGAAAGGAGTGGCGCTGACCGGCAACGTCACGATCGTGGACTCCAACGTGCAGCGGAACTTCACCCGCGCCAATTTCAAGCCCGACGCGTCGGGCCCCGGCGCCAGGCTGACCGCGGTCGGCAGCCTGCCGGGCGGCGCCGCCGAGCGAACCTTCACGATCGCCTACTCCGACAACGCCGCCGTCAACGCCGCCAGCCTCTCCAGTGGCGACCTGCTGGTGACCGGGCCCGGTGGATTCTCGGCGCCGGCGCAGCTCGTCTCCCTCGACCGTCCCGGCAATGCCCCGGGGCGCAGCGCGACCTACCGCTTCACCGCGCCCGGCGGATTCTTCGACTCGGCCGACAACGGGCAGTACACCGTCACCCTCCAGCCCGGGCAGGTCGCCGACATCAATGGCAACTTCGCGCCGGCGGTCACGGTCGGCACGTTCACCGTCAACGTGCCGGCGGCGGTGCTCACCGCCAACGGGACGCTGGTCGTCAACGGCACGGAGGGAAGCGACAACATCAACCTGTCGCTCGCGGGCGGAGCGCTCGTCGCCAAGGTCAACGGCGTGAACTACACGTTCGACTACAAGAAGGTCAGCAGGATCTACGTGTCGGCGATGGCGGGCAACGACTTGGTCACCCTGTCAAACACCGTGCGGGGCAGCGTGGTCGACGGCGGGCTGGGCAGCGACACGCTGATCGGCGGCAGCGGCAACGACACCCTGCAGGGCAGCGCCGGCAACGACGTGCTCATGGGCAACGCGGGCGACGACTCGCTCTGGGGCGGCGGCGGCGCCGACCACCTCGACGGCGGCGCCGGGCACGACCGCGCGCCCAAGGACGTCAAGGACACGCTGCTGAGTCTCGAAGACGTCTTCCTCGCGTAGCGCGCTGCGCCGGCTCGCACGTGCACCTTCGGTGCGACCGCTAACTGCCGGGTGGGTTCTCATCGCCTACTTGTGCGCCACCAGGTACGCCCCAACCGCCATCATCGCGACGCCGACCCAGTTCACCACGCCCGGCCTCTCGTTCAACACCAGCACTGCCAATAAAACGCTCAGGGGCATGCTGAGCTTGTCGATCGGCGCGACCTTCGACACCGCCCCGCCCGGGCTCGCCAGCGCCTTGAACATGAACAGCCACGACAGCCCCCCTGCCAGGCCCGCCAGCGCCGCGAAGCCGAACGCCCTGGCGTGAAAGTGCCGCAGGTTCCCCCACAGGTTCATCAGGGTGACCACCAGCACTACGACCAGCGCCTGGAATATGCTGCGCACGGCGGTCACGACGTTGGAATCCAGGCCTTCGATCCCCTTCTTGCCCAGCGGTGCGATCACCGCCGCCGCCACGGCCCCCAGGGCCGCGTAGATCAGCCATTGATATTGTCCCATGGCTCGGATTGTACGGATGCGAATTGGGCGCGCGTCGTCCTATTCGTTAGAGAAGCCGCATTTTTCGCGTCGATTCAGCAGATCGGATGTAACGACCCGCCCGGCGACGACGATAAAAGCTCATGGAGGGGCCGCCCGCCGCGGCCGGGTTTGCATCAACCGCCCCCGCGGCGCGTGGTAGTAGGTGCTGAGGTGTCCGCCGCCCTGCCCGGGCGTACATGGATGTGATGTCCGCGGCAGCCCGGTCGGCGGGTGCAAACCGCGCGGGAAACCGTGCGGGGGAGCGTCTGGTTTCTATGGGTATTGAAGACTTCAAGCGTTGGCATTGGTGCGTCATCGGCGTGTTCGTCGGCGCGATGGCGGCCACCATCTCGCTCTATTCCGGGCCCACCGAGCGCGTGGGAACCGACTCCGTCGGCCCCCAGGTGCTCGAAGAGCAACTGCTGCAGCGAAAGGACCCCAGCCGCCGCATGGTCGCCGACGTCCGCAACGTGCGCGTCCACCCCGCCTCCGAGATGCCCCTGCCGGGCACCGCCCAGGGCGAGACCGACTACGCGACCTACGACGTGCTGCTCCGACGCCACGACGACCCGGTCAAGTGCGACATCGCCCATCGCCGCATGATCCTCCAGCTCCACAACCCCAAGCAGCCGAGCATCGCGGGCAATATTGACGGTCTCACTGCCCGCCAATACCTCCAGAAACTCCGCGACAAGCTCGCCACGCTCGATAAGGCCAAGTTCCCGCTCGCCAGCACGTTCAGCTACAAGTTCAGTTGGATCGAGACGCCGCGCGGCGCGTATCCCGTCTACACGCTGGGCGGATTCGTGCTGATCGGCCTGATCTGGCCCAGCGTGGTCGGCTTCCTGATCAGCGCCGGTTACGGACGCGGCAAGTCATCGGACGACGAATTCGACCTGTCCAAGTATCGCAGCAGTTCCAGCGGCAAGACCGCCGCCGAGCGCAACCGCGCCGCCGTCACTGATGCCGATCTCGACCAGCTCGCAAAGCTCGAGGCCGAGTTGGAAGCCAAGCTCAAGAGCGGCGAGGTCGGGGCAGTCACCGCTGGCGATGCCAAGACGGCGGCCCCCGCCAAACCCACCGTTCGCGTCCTGAGCGCCGGTCCCCTCGAGGGGCCCAAGGAAGCCGCGATCAAGCCGCACGAGGTCAAGGGCTTCGGCGCCGACCAGGGCGATTACTACCCCACCGAAGTTCACGGCAAGAAAAAATCCTGATCTGGGTTGACCGTCCAGCTCAATGGGATACACTCTGGCACGATAACCAACTATTCCTATAGGAATAGTTAACACATGAGCTGCCTACCCAATCATCTCTTCTCGCCACGCCGCTGTTGCCGCATCTAATCCCCCCCGCGCGGCATCGCTCGTTCCCAATTGACATCAGGCCAGGGAGTTCTCTTTAGACCTCTCATGCGCCTCCCCGATTTCGGGATCCGAATCATGATCTCCACCACCTACTTCGAAAACCGGGGCAAGGCCGTGCTGCAGGAACTGCAGGCGGCTGGGAAGAAACCCGTTCGCAACGGGAGAACCGGACGGGCACCGTCCTCCCTCATCGATGCGGTGTTAAACCGCTGGTACAATTCGGTTTATGTTTGTTGATTCGACTTCAAGGGGTCTTTCCGACCATTTTGCCCACTATTTCTATAGGAATTGAAGTTGATTTGTCCGTTGATTTAGGCTTTAATGCCGCCCCGCCGCCACTGGTGGCTGGGGCGAAGGAGTTCGCCATGAAAATCGTGAAAAGGATCGCGCTGCTGCTCGCCGCCGCGGCGATGGTATTTACGGTGCCGACCGGCCAGGCGCGGGCCCAGGGCGTGAAATTGCTCAACGTCTCGTACGACCCCACGCGGGAGCTTTACGAGGAACTCAATCGCCAATTCATCGACTACTACAAGTCCAAGACGGGCAAGACCGTCGCCATCGAGCAGTCGCACGGCGGGTCGAGCAAGCAGGCCCGCTCGGTCATCGATGGGCTCAAGGCCGACGTCGTCACGCTGGCCCTGGGCTGGGACACGATCGCCGTCGAACGCGCCGGCCTGATCCAGCCCGGCTGGCAGAATCGCCTGCCCGAAAATGCCAGCCCGTACACCTCGACGATCGTCTTCCTGGTCCGCAAGGGCAACCCGCACCAGGTGCGGGATTGGCCGGACCTGATCAAGCCCGAGGTCAAGGTTATCACGCCCAACCCCAAGACCAGCGGCGGGGCGCGATGGAACTTCCTGGCCGCCTGGGGTTGGGCAGCGGGGGTGCCGGCACGTGACCTGAGCACGGTCGAGGGACAGAAGGCCGCCCTCGACGCCGCCAAAACCGCGTCCACCTTCGCCGCCTACGACAACGCCAAGGCACGCGAGTACGTCGCCGCGCTCTATCGCAACGTCCCCGTTCTCGATACCGGCGCCCGCGGTTCGACCGTCACGTTCGCCCAGAAGAACGTCGGCGATGTCCTGATCGCCTGGGAGAACGAGGCGTGGCTCGCGCAGGAAGAGTTCGGCAAAGACAAGTTCGAGATCGTCTACCCGAGCGTAAGCGTCCTGGCCGAGCCCCAGGTTGCGGTGGTGGACAAGGTCGTGGACGAGCGGGGCACGCGCCAGGTGGCCGAGGAGTACCTCAAGTACCTCTACCAACCCGAGGCGCAGGACACGATCGCCGCCCTGCACTATCGGCCGCGCAATCTTGAGGCCCTCAAGAAGTACCAGGCCGAACTGCCACCGCTCAGGCTCTTCACCGTGGACGAGACCTTCGGCGGCTGGCCCAGGGCGCAGAAGAGCTTCTTCGCCGACGGCGGCGTGTTCGACCAGTTGTATCGGAAGTGAGTGTGGGTGGCCCATCGCTTCAGCGCGGTGGGGGCGCGAATCGACACGTATCGGTGCTCGATTCGCGCCCCCATCCTTAAAAGGATGGGCCACCCAATTCTTGCGCGTTAACCAGGAATGTCTGCTGCGTCCCAAATCTCGAAGGCCTCGATCCTCTGCGCCCCCGCGCGCCGGATCGCCCGCCGTGACGTCCTCCCCGGCAAGCGCCTGGCGCTGGGTTACACGCTGACGTACCTGAGCCTGATCGTCCTCCTCCCCCTGGCCGGGCTGGTGCTCAAGACGGCGCAGCTCAGTTGGGCCGATTTCTGGAACACGGTCTGGTCCGACCCGTTCGTGCGCGCGTCTTACCGTCTCAGCTTCCAGGCCGCCGCCGCCGCCGCCATCCTGAACAGCTTCTTCGGCCTGATCGTCGCCTGGGTGCTGGTGCGTTATCGATTCCCCGGCCGGCGCCTCTTCGACGCCGTCGTGGACTTCCCCTTCGCGCTCCCGACGGCCGTCGCGGGCCTCACCTTTGCCAGCCTCTACGGCAACGTCCACTGGATCGACCAGGTCAGGCTCGGCACCTGGATCACGCGGGCGGCCAGCAAGCTGGGCGCCGGTCTGAGCCCCGACGCCCTCTCCGGCCTCGACCAGTTCCGGGTCATCGTCATGCTGATGTTCGTCGGCCTGCCGTTCGTCGTGCGGTCGGTGCAGTCGGTTTTGCAGGACTGGGACGTCGAGGCCGAGCGCGCCGCCGTCAGCCTGGGCGCCGGACGCTGGATGACCTTCCGCCGCGTCGTGTTCCCCGAGTTGATGCCGGCGTGGCTCAGCGGCCTGGCGCTGGCGTTCGCCCGCGCGGTCGGCGAGTACGGCTCGGTCATCTTCGTCGCCGGGAACATCCCCGGCCAAAGCGAGATCGCCCCCCTGCGGATCATGACCAAGCTCGACGACTTCCGATACGCCGAGGCCACCGCCATCGCAGTCGTGCTACTCGGCACCTCGCTACTCGTCCTGCTGTTCATCAACGGTTTGGAGTGGTTCAGCCGGCGTCACGAACGCGCGTAACCCAGAGAAACGCTTGAGCGAAACAGCGACGATCGACGGAACACAACAAGGCGCGGCGGTGGCGCCGACGCCCGCGGAAGCCACGCGCCGATCCGCCGAACCGCCACCCGCGCCCCGCCCGCGGGCGGACGATCCCGACGCCTGGTTTCGCCGCGGCTGGGTGCTGCGCTGTACGCTGACGCTGACCGCCGTCGGGTTCCTGACGCTCTTCGTCGTCGTGCCGGCCGTCAACGTCTTCGCGCAAGCGCTCAAGGACGGCTGGGGCGCCTACGTCGCCGTGTTCAAGCCGTCGGTCGATCAGGCCCGAATCGACCAGATCCGGGACACGCTGCGGGACTTCCGAAAGGTCCCGCTGCTGGAGCGGCGAAGGCTGTCCAAGGAACTCGCGGAACTGGAAGCGCCTCTCGATCGGGCCCGCAAGAACTGGTCGGCCGTCCGCATGACGCTCGGCGTCGCCACCGTGGTCGTGCCGATGAACCTGGTCTTCGGCATCGCGGCGGCGTGGGCGGTGAGTAAGTTTCGCTTCAAGGGGCGATCGCTCCTGGTCTCCATGATCGACCTTCCGTTTTCCGTTTCGCCGGTGGTATCGGGGTTGATCTTCGTGCTGCTGTTCGGCGCGCAGGGATTCCTGGCGGCTTGGGCGAAGTCGGATCGGGCGCTGTGCTTGTCGCCCGCCGTCAGGGCGGTGCCTTGGATCCTGCTCGGCCTGCTCGGCGTCTGGATTGTCATTCGAGTACGTCGGGCGGCATGGTCACGCCGCGCAAAATGGGCAACCGTCGCGGTCATCGCGATCGCGATCATCGCGCGGTCATATTGGGTGAATCGACCCTGGTCCTGGGCGTTCCTCATGCCCGGCGACTGGGGATGGTGGTGTCCCACCTGGGTCGGCTTCGATCACCGTTGGTGGCCGTTCGGACTCGAGCGGCAGGTCGGTGTCATCTTTACGCCCGTGGCGATCGCCCTTGCGTCCGTCTTCGTCACCTTCCCCTTCATCGCCCGCTCGCTCATCCCGCTGATGGAAGCCCAGGGGCAGGAGGCCGAGCAGGCCGCAATCTCCCTGGGCGCAGGCGGCTGGTACACCTTCTGGCGCGTCACGCTGCCCAGCATCAAGTGGGGCCTGCTCTACGGCGTGATCCTCTGCTCGGCCCGCGCCTTCGGCGAGTTCGGCGCCGTCTCGGTCGTCTCCGGCCACCTCGACGCCAACGACACCATGCCCCTCCGCGTCGAGAAACTCTGGCAATCCTCCAAGACTCAACCGGCCTTCACCGTCGCCTCGCTCCTGGCGATGCTTGCCGTCGTCACGCTGATCCTCAAGACCCTCATCGAGTGGAAAACCCGGCGCGATACCCAGGATGAGGACTCCGGGAAGAGAACCGCGCTCGGCGGCGCCGCCCATTAACTGTGCTGAACGAACATGAGCATCGAAGTCCGAAACCTCTCCAAATCCTTCGGTTCCTTCCAGGCCCTCCACGACGTCAGCCTGGCGGTGAAGACCGGCGAGCTGGTCGGCCTGCTCGGCCCATCCGGCTCGGGCAAGACCACCCTCCTGCGCATCATCGCCGGACTGGAAACCCCGGACCCCGACGCCCGCGGGCAGATCCTCTTCAACGGCCAGGACGTCGCCCAGCGCCACGTCTCCAACCGCCAGGTGGGCTTCGTCTTCCAGCACTATGCCCTCTTCCGCCACATGACGGTCCTCGAGAACGTCGCCTTCGGCCTTCGCGCAAGGCCCTGGCGAAATCGCCCCAGCCGGCGCGAGATCCGCGACCGCGTCATGGAACTGATCCGCCTCGTCCAGCTCGAAGGGCTCGCCAGGCGCTACCCCTCGCAGCTCTCCGGCGGTCAGCGGCAGCGCGTCGCGCTGGCGCGGGCGCTTGCGGTCGAGCCCAAGGTGCTGCTGCTCGACGAGCCCTTCGGCGCGCTCGACGCCAAGGTCCGCCGCGAGCTGCGGCGATGGCTGCGGCGCCTCCACGACGAGGTGCACATCACCAGCGTCTTCGTCACCCACGACCAGGAGGAGGCGCTGGAGGTCAGCGACCGCGTGGCCGTGCTCAACCAGGGCCGCATCGAGCAGCTCGGCACGCCCGAGGAAGTCTACGAGAACCCCGCCAACGCCTTCGTCTACAACTTCCTGGGCAACGTCACGCAGTTCCACGGCCGCCTGGACGGCGGCAAGGTGCGCATCGGCGAGCACGCCGAAGCCGTCGGCACGACCGCTACCACCTCCCCGCCCGCCCCCTCCGCCGTCGCCTACGCCCGCCCGCACGACGTGGTGATCGTCCGCGATTTGAACGGCGACGCCGCCGACGCCGTCGCCGCGCGGGTGGACCACATCGGCTTCGCCGGCCCCATGGTCAACGTCCTCTTGAGCCGCGCCGACGACGGCACCATGGTCGAGGCCACCATCCCCCGCGAACGCTACAAGGAACTGAACCTGCGCGTGGGCGATTCGGTCTACGTCGAAGTCCAGAACGCGCGGGTGTTCCTGGATGACTACTCGATCTGATGACCAGACGCCTCGCGCTCGGCCGAGGACTTCGCAGGCCGTCATCCTGAGGGAGTTTCAACGACCGAAGGATCTGGCATCGAGCAACAACCCGGGACAGTTCGCCGGTCCGGGCTGGATCCTTCGCGTAACCTGGTCGTGGATCACGCCGTAGATCACCGCCGCGACCACACAAAGCAACACGATCGCCAGAAATCGCATCGAGGTTCCATGGT
>DATBFY010000420.1:0-1525 GCA_036558265.1 Tepidisphaeraceae bacterium | reverse complement strand
CACGAACGGCCGCATCGATCTGTTGAACATCTCGGGAACTATCGTCGCCGAGACCACCAACGGCCCGATCCGCGCGACCATGGATCGCGTCGATCCCGCCAAGCCGCTCTCCTTCAGCTCGACCAACGGCAGCGTCGAGGTGACCCTTCCTCCCGACCTCAAGGCCAATCTGAAGATGCGCTCTTTCAACGGCTCCATCTGGAGCGATTTCGAGATCAAGCTCACTGGCGGCCAGCCGGTCCAAACCACTGGCGGCGGCGCCAACGGCAAATTCCAAGTCAAGTTCGACCGCACGATGTTCGGCGCCATCAATGGCGGCGGCGTCGACGCCAGCTTCTCCACGCTCAACGGACGCATCACCATCAAAAAGAAGTAGCCTGCCTCCCCCTGCGCCGGGGCCCGGTACTGGAGGCCCCGGCACGATTCACCCGCCCGATGTTATACTGCCCCGTCTACCCTGATGAGTCCCCAGCCCGCCCGCGTGGCGCCCGCTCGCCGCAAGTGGCCCTACTACTGCACGGCCCTGACCCTTGCCGCGGCGGCCGGCGCTTTTCTGTGGTCGCGGGCCCCCGTGCCGGCGTTCCAGAAAATCGTCGTGCGCCTCCCGTTAGTCGGGGATGAGATAGTCGCCGCGTTGGATCGCGAACCACCCGACCCTGCTGCCCGAGTAAATGCCGTCCTCGAGGGAACCGCCGACCGGCAGGGCGACCGGGTCCGCGTGGTCGCGGAGTTGAGGCGGGAAGATGGCCACCGCTATTGGACCCGGACCTTCGACCGTCCCCTGAACGAAATCGTGCTGGAAGTAGCTGCGGCGGTCGCGCCGGGCGTCCGGAAGCGGGCAACCCGGCATAAAGCTTCCGTCGTGGCCTATGAGCGGTACCTGGATGGTCGTGGGCACTTCGCGCGGAACGACTTCGCGAACGCCCTCGAAAGCTTCGACGCCGCCACCGCCTCCGATGGGGATTTCGCGCTCGCATTCGCCTGGCAGGCGATCGCCGCCGAGCAGCTCGCCGAACAGGGCTCCAGGCGGCCGAACGAATTGCTGCCTGGGGCGCGCGACGCCGCTGAGCGGGCGCTGGCGCTCGACTCCGCCCTCCCCGAAGCGCACCTGGCGCTCGGCATCGTCAAGCTGCAATACGACTGGGACTGGGACCAGGCACGATCGGAGTTGGAGCGCGCTCGCGCGCTGAGCCCGCGCGACGCACGGGTCGCCTGGTGGTATCGGCGCTGGCAGGCTGCAATGAACCAGGCGCCCGCTCCACCGCTCGACGTCCCCGACGCCGATTCCGCCCGCCACCTTCTTGCCGAAGCGGACGACTTGCGGTCGCAGAAGTATGTCACCCCGGTGACCTTCGCGCTCGCCGCCGCCGCCGCGCACGACACCGAGAGCCTCTTCCGCTGGCTCGACGCCGCCTATGACGAGCGGTGCGTTCAGCTGCCTTACCTGCTGCGGAATCCCGCCCTTCCGCAGTCCGACCCCCGTCTGCTGGAACTGATTCGCCGCCTGAAACTCCCGACTGTCCAA
>DATBFY010000419.1:0-6337 GCA_036558265.1 Tepidisphaeraceae bacterium | reverse complement strand
GCAACCGCCCGGAGGTCGATACCACGAAATCGACCGTGCCGGTCATCTACCGCTTCATCGACGGCAAGGCCGTCGCCACGCCCGTCTCGATCGGCGCCAGCGACATGACCCATACCGTGATCAGATCGGGGCTGGCCGCCGGTGACGTGATCATCACCGGCCCCTACAAGGTGCTCGAATCCCTCAAGGACGGGCAGAAGCTCAAGCGCGAGGAAGCATCGACCAGCAAACCCTCGACGGCCCCGAGTACGGCCCCGTCTACTTCGCCGTCCAGTCAACCGTCCGCCGCGCCCGCGACGGCCGGCTCACGGTAAACCGCCACACAACACCGTACGCGCGCACCCATGTCCGCCGTCATCCACCTCGACAACATCACCAAGGTCTACAAGGTCGGGGACGAGACCATTCGCGCCCTGGACGGCGTGAACCTCAAGGTCGGCGAGAACGAGTACGTCGCCGTCATGGGCACCAGCGGATCGGGCAAGAGCACGCTGATGAACATCCTGGGCTGCCTCGACCGGCCGACCTCCGGCACGTACCTGCTGGACGGGCGGATCACCACGCGGATGGGCGCCGCCTCGCTGGCGCGAGTGCGGAACGAGCGGATCGGCTTCGTCTTCCAGTCGTTCGAGCTCCTGCCGCGCCTCAGCGCCCTCAAGAACGTCGAATTGCCGCTGATCTACTCCCGCTCGGGCTGGTGGAGCCGCCGACGACAGGCACGCGAAGCGCTCGACCGCGTCGGCCTCTCCCAGCGCACGCGCCACCGCCCCAACCAGCTTTCGGGCGGCCAGCGCCAACGCGTCGCCATCGCCCGGGCCCTGGTCGCCCGACCCTCCATCCTCCTCGCCGACGAGCCGACCGGAAATCTCGACAGCGCCACCAGCGAGGAGATCCTCGCCCTCTTCGCGCAGCTCCACGGCGCCGGGCAGACCATCATCCTGGTCACCCACGAGCCTGACGTCGCGCGCCACGCGAAACGCATCATCCGCATGAAGGACGGCCGCGTCTGGTCCGACCTGGCCGTCGAGGAGGACGCCGCCCGCTACGGCTCGGCGACGAGCCCCGGATCGCAGGACTGGAAATCGCAGCACTCGAACTGAACGACCGATCGATGATCCTGATCCGCCTCCCATTCTCGCTGCTCCTGCTCATCTACCAGAGCGCCTTCCTCGCGCTGGGGCAGATCTGGGCCAACAAGGTCCGCTCGATCCTCACAACGATCGGCATCGTCATCGGCGTCGCCTCGGTCACCGCCGTCATCGCCGCCCTCACCGGCCTCCAGACCCGCGTCCTCTCCGAGTTCGAAAGCTTCGGCACCAACAAGATCTTCATCTTCCCCAGCACCGGCGGGAACCGCTTCATCTCTTATTACCGTTACCGCTTCCACAACGAGCAGTTCGAGGGCTTGCTCGAGCACTGCCCGTCCGTTTCCGACTTCACCCGTGTGATGCGCGGCCGCATCGACTCGATCGCCTACGGCACCCGTAACGAGCCGAACGTGGACGTGACCGGCATCGACCCCGCCTGGCACAAGATCGAGAATCGGTCGGTCATCCTTGGCCGACAGTTCTCCCTCGTGGACGTCGAGCAGGGCCGTCCTGTCTGCCTGATCAATGAAAAGACCCGCGACAAGCTCGGCATGTCGATCGACTGCATCGGCCAGTCCCTCATGGTCGGCCAGACCCGCTTCCTCATCGTCGGCCTCATCGAAACCCGCAATGAATCCTCAATGTTCGGCGGCGACCGCGAGGGGCTCGAGGTCTTCCTGCCCTTCACCGCACTACAGCGCCTCCAACCCTACTCCGGCTTCTCCGTGGTCGCCGCCAGCCGATCCCCCGATGTCTCCGAGGAAGCCCGCGCCGAGATCGGATTCTTCCTGCGCAAAACTCGCCGCATCCGCTTTGGCGACCCTGACACCTTCCGCGTCGAGGCGGTGCAGGAGTTCGTCGATCGCTTCCGAACCGTCGCCCAGACGATCACCATGGCCGCCACCGGGGTGGTCGGCATCTCGTTACTGGTGGGCGGGGTGGGGATTATGAACATCATGCTGGTCAGCGTCTCCGAACGCACGCGGGAGATCGGGCTGCGCAAGGCGGTGGGGGCGCGGCCCTCGGCCATCCTCCTGCAGTTCCTCGTGGAAGCCGTGATGCTCTGCTTTTTCGGCGGGGCGATCGGACTGCTGGCTGGATATGGACTTACCAGCGCCGTCAAGAGCATCCCGCAGGCGCATCTGGAGAAGGCCTACATCCCCGCCTGGGCGGTTGCGCTCTCGTTCGGCTTCGCCGCCGCCGTGGGCCTGATCTTCGGCATGTTCCCCGCCATCAAGGCCGCACGGCTCGACCCCATTGAGGCCCTGAGGCACGAGTGATCACGCGACAGCGAAGGAGCGTTCATGGTCCGTCGGTGCGTGCTGGGTATCTTCCTGTCCTGTGTCACCGGCCTCATCCTGGCTGGCGGCTGCGACTACTCGCGCTACGAACGCGGCTACCCGATTTCCGATGAGGCGCTGCGCGAGGTCGGCCGGTTCGACCTTTCCAATGCCGCGACCAGCCGTCCCACGACACTCCCGACGACCAGCACCACTCCGAGCACCCGCAAGGCGGATGAGATCCTCCGCCCACCCCCCGCCGAGGTTAAATTGACCATCGAGGAGTGCCGCCAGCTCGCGTTGGCGAACAATCTCGATCTCAAGGTGGAGCTCTTCAATCCGTCGATCGCGAAGGAAGCGATCAGCCAGGAGCGGGCCCGTTTCGAATCGTTGTTTACCGCATCCACCAACTACGCCGCGACCGACCAGGCCGTCTCGAGCGAGCTCACCGGATCGCAAACCAAGAGCTGGACCAACAACCTCGGGCTGACCGTCCCGCTGCGCAACGGCGGCACGGTGCAACTTCAGCTTCCGATCAACCGGTTTGAGACCGACAACCAGTTCTCGACGCTCAATCCCGCCTATTCTTCCGATTTCGCCGCGTCGATCAGCGTGCCGTTGTTGCGCAACGCGGGCGTCGCGGTGAATTCGCACGGGATCCGCGTGGCGACTTATCAATACCAGGCCGCGCAGGCGCAGACCAAGCTCCAGGTGATCACGGTGCTGGCGGACGTGGACCGAATCTACTGGCGCCTCTACGCCGCCCGGCGCGAGCTGGAGGTGCGCAAGAAGGAGTATGACCTGGCGGTCGCGCAGCTCGAGCGCGCCCGACGCCAGGCGCGCGCGGGCGTCGTCGCCGAGCCGGACGTGATCCGGGCCGAATCCGGGGTGGCCGACCGCGTCGAGGGGATCATCACCGCCATTACCAACGAGCGCGACCGCCAGCGGGAGTTGAAGCAGATCGTCAACCGACCGGACCTGCCACAGGACTCGCCGACGATGATCATCCCGGTCAGCGATCCCAACGCCCTTCATTACCAGCTCGACACCTCGCGGCTGCTGGGGGCTGCGATGGACCGGCGGATGGAACTGCTCGAGGCGGAGATCCAGATCGCCGCCCAAGCCGACAACGTGGACTTCGCGCGTAACCAACTCTTGCCGCTGGTAACGTTCGATTACCAATACGACATCAGCGGCCTGGGCAAGACGCTGCCCGAATCGTTCCGCACCCTGCGCACCACCAATTTCCAGGGTCACCGCGTCGGCTTCACCCTCGAACTGCCGATCGGCAACGAGGCCGCCAGGAGCCTTTTGCGCCAGGCGCTGCTCTCGCGCCTGCAGGCGATCGCGACCAAGGGCCAGCGGCAACTGCTCGTGACCAACGAGGTATTGCACGCCGTGGACCAGCTCGAGGCCAACTGGCAGCGGATCATCGCCGCCCAGCGTCGCGTGATCCTCAACGCCCGCGTGGTGGACCTGGAGACGCGGCAATTCAACCAGGGGCTGCGCACGTCGACGGACGTCTTGAATGCCCAGACGGACCTGGCGAACGCGCAACTTTCCGAAATCTCCGCGATCACGGATTACCAGATCGCCCAGGTCGACACCGCCTTCGCCACCGGCACGCTGCTCGGCAGCGCCGGGGTCGCATGGCAGCCGACCTCTTTGGGGCAGCGCCCCGGCGAAACCCGATAAAACAGGCCGAAAACGGGCGGAAAGCGCGGGAGAACTTCGCGATCTTGCCGCCGCAGCCGACGGACTAACCTCCCGCCGCGCTCCCTGTCTGTTTTCCTGTCAGCAGTAGCAACCCAGCTCACAAGGAATAGAACGTTTCGGAGGTTTGCCATGAAACGCGTCATCGCCAGGTCGATTCTTGCTCTTGCCGCCGCCGCGGGCGCCGTGTCGTTCACCGCCACGCCTGCCCGGGCCGATCACCTCGATTTCCGCTACGACCATCGCGAGCGCTACGAGCCGCGCCGGGTGTGGGTCGAGCCGGTGTACGAGGATCGCGCCACGCAGGTCTGGGTCGAGCCGGTTTATCGCACCGAGACCGTGCCGGTGTTCGTGAACGAGCGATACGAGACGCAGTGCGACCGCGTGTGGGTCGCGCCGGTCTTCGAGTACCGCGACGTCGTCCGCTACGAGCGCGGCCGGCGGTGCGTGAGCCGCGAGCGGGTGTGCGTCCGCGCAGGCGCCTGGCAGACGGTCGAGCGCCGCGTATTGGTGCCGGCCCACTACCGCAACGAGGACCGGCAGGTGCTGGTGAGCGCGGGGCATTTCGAAACCCGCAACGACCGCGTCTGCGTCCACGAGGGCTACTGGCAGACCGTCGCCGAGGTCGATCATCACCGGGCGGACAATGACCGGGTGTCGATCGGTTTCCGGATCGGCGGGCGGTTCTAAGGAACGGCAGACGGCCCGCGAGCGGGCCGGCTAAACGGGATCAGTCCGATGCGCGGTGGAAGAATTTGCCTTTCACCGCGTTTTTCTGCGCGCTCCGCGCGGCGTTCACCCCCGCAGCTCGCGCACGGCGTCGTCGCTTCCGATGAGCGCCACCGACGCCAGGCCGAGGAACAATCCCGTCTCGACGATGCCGGCGCGCTTCTTCATCGCGTGCTCGAGCTCGGTGGGGTTGGCGATCCCCGCCGGGAAGTGGCAGTCGTAGATGAAGTTGCCGTTGTCGGTGACGAAGACCATGCCGCCGGCGCCCATGCGCAGGCGCGGGTCGGCGCCCAGGTCGCGGAGGAAGTGTTCCTGGGTTTCGTAGCCGAACTGGGCGACCTCGACGGGCAGGGGGGATTTGGCGCCCAGGCCGGTCACGACCTTGCCCTCATCCGCGATGATCACGAGCTTTCGGGAATTCTGGGCGACGACCTTTTCGCGCAGGAGCGCGCCGCCGAGGCCCTTGATCAGGTCCAGGCCGGGCGCGACCTCGTCGGCGCCGTCCACGGTGACGTCGCAGAGCGGGTCGTGGGCGAGGGTCGTGAGCGGGATCTGCAGGCCGATGGCGCGGCGCTCGGACTGCTTTGAGGTGGGGATGCCCTTGATGTCGCGGAGCTGCTTGTCGCGCAGGGCCTGGGCGAGGGCGGTCAGGAAGAAGTCGGCCGTCGAGCCGGTACCCAGGCCCACGACCATGCCGCTGGCGACGAATTGCAATGCGGCCTGCGCGGCGCGCTGCTTGGGGGTCATGGGGGTAGCATAGAGCAGGCGGGACGCCGGTACCACACTGGTGAGGGGGCGCACTTATCACGGGGACTCAAACTGACCTTCCTCCTTTGTTTCTTTGGTCCTTTGGGTCACCGTGACGAGTGCCTGGAGGGCGGGGCGGTGCGCATCAGAACGGAGGCAGGTGGGACGCCCGCACCGTAGAATACGGGCGATGGATCGCGTTGCCGTCGCGTTGCCGCAGGTGTTCAGTCATTTTCCGGCGCTACCGCCGCCGCCGGCGGGGGTGCGGCTGGTGGTCAGCTCGGATCACGCCTGTTCGTATTTCGACGATCGTGCGGCGCGGACGCGGGCGTTCTGGGCGGCATCGATGCCGGGGGGGCTTTATCACCGGTTCATGGATGCGGGCTTTCGGCGGAGCGGACGGGTGGTGTATCAGCCGGTCTGTGCCGCCTGCCGGGCATGCGTGCCGTTGCGCATCCCCGTGGGGTCGTTCGCGCCCGATAAGACCCAGCGGCGGGTGTGGCGGAGGAATCAGGACTTCTCGGTCACGTTCGACGCGCCGCGGGCGACGGCCGAGAAGCACGAACTTTACAACCGCTATCGGCGGGACTGGCACGGCGGCGAGGACGAGCACTCGTGGGAGGATTTCGTCGGCTTCCTTTACGACTCGCCCGTGAACACGCTGGAGTTCGAGTACCGGGATGGTGACAAGCGGCTGATCGGGGTGGGGATCTGCGATGTGTCGGAAGAGTCGCTGAGCAGCGTGTATTTTTATTTTGATCCGGCGGAGGCGCGGCGGCG
>DATBFY010000418.1:0-1892 GCA_036558265.1 Tepidisphaeraceae bacterium | reverse complement strand
GCTGGTGCTCCTCTCCGACCACGGTCAGAGCACCGGGGCGACCTTCCGGCAGCGCTATGGCCTGACCCTGGGCGACCTCGTGCAGCGGCTGCTGGCGGAAGGACGGCCCGCAGGCGACGGGGACCAGAGGGAGGCTGCCGGTGCGGCCGGCTCGGATGGGGCCGCCCGTGCGCCGGCCGCGCCGCTTGCCGTGCGCCAGTCCTCAGGCGACGAGGGCTGGGGGCACCTCAATGCCTTGCTCACCGAGATTGTGCGCACTGAGGGGGTGACCGGCCGGGGTGCACAGCGCCTATTGCAGGGCCGGGAGGAGGAAGAGGCCGACGGCGGGAGCTACGTCGCGTTGGGGCCAGAAGCACGCGAGCGGAACCGTAGGACCGACGACGACGTGGTCGTCTGCCCATCTGGCAACCTGGCCAACGTGTACTTCACCCACCAGCCCGGCCGGCTCAGCCTCGAATATATGGTGGCGACCTACCCCGGGTTGGTCGAGGGGCTGCTGGCGCACGAAGGGATCGGCTTCATCCTGGTCTACTCCGAGGCGCGTGGCCACGCCGTGATGGGTCCGCGGGGCGTACACCGGCTAGACACCGGCGAGGTGATCGGCGAGGACCCGCTGGCGTCCTTTGGCCCGCACGTCGCCGCCCAACTCCGCCGCATCTCTGGCTATCCCAACGTCGGCGATCTGCTGATCAATAGCTTTTGCGATCCGATCACCGGCGAAGTGGCGGCCTTCGAGGAGCTGATCGGCTGCCACGGCGGCGCCGGTGGCCAGCAGCAGCAGCCGTTCCTCCTCTTCCCGGCCGCGTGGACCGACGAGATTCCGGATCTCGTCGGCGCCGAGAGCGTCCATGCCTTCCTGAGCCGGTATCTCCATCCGGAGGCGGTAGCCACCGAGGCGGTCGCGGCCGGCTAGGCAAAGGTAAGAATGAGCCATTCGTGAGCAGTCCCTCGGCAACCCTTCAGCAGAGGAGGCCGTCGCCCGCGATGAATGCCACAAGTGAGATTGCCATCGGTGCCAAGGTGATGTGCGCCGACGGTGAGCTAGGGAACCTTACCGACGTTATTGTCCATCCCGTACGGCGCCGAATCACGCACGTGGTTGTCGAAGAGCGCCATGGGCTGGGGCGAGCGCTGATGGTTCCCGTCGAGCACATCGCCGAGACGGCGCGCGATGCGGTGCGCCTGAGCTGCACGCTGGCCGAGGCGGCCAAGCTGCCCGAGTTCTACGCTACGCGCTACGTTCCAATGAGCTCCCCAGAAGCGCAGCCGGCGATCGAGGCGTGGCAGACCGATATGGCGCTTCGCGCAGGCTCCGACGGCTACTACAGCCCGTATGTGACGTGGCCTGGGGGCGACGTCCCCGTCACCGAAGAACGGGTGCCGCCGGGCGAGGTCGCCTTTCACCGCGGCACCGGCGTGTCTGCCAATGATGGCCAGGAAGTCGGGACGGTCGAGGAGTTTGTAGTCGATCCCGGCGACGACGCCATCACACACTTCGTGGTGCGCTTGGGCCATCTCAGGGGGGCGCGCGAGGTGGCGCTGCCGGTCTCGACCGTCGCCTCGGCGAGTCCCGGGATGGTGCGGCTGACGCTCAGCCAGGAGGAGATTGAGCGGCTACCCGCCATCTCTGCCCGCCGTCACTACCAATGGTCCAGCGGGTCTGCGGGCGAGGTCGAGCTCGTGACCTTGGTCTTCTCCGCTCCCAAGACAGCCGGCCAGGCCCTGGCGTCGGTGAAGGAGCACGTGTCCGCGGGTCGGCTTCCAAAGGTCGACACAGCCACCTTGACGAAGACGTCCGGTGGCAAAGTATCGTCCCGCCAGGAACACGACATGTCCGGTGGTCGGGGAGCGGTTCTGGGCGCGATCGCTGGCGGCGCGGTGAGCCTGTTGGC
>DATBFY010000417.1:0-11538 GCA_036558265.1 Tepidisphaeraceae bacterium | reverse complement strand
TCGTTGGGAGAGGCAGTGCCTTGTTTCAGCGGCGAGGCCGATGGAAGATGACACCCGCCCATTGCAACAGTTCTCCACAGCATTCACTCGGAGCAACCCATGAATCCACCAATCTTCTGGCGGCGGCGCGCTTCGCTTACGCTGGCGGTTTGCGCAATATCCCTCTCGTGCGCTGCCGTCGCCTGCGCGGACGACTGGCCGCAGTGGCAGGGGCCCGATCGAAACTCGGTTTCAAAGGAGACCGGCCTTCTCCAGGAATGGCCCAAAGAGGGCCCGCCGCTCGCATGGAAGGTCAAGGGACTGGGCGGCGGCTACAGCGCGCCGTCCATCGCCGCCGGACAGATCTACGGCATGAGCAATCGCGGCAACGAGCAAGTCGTCTGGGCGCTCGCCGAGGCCGGCGGCAAGGAGCTCTGGGCCGTGCCGATCGGGCCCGCCTACCGGGGGCAGCGGATGTCGCAGGGGGAGGAGGGGCCCGGGTGTACGCCCACGGTCGATGGCGAGCGGCTGTATGTCGAGGGTAACGGCGGCGAACTCGCCTGCCTCCAGGCTAAGGACGGCAAGATCCTCTGGCAGCGGAGCCTGACCCGCGACCTGGGTGGGAATCCGCCGGCCTGGGCTTATCGCGAGTCTCCGCTCGTGGACGGCCAGAAGCTCATCGTCACCCCCGGCGGCCCCGACGCCGTGATGGCCGCGCTGAACAACGCAACCGGCGAGACGATCTGGAAGAGCAAGATGCCTGCCGCCGCCGCCGCCGCCGGCGCTGCGGGCAGTCCCGGTGGCGGTCCCGGCGGTGGGCAGGGCGGTCCCCGCCGCGGTGGTCGCGGCGGCTTCGGCGGTGGTGGCGGGGCGGCGTACGCCTCGCCCATCGCCATCGACTTCGCCGGGCAGCGGCAATACGTGCAACTGACCGCCAAGGCATTGATCGGGGTGGCGGCGGCGGACGGCAAGTTCCTCTGGCGGTACGACCGCGCCGCCAACGGCCCCGGCATCAACTGCACCACCCCGCTCTACCACGACGGCATGGTCTTCGCCTCATCGGCCTACGGGGCGGGCGGCGGGCTGGTCAAGCTCACCAGCGCCGCCGGCGGCGCCGTCAACGCCGAGCAGGTCTGGTTCAGTCAGCGATTGCAGAACCACCACGGCGGGGTGATCCTCGTCGGCGACGCCCTCTACGGGGCCAACGGCGGCAACGAGGGCGGGGCGCTCGTCTGCCTCGACTTCAAGACCGGCAACGTCCTCTGGAACCAGCGCGAGGAGCGCCGGGCGCCCAAGGGCTCCATCGTCTTCGCGGACGGCCGGCTCTACTACCGCACCGAGACCGGCACGATCCTCCTGATCGAGCCCAACCCCAGGCAATACGTCGAGAAGGGCCGCTTCGAGCAGCCCGACCGCACCCGACAGCCCGCCTGGCCCCACCCCGTCGTCGCCAACGGCAAGATGTACCTGCGCGACCAGGACACGCTGCTCTGCTACGACGTCAAGGCGAAGTAACCAGGGTGCAGGTCCTCCAAACGAAAAACTCCCCGGCCGCTGGGGCCGGGGAGCTCAGGGAAGGGGAGGGTAGGACCGTGTGTGTGTGGGGTTACCGGTACCGGTACCGATACTCATACCGATAATTGCTTGCCCCGATGTTATTAATGATGTTCATCCGCGCCATGTGCGACTGATAGGAAATGTTCGACAGCGTCACGAAGGTCTGATGCTGCTGATACAGCTTCTGCATGGCCTTCGCCGCCGCCAGCGGGTCGGAATGGGTCGCAGTCTGCGCGCGAACCTGCTTGATCTCCTCGACGATGGGCTTGACCTGCTCGCTGGTCGCCCACGCCGCCGTCAGCTTTTCCTGCTGATCCTTCGCAAGCTCCGGCCAGGCGGCGCGGAGGGCGGCCCAGTACATCGGCATCTCCGCCAGCTCCCTCTTGTTCTCCGGCAGCATTCGCTCGTACACCCCGATCAGGCTCGTCGCGAACTGGTCCTTCTGTTCCTTGCCGGGCGCCACGTCGCCCGCCCCGACCACTTTGGAGGCCATGAAGTGGAGGATCTCGAGGGTGGCATCGGTGCTCTGGCGCGTGAGGGGGGGATCCCCGGCCGCAATCGCCTTATTGGCCGAGTCGAAAATTTCCACCATCAGGCGCGCCATCTTGTCACCCTGGGTTGCCTCCTGTCGCCACTGCTTGAGGATCTCGGTGCGGATCATCTGACGCGCGAGTTCCTTCTTTTGCGGGTCGGTCAGTTTGTCGAGTTGGAGGCGGCCTTTGATGATCTCTTGCACGCCGTTGATTTCCGTCTTGTCGTTCCTTTCCCAAGAATCGACCAGGTGGTTCCGAAGCGCGTCCCGCTGGTCCCGGGTGAACGGCACGTCCAGCACCCACTCGACAAAGTCCGTCACCGTGTCGACGGTTTCGCTCGTGAGCGCAGGGGTACCGTCCGCGAGGCTGAGGCGAGCCAAGGCCAGCAAGAGGGCGAGGAGGGTTATGGCGGTGCGAGGCCGGTAAAGACGGTTCATCGGGCAGACATTGACACTTTATGGAACGTTGCGGAAGTGCCCTGTTCAGGGCAGAAGAAGGCGGAAGCAGTCATGCGCGCGCAAAAAAAGGCCGCACGCAGGAGGGTAATCGGCGTGCGGCCTTGGCGGAGGAGGAAACGAGGCTTGAGGCGAGCTCGCCGTGCTGCGAAGGAGGTCTGGCAGGGTGCAGCGTGTTCGAGCGAGCTTCGCTTTTTGTTTTGTTTTTCGATCGACCTGGGTTGAGCCCCCGGACAGGATACCGCCCGCAGACCGCCTGCGGGCGGTACTGCCCGTGGGAACCAACCGCGCTCCATGATGTAATTGCGTAACCGACTGCAACGACTACGGTTGACCCTAGTGCGAAGAAAGTGCCAGTGGCCGGAGCGGTCGAAGATTTTTGCGGGCCTTATCGGATGTATTGGCTGGCAAACGGGTTGTGAATGGCATGGAACGAACGTCAATTCGTGCCGCGTTGATCCGTGATTGCGCGATTTCTGGGCGGGACCTGGCTGGCGCGCGATCGGATGCGCGGCGGTTGAACGTCGGCGCTGTGGCGCAGAGGACGGCACATTAGGATGGGCCTCATGACCCAGCGTTACGAGGAAATCGCCGACGTCGAGGTGATCCTGAAGGAGGCTTGCGCGGAGCGGAACGAAGAATCGCTCGCGAAGCTGCGGGGGGTGGGGATGCACATCGTGAACGTTGACGCAGCGGACGGGGCAGTGGAGGGGACGATCCCGGCGGACCGGATGGCGGAGTTGAAGAAACTGGATTGCGTGTCGTACGTGCGGACGGTGTTCCCATATGAGCGGAAGGAGGGGGGAACGGGGTGAGGGTGCCGCGGGGGCGATGGACGTCTGATTGCGCGGCGGCCTTTGGGTCCGGGTTCGCCGCTGTCGCGGCGCCTACACCGTCCCGAAAGCGCCGCAGCGGGCTACGTGGACGAGCTGATCGAGCGGGACCGCGACGGCGACACGACCGCCGACGGCACGCTCGACTCGACCTTCGACTCCGACGGCAAGGTCGCGCGGTACCTGGTCAGCACGGGACTGGAAGAGCGGCCCGCGCGAGGTCGCGTTGTGGACGGCCGGCCTTCACGGGGCGCGCGTAGTGGGGCGGCGGTTCTTTTGCCGCGGCGGTCGGCGCGGAAGGCGCTGGGCGAGCCCAGCCGCTGACAATGTCGCCGGGGCGACGCGGACGTGTTGGTGGTGGGTCGGCACTGCCGTTCGGCAGGGGGTATTTGGCGAGTTACACCGACGCGCGGGGCGATCGGTGCCTTGCGCGCGATTTCCCAAGATTTTGCATTGGCTTGGGGAGGGGTGGTTCGTATATGCTTAGCCTATGCAACTATTGTTGGAGGCAAGTAAACGGGGGCGCGGGGGGGGTGTCGGCGCCGGTACGGCCGTCTCGACGGAGCGGTGCGCGGCGGTGTTGCTGGACGCGTTGCCGGCGGTGATGTGGTACGTGAGGCGGCAGATGCGGAGCCGGCGGGCCAAGGGGCTGTCGGTGCCGCAGTTTCGCACGCTGGTGCTGTTGCGGCGGTTTCCGGCGGTGACGCTTTCGACGGTGGCGGATCACCTGGGCGCGTCGTTGCCGACGGCGTCGCGGATCGTGGCTGGGCTGGTGGGCAAAGGATTGATCGCGCGCAAGGCGTGTCGTGAGGATCGGCGTCAGGTGAATTTGGAGCTGACGGCGCGGGGGGGGAACGTGCTGGATGCGGCGATGGAGGGGACGCGGTCGATGATCGCGGGGCGGCTGGCGGAGTTACCGACCGGCAAGCTGGGCACGGTCACCGAGGCGATGGGGCTGTTGGCGGCAGTATTCAGCCGGGAGCCGGGCAAGGCTGCTGATTCAGAGTGAGGCGAGGAAAGACACGGGCGGGACGCCCGTGCCACCTGTTGGTGACTTATGTGGATCGTTCGACTCGCGCTGAGAAGGCCGTACACGTTCGTGGTCGCCGCCATGCTGGTGGCGATCCTGGGACTGGTGACGATCTTGCGGATGCCGACGGACATTTTCCCGTCGATTGACATCCCGGTGATCTCGTGCGTGTTCAAGTACGAGGGGATGACGCCTGAGGAGATGGAGAAGCGGATCGTCACGCCGTTCGAGCGGTTTCTGATCACGACGGTGAACGACGTCGAGCACATCGAGAGCCAGTCGCTGAACGGCAACGCGGTGATCAAGATCTTCTTCCAGAAGAACGCGAAGATCGAGGCGGCGACGGCGCAGGTGAGCGCGGTGGCGCAGACGGCGGTGAAGCAGATGCCGCCGGGCGCCACCCCGCCGCTGGTGATCCGCTACAGCGCCGGGGACGTGCCGATCCTGCAGCTCTCGATCAGCAGCGACACGATCCCGGAGAACCGGCTGTTCGACATCACGATCAACCAGTTGCGGCCGCAGTTGATCACGATCCCGGGGATCGAGATCCCGTACCCGTACGGTGGGAAGCAGCGTCAGGTGGTGGCGGACATCGACCCGGAGCGGCTGTACGCGTGGGGGATCTCGCCGGCGGAGGTGTCGTCGGCGATCAACGCGCAGAACCTGATCCTGCCGGCGGGGAGCACGAAGATCGGCAAGCAGGAATACGCGGTACACCTGAACTCCAGCCCGAAGGACGTTGCGGCGCTCAATGACCTTCCGATCAAGACGGTGAACGGGACGACCGTATACGTTCGGGACGTGGCGCACGTTCGCGACGGTTACCTCGTGCAGACGAACGTCGCCCATGCCGATGGGAAGCGGTCGTGCTTGCTGGTGATCCTCAAGTCCGGTCAGGCGTCGACGCTGGACGTGGTGGACGCGGTGAAGAAGCGGCTGCCGTTCATCCAGCAGACGCTGCCCGCGGACCTGAAGATCACGCCGATCTTCGACCAGTCTGTTTTCGTGCGTGCGTCGGTGGAGGGGGTGGTGAAGGAGGCGGTGATCGCGGCGGGGCTGACGGCGCTGATGATCCTGCTGTTCCTGGGGTCGTGGCGGAGCACGCTGATCGTGGTGATCTCGATCCCGCTGTCGATCCTGGTGTCGATCATCGTGCTGGCGGCGCTGGGGGAGACGCTGAACACGATGACGCTGGGCGGGATGGCGCTGGCGGTGGGCATCCTGGTGGATGACGCGACGGTGGAGATCGAGAACATCCACCGGAACCTTCACCAGCGGAAGCGGCTGGTGAAGGCGATCCTGGACGGGGCGCAGCAGATCGCGGTGCCGGCGTTCGTCTCGACGCTGTGCATCTGCATCGTGTTCGTGCCGGTGGCGTTCATCAGCGGGGCTGCGAAGTACCTGTTCACGCCGTTGGCGATGGCGGTGGTCTTCGCGATGATGACCAGCTACCTGCTGAGCCGCACGCTGGTGCCGACGATGGTGCACTACCTGCTCGCCGGCGAGGTGGAGATGTACGGGGGCGAGCTGGATCCGGACGATCCGCACGCGGCGGCGGCGCTCGAAGCGAAAGAGCATGAGGGCGATGGGAAATGGCAGCGAGAACACGTGCGTCGAGCGTGGTACAAGACGCCACTGTTCCGATCTGGTCTGATCGCCGGGGTCGCGCTCATTGCGGCATTGGTGTTCGCGATCACCGCGACACCGCTGGGGGATCACTTCCCCGCGATCCGCGGGAAGCTTACGGGAGTGGGCACCTGGGCCGGCGCGCATCGCCTGACACTGGTGCTCTGGGCGGCGGGGCTGGTGACGGCCGTCATGTTCCTCCGGTTCATCGTCCGTTACGACCTGATCTGGCGCGTGCATCACGCGTTCAACCGGCAGTTCGAGCGGTTCCGCCGTACGTATGGCGGGTTGCTGGCGTGGTCGCTGGAGCATCGGGGACCGGTGGCGATCGGGTTCCTGCTGCTGGTGGGGTTGTCGTTCGTGCTGTTCCCGATGATCGGGAGCGATTTCTTCCCGCGGATCGACGCGGGGCAGATCCGGATGCACGTGCGTGTGCCGCCGGGCACGCGGATCGAGGAGACCGAGCACTACTTCGCGCAGGTGACGGATGCGATCCGCCGGGCGATCCCCGAGAACCAGATCGAGACGATGCTGGACAACATGGGGATCCCGAATTCGGGGATCAACCTGTCGCTGAGCGACGGGACGCAGATCGGACCGGCGGACGGTGAGATCCTGATCGCGCTCAAGGAGGGGCACGCGCCGACTCAAGCGTACATGGAGAAGCTGCGCGAGGCGTTGCCGAGCGAGTTTCCGGATTGCGTGTTCTTCTTCGGCGCGCCGGACATCGCGACGCAGGTGTTGAACTTCGGGTTGTCGGCGCCGATCGACATCCAGGTGGCGGGGCCCTTGCGCAACGTCGAGGCCAACCGCGCCCTGGCGGCGCGGATCCAGGCGGAGGTGGAGACGCTGCCGGGTGCGGCGGACGTGCGACTGGCCCAAGTCTCCGAAACGCCGGACATCCACGTGGACGTGGATCGGACGCTGGCGGACCAGGTGGGGGTGACGCAGAAGGACGTGGCGAGCGACCTGCTGATCTCGCTGTCGTCGTCGAACCAGACGGCGCCCAACTTCTGGCTGAACCCGAGCAACGGCGTGAACTACAGCGTGCTGGTGCAGACGCCGCAGTACGAGATCCACTCGATCAACGACATCGAGAACACGCCGGTGGTGGCCACGCGGGTGACGTCGGGCAGCGGTTCGTCCAATCCGGCGGACAACACGCAGCTATTGGGGAACCTGGCGACGGTGAGCCGCGGGGTGTCGCCGACGAACATCACGCACAACAACATCACGCCGACGTTCGACGTGCAATTGGACGTGCGAGAGACGGATCTCGGATCGGTGGCGGACCGGGTGCGGCAGGTGGTGGCGAAGTATGAGAAGGATCTGCCGCGCGGCAGCACGATCACGCTGCGCGGGCAGGTCGAGAGCATGTCGTCGTCGTTCACGGGGTTGGCGTACGGGCTGATCTTCGCGGTGATCCTGGTGTACCTGCTGATGGTGATCAACTTCCAGAGCTGGATCGACCCGCTGATCATCCTGATGGCGTTGCCGGGCGCGGCGGCGGGGATCCTGTGGATGCTGTTCGCGACTCGGACGACGGTGAGCGTGCCGGCGCTGATGGGGGCGATCATGAGCATCGGCGTGGCGACGGCCAACTCGATCCTGATGATCACGTTCGCCAACGACCAGCGGAAAGTCGGCAAAAGCGCGCACGACGCGGCGCTGGCGGCGGGCCTGACGCGGTTGCGGCCGGTCATCATGACGGCGCTGGCGATGATCATCGGCATGCTGCCGATGAGCCTTGGCCTGGGGGAGGGCGGCGAGCAGAACGCGCCGCTGGGCCGGGCGGTGATCGGTGGGTTGTTGATGGCGACGGTCGCGACGCTCTTTTTCGTGCCGATCATGTACAGCCTGCTTCGCCGCACGCCGCCGCAGACGCACGTTGAACCGGAGCTCAGATGATGGACAGCCAAGCGCAATCCACTCAAGTCCAACGGCCACCGCAGCACGCGGCGCCGCCACCACCGAATGATGGCGAACCGGACGGCGGCGAGCACGACCTGATCCCGACGGACCTGCCGCAGGTGGGCGTGGTGAAGGTCGTGGTGATCCTGCTGGTGTTCATCGGCGTCTTCGCGGCGTTGTTCGTGGCGGGGTACCTGCCGCACCGCCGGCAGCAGGCGAAGCTGCACGAGCAGTCGCACGCCGCGCGGGATGCCAAGCCGGTGGTGATCGCCGCGCCGCCGCGGCGGGCGCCGCAGACGACGGACCTGGCGCTGCCGGGGGACAGCCGGGCGTTTCAGACGACGGCCATCTTCCCGCGCGCGAACGGGTATCTCAAAAAGCTCTACGTGGACATCGGCGATCACGTGACGGAGGGACAGCTTCTGGCGGAGATCGACACGCCGGAGATCGACGCGCAGCTCAA
This sequence comes from Tepidisphaeraceae bacterium, assembly GCA_036558265.1. Taxonomy (GTDB): domain Bacteria; phylum Planctomycetota; class Phycisphaerae; order Tepidisphaerales; family Tepidisphaeraceae; genus RYN-433. The sequence continues at coordinate 3,151 of DATBFY010000417.1, read as the reverse complement.
CCAGGCCAAGGCGGCGGTGGAGCAGGCTAATGCGGCCCTGGGCAAGGCGCAGAACGACTTCGACCTGGCGAAGCTGACGCTCGAGCGGTACGAGGGGTTCGCCAAGGCCGGGGGCGTGACGCAGCAGCAGCTCGACGAGAAGCGCAACGCGTTCACGCAGGCCAAGGCGATCCTGGAGGGGGCCAAGGCGAGCGTCGCGGGGTCGCAGGCGGACGTGCAGCGTCTGACGGCGCTGCAGAGCTTCGAGAAGGTTTACGCCCCGTTCGCGGGGACGATCACGGCGCGGAATTATGACCCGGGGGCGCTGCTGTCGGCGACGACCGGCGGCAACGGCGGCGGCAAGGAGATCTTCCGCATCGACCAGACCGACACGCTGCGGATCTACGTCAACGTCCCGCAGACGTACGCGACGTCGGTCAAGATCGGGCAGAAGGCGGACTTCTTCGTCCGCAACTACCCGGGCCGGCCGTTCACCGGCACGGTGACGCGAAGCACCGGCGCGATCGACCCGCAGACGCGCACGCTGCGCTTCGAGGTGGATTTCGCGAACAAGGGCGACCTGCTCTACGCGGGCATGTACGGGCAGGTGAAATTCCACGTGACGCAGGCGCAGCCGCCGCTGATGGTGCCGACCAGCGCGCTGGTCTTCAACGCGCAGGGGACGCGCGTGGCGATCGCGAACGAGGGGCGGATCCAGTATCGCAACGTGAACCTGGGTCGCGATTTCGGGCAGGAGATCGAGGTGGTGAACGGCATCCGGGCGGACGACCTGATCGTCGCGAATCCGGGCGAGCGGCTGGTGGACGGGATCGAGGTGCAGGTGACCAGTCCGGAGAAGACGCGGACGGCATCAACGGGGGAAGCGGCGCCCAAGAAGGACGATCATCAGCAGGCAGGGTCTCCCGCCGCCGGAAAGAAGACCGTCTCGGAGGCGCTGGCCCGATGAAGCGTCTCGCCTGGGTCGCGCTCGGATGTGCTCTCCTCCTCACCGGCTGCGCCGTCGATCAGCAGCAGGAGGTCAACCTCTATCGCCAGATCCTCAACTCCAACGTCCCGCCGCTGCCCGAGCCCGGGCCGCAGGACCCGCTGTCGCTCGACACGGCGCTGGCGCTGACGAACCAGAACAACGAGCAGCTCGGGCTGCGCGGGGAGGATTACGTCCAGGCACTGATCAACAAGAACCGCGCGGTGGCCGCGTTCCTGCCGACGGTCAGCTTTCAGCCCAATTTTACGATCGAACAGCGGCCCAGCGGCAATGCATCATCGAGTACCGGGCCGGGGGGCACGGGGATCGGCACGGGAACAACCGGCGGCGGCACGGGCACAGGCTCGATCACGAGCAGCGGCGGATTTCGAAATCATGGCGACGTCTCGACGCGGTTCGAGGCGCCGGTGGTCGGGAACATCAACCTGTTTCGCGGATTCTCCGATCTGGCCAATCTCAAGTCGGCCGAGTGGGTGATCGAGCAGCGGCGGCAGATTCTGCTGGACGCGCAAAACGCGGTGTTGCTCAACGCGGCGCAGGTGTATTACCAGGTACTGCGGTCGGAGCGGCAGCTCGAGGTGTTGCGGAACTCGCTCAAGGTGCAGGAGGCGCGCGTCACGGATGAGGAGGGGCGGTTCAAGAACGGCCTGTCGACGCGTCTGGCGGTGGCGCAGACCCGGGCCCAGGCGGATGCGACGCGGGCGTCGGTGGCGCTGGCGGAAGGGGATGTCGCCAACGGGCGCTCGGTGCTGGCGCTGATCGTCGGCCTGCCGCGCGTGCCCAACCCGCTGGTCGATGATTTCAAGGTGCCCGACGAGCGTCCGCCGGAGGATCAGTTTGAGGCGGCCGCGCTGGCGAACCGGCAGGATCTGCTCGCCGCCAAGGCGCAGATGGAGGCTGCGCGGCACGCGGTGGACGCGGCCATTGGCGAATACTATCCGTCGGTTTCGCTCAACGTGGCGGGGTTCCTGTACCGCGAGTTTTATACGGATGCGAGCAAGTGGAACGCGATCCTGACGGCGAACCTGCCGATCTTCTCGGCGGGGATCATCGAGGCGGACGTGCGCAACGCCTGGTCACGGTTGCGGCAGGCGGCGCTGTTCGAATCGCAGGTGCGGCGGCAGGCGCTCAATGACGTACAGTTGGCATATCAGAACCTGTTGACGTCGGAGCGACGGATCAAGGATCTGGCGGACGCCGTGGCGGCTGCGGACGAGGCACTCAAGCAGGCGCAGGCGGCGCTGGCGAACAACCTGGCGATCGTGCTGGACGTGTTGACGGCGCAGGATCAACTGCTCAACGCGCAGTTGCAACTGACGGGGGCGCAGTTCGATCGGACGATCTTCTATCTGAACCTCCTGCGCGCCACCGGGGAGTTGACCCAGCACGCCGCGCGAAAGCCGTAGCGCCCGCGCTGGTCCATCTTCCTCGCCCGAGTCGCGTTACAATCCCCGCGCGCATACACTGCGCGTAAGGAGATCCCGCTCGTGATCCAGGTGATGGGGTTCCACAAGACTTACAAAGATACCGTGGCGGTCGCGGACCTGTCGTTCGAGGTGCTGCCGGGGCAGATCCTGGGCCTTCTGGGCCCGAACGGCGCCGGCAAGACGACGACGATGCGGGCGATCGCCGGGATCATTCCGCCGACGACGGGCCGGCTCTTCGTCGCCGGGCGCGACGTGCAGATCGATCCGGTCGCCGCCAAGCGCGCCTTGGCCTACGTACCGGATGACCCCAAGCTCTTCGAGGCCCTGACCGTCTGGGAGCACCTGCGCTTCATTGCCGCGGCGTATGGCGTCGAGAAGTTCGAGCCGCATGCGCAATGGCTGCTGGATCAATTCGAGCTGACGGAAAAGCGGGATGCGCTGGCGGGGGAGCTGTCGCGCGGCATGCGGCGGAAGGTGGCCGTCTGCTGCGGCTGCCTGCACCGGCCGCGGGCCGTCCTGCTCGGCGGGCCGCTGACCGGCCTCGACCCGCGCGGCATCCGGACGATGAAGGCGACGATCCGCGACCGGGCCGACGCCGGGGCGGCGGTCATCGTCAGCTCGCACCTGCTCTCCTTGGTCGAGGACCTCTGCACCTCGATCCTGCTGCTCCACCGCGGCCGGATGCTCCTGCACGGCCGGCTCGCCGACCTCCGGCGGCAGGCCGACGCCGACGGCCGGC
>DATBFY010000416.1:0-8776 GCA_036558265.1 Tepidisphaeraceae bacterium | reverse complement strand
GACTTGTGAGCACTGCCGCGACGCAGAGCGGTCGGATGCCCGATAACCCGCCGCCGGGGCGGGCCGCGCGGCGATCGTGCTCAGCCTACTTCAACGAATACCTTCCCGTCACCACCGCCGTGATCTCCTTCTCCAGCGACGTCGTGTCGTTGTTCCCCGTGCCGCTCACGTCCGTGCCGTGGATCGGGTTGATCTGCATCACCCCCATCTTCGCGTCCAGGATCGGCCCCAGCTCCGCCCCGCTGTTGCCCGCGATTTGCCGCGCCCGCGTCGTCGCGTCCTTCGTCGCGTCCGCCAGCATGTCGATCTTCAGGTCCGCCAGCTTCGTGTAGATGTACCGCGGCGCCTCCGACTCCAGCATCACCCCCTCCTTGATCAGCCCCGTCACCTTCCGCGCCACCTCCGCCACCCGCGCCACGTCCGTGCTCCGCACCTGCACCTCCTGCGTCAGCTCGTAATTCGTCACCCGATCGGTCTCGCGCCCCTTCTCGTCCCGCGCGTGATGCTTGGCCGTCGCGATCGACGAGACGATCACGTCCTTCTCCGCGATGCCCTGCTCCTTGAGGTACGCCAGCGTCTTGTCCGTCCCCGCGCGCAGCGCATCAAACGCTTTGCCCAGATCCGGATCCAGCGCCGAAACCCGTCCCGTCCACACGATCAGGTCCGATGCGATCGCACGCTTGGCCGATCCCGTCACCGTGATCGTCTTCGCCTCGCTCCGCACGTGCATCCACGCCCCCGAGAAGATCAGCACGCACGCCACGTTCGCGATCGCCAGCACCGCCCCCGCCTTCAATGAGACGACGACGCGCGCCGGCAGCGTGAACGATCGACCCCCATCACCACCGCTTGTTTCGCGGGCATCCTGCCACTTCGACATGACTCCTCCGTGAGTCGGGCGCGCGCGCATCCATCGCGCGCGCAGATCAAGACGCTTTTACGACGCGCCGAGAATGCTTTCCACTTCAAGCTTCATGACATTTGGTGGGGCAGACATTCTTGTCTGTCTCGCATGGCCGAGTGAGGACATTCCTGTCCTCCGAGGTCATGCGAATCCCTTTCCGCTGAACCTGCCGTGCGGAACATCCCCCGCGCCCCCGCCGTACCACTCTCAGGCGAAATTTGCGCGTCCCCCGCGCCGATGACGCGCGGTAACGTTTTATCCAAACCCCCACGAATGCCGATACTCAAGCTGAACATGAACCCGCCGCACTCCGCAAAGGCGACCCCTCGCTTCGCCCAGATCGTCCGCGACATGAAGCGAAAATACGCCCTGCGCGTGAAGCGCTGGCGCACCAGCATGAGCGGCTGCGCCTGGCGCGTCTACCACGCCGACGGCCGCGCCGTGAACTGGATCGAATCGCCCTACCCCAAGACCCCGATCAGCCTCGCCATCTTCCTCCACGAGGTCGGCCATCACGTCATCGGCTTCGAACGCTACAAGAAACGCTGCGAGGAGGAATACCACGTCTGGCTCTGGGCCCTCAACCAGATGAAGAAGCTCGGCGTGCGCCCGGATGCGCGCGTCTGGCGCCGCTTCGACCTCTCCATGCAGTACGCCGTCGGCAAAGCCGTCCGCCGCGGCATCAAGCAGCTCCCCGCCGCCCTCCACCGCTTCGCAACGGCGCCCGACGCCGCCGACCTGAACCGCGCCGCGTGAAACCCGCGTTGAGCCGCGACCCGAAGGGGAGCGAGGCTTTCGTATCGACGAACGCACCCCACTTCCGCGCAGCTTCCCGCAATCTTGTTGCGCGCCCGTGACGCGCGATGCGCCACCCCCTCACACGAAAAATAAAAAATATTTCGCACCAAAACCCCAGCAAAACGCCGCCTTTCCACAACTTGATGGCGCCCCGCGCGTCACCGCCGCGCAACTCCTCGCCTTCTTGTAGGGTGGGCTACGCCCACCACGCCGCGCTCCTTGACAACCGAATACCCACAGCCGCGGAGCGGCGACAGAACATAGCCCACGGCGTAAGCCGTGAGTATTAGATGCAACCAACCCACCAGCCCCGAAGGGGGCCGCAGAAGCGCACCCCAGGGGTTACCGCGGGGCCACCCCGGGGCGATCCCGGGGCCACAAAACGTCGCCCCGGGGGCCGCTTTGGGGCCGGTTTTTCCACCCCAGGTTCACCGCAACCCCTTTCAACAACAGCACTTCGGATTCCTGCCCCTCCTCCGAACGACTCATTCCCGCAGCTCGGAGCTCACGCTTCGGCATGTCTTCAATCAACGCACGTTAAAGCGCGAACCCCGAACTCAACTCCCCAGAACTCCCCATCCCAGAAAAAAATCGCGATCAAATCGCCCCGCTTCACATCACCCCTCCCCTCACCCCCTCACCCCCTCATCTCCTCACCCCCTCATCTCCTCACCTCCTCACTCACGCCGCCCGACTCTCCAGTTCCCCTTCCAGCTCCTCGGCCCGTTTCACCAACCCCTCCACCCGCTCCCGCGCCTCGCGCACCGGGTCCTGCAGGCCTTGCAGCCACTCCAGCGCCTGCCCCGGCAGGCTCAGCGTCGGGTCCAGCGAATCCGCCGTCTTCCACCGCTGCAGTTGTCGATCCACCCGCCGGCTGGTGTCCCAGCGGACGATCACCCAGATCAAGAAGTAATACAGCGCCAGGAACGCAAGCGTCTGCAACAAGGCGGTCACGCTCAGCGCCCGCACGACCGCCAGCGCGATCGTGCGGAAACTGTGGCCCAGCGTGTCCTCCAACGCCGCCTGGAGGATCGGCTGGACGATCGGGAACCAGATCAGCGCGCCGATCGTGAGGATGCCGCGGACGAGGTGGCCGACCGGCCCGGATCGCCCGCACACGCGCCGCGAGATGACCGCCCGCTGGCGGCTGACCGTGTCGCTCAGGCTTCGGTGCAATTCGCCGGCGGCGATGTCGGCCTGGCGCGCTTCCCAGAATTTCCGATTCCGGTAGAGCGAGCTGATCATCGGCTGCGACTGCTGCAGATGCGCAAAAGTCGTCTGGATCGCCGACGACAGGTCCCGCCCGCCCGGCCGCAGGTACGAATCGACCAGCGACTCGGGCCCTTCCAGGTTTCGCTGCTGGTCGAGCGAAAGCCGCCGGCGGAACATCGCCGCAACCGGCGCCGCCAGGCCCTGCACGATATTGACGAACGGCCAGCGTGCCGCGCGGGACTTGAGGCAGTCGTCGAGGGTCGTCAGGCGATGGGCCGGATCATCGAGGATCGCCGGGATGCACCGCTCGAGCAGGGGGGAACCCAGGCGGTCGTTGATGACCTCTTCGGCGTTCTCCTGCACCGCCGCGAGTCGCCGGGCGTGCTCCGGGAGGTTCTGACGCCGGATCCACCCCAGGACCGAGCTTCCCTGCTGCTTCGCGGCGGCGCGCTTGCCGGTGTCCACCTCCCTGGCGGTCTTCTGTTCGCCCAGCTTGGTGCGAAGCTGCGGCAGGTCGTAATCGGTCGGATGGATCGCGCTGATCATGAAGACGCGCGGCGGCTCGGGCAGGCTCAGGACGCGCTGCAGACGCCGCGCATAGTCCTCGCGCAGCTCGTCGGCGGCGGCCTGTCCCTCCTGCTTGATAAGCTGATCGGCCTTGTTCAGGGCGAAGACGAAGTTGTCGGCCGCGTTCCCCGCCGCCACCTTCGCCAGCATCTGCTGCGGTTGCAGGTCGGCGTACTTCTCGACGCTCTGCATCCAGATCGGGAAGAGCATCTGCCGAAGCATCCGGCGGGTGATCTCGACGTGCTCGGCCCAGTGGCTGTCGATGTCCGGCAGGTCCAGCAGCACCTGCCGCGCCAGGCGCGGGTTGTCGTGCGTGACGACCTGGTACCGCCCCGGCACCTGGCGATCCAGCAACTCGCGAAGCGCGGGCACCTGCGACGTGTGCGTGTACGCGGTGACGATCTGCGTCCCCTCGCCGAAGCTGGTGGACTGCGTGATCTCTCGGCCGACCAGCGCGTTCACCAGCGCCGACTTACCAACCTCTTTCCCGCCGATCAGGCCGACGAGGTAGAACCCCTCACCGTCCGTGGCGTCGAGCACTTCGTCCGCGAGCACAGGGGCGTCGTCATCGTAGAGCGAAGGCTTGTCGGCCCCGGTGAGGTCGATGACGTCGGAGACGAGTTGGTCCAGGTTTGCCGGCATCCGGGGGGCTCCAGAGTGCGTAAAACATAAAGACATAAAACATAAGGCGGGATGGCCGCCTCTTGTTTTACATCTTCGGGATTATGTACCAAAAGGAGCCGTTAAGGCTATTGAGGCTGGCGCTTGGCCGCGCTGACCGGCATGGAGAAAGCGGGAGTCAGTGCGATCGCCAGCAATCCCCTGTCAGTGCCCGAACCCGGCGAGCATTTCAGACGTCGAACACGTGTGGGGCACGAATTTTAAAACCACCGGAATAGGCGCGAACCAGGTAAGCTGTCCGAACCTGAAGGTTCCTCATGTTGCAGATGGAGTCGCGCTACGGATCCCTGCCCTGCGAACCGATCAATCGTCGGACGTATTTGAAGCGCCGCCGCCGCGCGCTGGTGACGACCGTGCTCGTGGTTGCCGTCGCGTTGGCGGCCGCTTGGGCGCGCAAGCCGTTGGTCGAGCGGTGGCAGATTCGGCGGGCGGTGACAGACTGTCTGAATGACCGCGTCTCCCCCGGCAAGGTGCTCTTCGAGGGTGACCCCCAGCGGGCGCGGGCGCTCCTGGCGACGCGTGGTGACGAGTACGACCAAACGTACTCCTACGCGGACATCGCCGCCGAGCACCGGGTCCGCGCGTGGGACGGGCTCGCGTCCCGAGCCGGTCTGCTGGCCTTCGGTCGCATCGCCGTCTTCCGACTGTCAGTCGGCCGGAAGGAGCGGCTCGTCGCGCTGGGTTCGGTCGGGTCGTCCTGGGCGGGCTTCGAAGGTGGGTTCAAGGCGCTAAGGGTCGGCGTCACCGTCGTCGATCCGGGCGGCTTCTTCGGCCGGCCGCGACTCGTCCGGAACGTCGGATTCGACCGCGCAATCGTCGTGGCGACCAATCTGCCGTTAAGAATCTTCGGGGGCGTAGTCGATGCGACCGACCCGTCCACGGTCTGGTTCCGTTATGAACTGGGTGAGCGCGGTGGGGGCGGACGGCTTCGCCTGAGGTTGCAATCGGACGACTCGGTCACGCTCGTGGCGGTGAACGGGCCGATAGCGACCGCCGCGGCGGAACTGGAACGGCGCTGGGGACCGTTCGATCCGGCGAAGGGCGAATCCGACGAGCCATAGGGTGTGCGCTGACCGTCAGTCCGGCCAGCGACCCGATGCCAACGCGGTCCGCACCGCAGGCGCGAGTAACGCCATCGGCCCGCGCGGCGGACGAATCCCTTGGCAATCCCACACGAGCAGGCAGTCGTCATCGATCAGTTCGGCCGACAGGCGGAGCAGCGGGGGAAGGCAGTCGGGCGCCGTGTCCAGTGCGTCCACGTAAGTCCATGCGGCGTGCGCGTCCCATGCGGCGCGCAGGACGGGGTTGTTCGGGACGCCGGCGTCGCGGTCGTGCCACTCGACGACGCGGCCGAGCGAAGCGTCGATCACCCCGCCGACATCGCGGAACCGGGCCGAGCACTGGCCGATGTGACAGGTCACCTTGCCGAGGCGCCATTCATAGTAGGTCATGCCCGCCGCGTTTGCGCCGGCGTATCGGAGCACCGAGTTAGCCGGTGCCGCCGAGGCGACCGCCCGTTGCACGGCGCGTTCGAGTGCCGCCCGGTCCCGAGAGTCCGGGACACGGCGCAAGAGGACGATCGTGGGCCAGTGATCCAGTGCCATCGGTTCATGTTGCGCTGCTGGGATTCTCAAAGAAGTAGCCACCGAAGTCACCGATAAATACCCATTGGATTCGGTATTGATCGGTGTTCATCGGTGAGATCGGTGCCGAGAAGAGCATTCAAACATAAGGCGCAATCGATGGCGCCTTATGTTTTATGTCTTTATGTTTTATCCGTTCTCTCCCACAACCGAGTACAGCTCCTCGCCCGCGTGTTCCAGGTCGTCGAGTTCCCTCGTGCTGGGCGCTTGCGCGTCGATCCAGTCGGCGACCTGGGCGATCTGCCGGTGCGCCAACTCGCTGAAGCGCTCGGCGATGCGGCGGTTGGTGGCGCGGGTGCGGGTGGCGACCTCGTTGCTCAGTTTCTCGGTCAGCCACGTCGCCAGCGAGAAGCCCCCCAGCACGATCAGGTCCACCGGGCCGAACATCGCGTGGTGCGTGGCGACGACGACGGCCAGCAGGTACGGGGCGGCCTCGGTCCACCGGGTGAGCTTTTCGCCGCCGGGCAGGTGGCGCAGGAGGCGCATGAGCAGCAGCGTGTCCCGCGGCGTGGCGTTCCAGCGCTGTTCGAGCCATTTTTCGAGTTCGGCCAGTTCCTCCGACGCGATCTTGCCCGCGGCCGTGGGCTCCATCCGCGCGGCTTTGTACGTCGGATCGTTGGCGGTCAGCCAGCGCTGCCCGGTAGGGCTGGAGCGCACCACGTCCTCGATGCGTGACTGGACGACGGCGAACTGGTCGCTGACGGCGGCCTGGAAATCGGGCACCGATTGGCCGTTGAGGCCGGCCTCGACCTTGACGGCGGGGACCTGGTCGGGATTGCGCAGGCGCACGCCCTGTCCCTTGATGACCACGTCCCAGAGGGTGCGCGGCATGCGCATCATCATCCCCGGCATCTGGCGGACGCGCTCCAGAACCCGCTGAGGGCCCATCAGGTAGAGGACCGACCGCTGCTGCAGACGGCGCTGCAGGCCCTGGGTGATCGGGTTGACGTCAATGCCCAGGCCCGGCGTTTCGAGGGCGCGGATGGCGGCGATGAGGGCATCGGCCTGGCGGCGCTCATCCCGCAAGGGGGCGACGATCTGGTCCTGGAGGCGGCCCAGCAGGTCCATCGATCGGCGCGCCAGGCCCTCGCGGAATTCCCCCTTTTCCGGCCGGGAAATCCCCAGAATCGCCTCCCGCAGCGCCGGCAAACTCTGCTCGCGCGCGGGCTCATAGGCGGCGTCATCCCGCGGGATGGCGAAAACCTTGGCATCCGCGAGGTCCCGGTCGGCTAGCTGCTTGGCGAAATCCTCGACGACGCCCGGCTCCTCGGCCTTGTTCATGACGAACAGAGCCGGCACCGCGTAGCGCTTCGCCAGGCGGTAGTAGGGGAGCAGCTCGGTCATCTGGTACTTCTCGGGGGTGACCAGGAAGACAATGGCCTGCCCCCAGCGGAAGACGCGGTCGGCCTGGGCATGGTGCATGGGCTGGTCCCCGTCGAGGTCGGGGGTATCGACCAGGGTGACCTTCTGGCTGAATTCGCGGTGGTCCTTTACGACGGCGAGGGCGTCCACCTGCCCGCGCGCCGGAACGTCGGGGCCGGAGACGACGCGATGTTCGATCGCAAGCCAGCGGGGCGGGAGGTTCTTGTCGTCCGAAGCGATGGCGACGGCGCCGGAGGTGAAGGTCCGGCGGAAGCTGGTGGCGGTGACGTTGGCGCCCAGGAGGCGGTTCACGAGGGTCGATTTGCCCGTGCCGGTGCCGCCGAGGATCGCGATGAGCATTGGGCGATCGGTGGCGTCGTCGCCCAGGTGAAAGCGGATGGCCTGGGCGTCGCTCCGCCAGCGATCGAGCGCGTTGGCGACGGGGCCGGACGTGCGCGCGCGCAGGGCGAGCAGGGCCTGTTCGAGGCGTGCGAGGGTGGAATCGAGCTTCGACTCGCGGAAGGACATTGTTGTGGTGAAGGTTAAGCTTGGTGGGGGAAAAGGGGAAGCATTCCGATGCGTAGGTGGTATAATGCCGGTAATGGCGGTGAAACAAACCACTTACCTGGATCGGTTCATCGATCCCTTCGCAGACCTTCTGCCGCGAGAAGCACTGGAGCGTGTTGTGAGATTCCGGTTCGATGAGGCAACGCAAGCGCGTGCCGCGGAACTGGCGGAAAAGGCGAACGAGGGATTGCTCACTGAAGAGGAACGCACCGAATATGCCGAGTACATCGAAGCCGTTGATCTGATCGGCATTGTGCAGGCCACTGCCCGTTCGGCTCTTGCCCGGCGCAGCGCCTAATGGACGCCGCCACTCGTGAACGTGTTCGGATCCGGGCCCAGGATCGCTGCGAATATTGTCTGATGCCTCAAGCTGCGGTGCCGCAATCCACTTTTCATATCGAACACATCATCGCCAGGCAGCATCACGGGACGGACGATCCCGGCAATTTGGCGCTCGCGTGCGATCGGTGCAACTTCCATAAGGGTCCAAATCTCAGCGCGATCGATCCACAGACGGGACAGACCGTCCCTCTATTCAATCCGCGCGTGGACGTTTGGAGTACGCACTTCGGTTGGGACGGACACAGAATCGCAGGCCGGACGGCTGTAGGGCGCGCGACGGTTGGGCTTCTCCAGATGAACACGCGTAACCGTCTTCAGTACCGCGCCAAGATTGGCTTACCGTGACGATGCGCCGACATTTTGGGCCAGTGCTCCTCTGCGCTTGCGCGTTCAGCCTGCGCCTTGGTTGGGTCATGTCCCAGCACGGACAACCCGATCCGCGCCTCGGCGATCAATTTGAGTACCTTCAACTCGGCAGAAATCTGCTTTCCTCTCATGAGCTGAAGTTCCACGATGATCGGTTCGACCAGGACGTTTACGCCTATCGCACGCCAGGCTATCCGCTGTTGATCGCGGTGTGCGGGGGGAGCGTGCGGGCCGTTCGTGTGGTGCATGCGATCCTCGATACGTCCACCGTGCTGGCGATCTACCTGCTGGCGCGGCGATTCCTGGATCGAGGTCCGAGTTTTTGGGCGGCGGG
>DATBFY010000415.1:0-21631 GCA_036558265.1 Tepidisphaeraceae bacterium | reverse complement strand
AGCAGTTCCCCCGCCCCGCCGTGATCCGTCGGGTAGAACCCGAACGCCTCCGCCGGCAGACCCGCCGCGATGAACGCCTGGATGATCCGCAGCGGCGACCACGGCTCCTCCCGCCCCGGCTTGAGCGCGATCGGCGCCTTGAGCGCGACCGCCGGGATCCACAGAGAGTGTACGCCCGGCGAGTTGCTCGGCAGCACCGCACCGAAGATGCGGCCTTCGCGGAAGTACGAGAGCGTGCGGCCATCGTCGTCGCCGTAGCCGCGATCGAGGATCGACAGGTCAAACCCGCGCGTCAGGCCCGCGACGACGGTCTCGATCTCGTCGAAGATGCGGAAGATCTTGGTGGCGTTGTTGCGGCAGAGGGTGACCGGCATGCCGGTGGTGGCGGAGAGACTCGCGACGTAGTCGTCGAAGGTCTGCTCCTGGTCGCCGACGGGGAGCGTGCCCTCCATGAAGAGCTTGCCGGCCTTTTTACAGAAGGCCATCAGCTCTTTGATCGTGAACTGCTCGAGGACGGTGTCGTCCATCGAGCGGATGTCTTTGCCGACCAGCCCTGCGTTGGCCTGGCTGACGGTGGCGACGGGCTGGCCGGTGGCGTGGTGAAGGATGGTGATCTTGTCGATCGACTCGTAGGGTTTTCCGTGGCGGAGGATGGGGATGTGGGGCATGTTGCGAGTCTCTTACTTTTGGAGATTGGCGCCCGGGCGCCAAAGTCGGGCAAGCGGGATCTCAAGTTCTTCGAACGGTGGCAAGCGCAGGATATCGGCGCCGGTGCCGTGCCCCGACCGGACGTAAACATTCTTTTCCAGCTTGTACGCTTCCAGCGTTTGCTCCATCGGATCGACGATCCAGTAACATGGAACGGAGGCGCTTTGGTAGAGGTCGAACTTGTCGGTCCGGTCATATCCCGCGTTCGACGGCGACAGCACTTCGATGCACAAATCCGGCGGAACCTCGGGTTTGTTGGAGGTCGCGATCAGGTGCAGACGATTGCTGGCGAAAAACAGCAGGTCGGGTCGCCGCGCGTCTTCGGGTCCAAAGAACGTGTCGATGTCTGAATAGAGCTGACCCAGGTTATGCGTTTGAACGTGACCGCCGACGATGAGCAGCAACTGGGTGACGGCGTAGCCGTGATCCATGTTCGGGCTTGCCATCATGACGATCTCTCCGTGCACGAGCTCGCTGCGCACGTCGTCCGTGGAGAGCGCCAGAAACTCGAGGGCCGTCATCCGTTGTGTGCCGATCGTCATCAGGTACCTCGTTGACGATTATAGCACGGGCGAATCAATACACGCCTTCAACCACGCTCACCCCCAACCCCTGGAACGGCTGCACGTTCCCCGCCCCGTCCCACGGATATGGCTCACATGGCGGCCGGCGGATCGCCTGGTCTCTTTCCAGGAATCTCGGGATGAACGTTTCCTTCGTCAGCGTCGTGAGCATGACCCGGCCGATCTGGCCGTAGGGCACCTTTTCCTCGGCGTCGTTGGGACTGACGATCTCGACGGCGGCGCGCGGCTGCGGGGCGTGGTAGATGATCTCGTAGTTGTCCGACGGGTCGAACGGCTTGTGCGTCGCCAGGCCCATCAGCGTGTTGCCGTAGGTGGGGACGAAGTCGATGCCCGGGGCCAGCTCCTCGCGCGCGAAGCGGTGGAACTGGGGCGTCAGCTCCGTGCCGCCGCAGAAGATGCCGGTGATGCCGTAGTGGGCGAGGTTGATCTTCTCCGCCAGCGCTTCGAGCAGCTTGGGCGTCGTGAACATGCACTTGATGTTCGGGTTGGCGCGGAGGATCGTCAGGGCCTGGTCCACGCAGTGCTGCTTGTAGAGGTTGGCCTCGCCCATCTCGCCGCGCTTGAGGCACTTGATGACCCAGCGCGGGTCAAGATCGACCGAGAAGGCGATCCCGCCGCGGTGCTGCGCCAGGTGTTCGATCGCCAGGCGCAGCCGGCGCGGCCCGCTCGGACCGAGCATCAGCCAATCACTCCCCTTGGGAAACGTCTTGTCCGAGAGGGTCTGGCTGAAGTTCTCGTAATCGGTGCGGAAGTCATCGATCTGCAGGCGGCTCTTGGGCACGCCCGTCGAGCCGCCGGTCTCGAAGACGTACATCGGCCGGCCCTCGAGGCCCTTGGGGAGCCAGCGGCGCACCGGCCCGCCGCGCAGCCAGTCGTCCTCGAAGTGGGGGAGCTTCTTGAGGTCGTCGAACTTCTGCACCTCTTTGCGGACGTCGAGGTTCCACTCTTTCTGCTTATTGAGCCAGAACGGGCAGCCGGTCGCGGGATTGAAGTGCCATTCGACGATCTCGCGGACGTGGGCGTCGAGCTTCTCGCGGGCCTGTTTGACCTTGGATTCGAGTGCGGGGTTCATAATCTCTCAAGCTGGGAATGCGAGTTCACCGCAGAGACGCAGAGAACGCGGAGGAAGAGGATTTGGTTTGAGCCTCTTTATCCGCGTTCATCCGTCTTCATCTGAGGCTGACTATCTGTCTTCTCCGTTTTTCTCCGCGTCCTCTGCGTCTCCGCGGTGATCACTTTTTCCCGCCGATCGCGAACAGCTTCTCGCGGGTCATGATATAGAGCGTGCCGTTGGCGTACACGGGTGAGCAGTAACTGGCGCTGCCCATGTTGATCGTCTTGACGTCCTTGTCGGGATCGAGCGTCTTGCTCACCGGGTAGATGTTCACGTCGCCGTTCTCGTTGCAGAGGTAGACGTGGCCGTCGGCGATCATCGGCGAGCCCCACATGGCCGACTCGGTGTCGTGAGTCCAATGATGCTCGCCGGTCTTGGCGTCGAAGCAGTGCAGGTAGCCGGAGAAATCGGGCGCGAAGACCAGGCCGTTCGAGACCGAAACGCTGGAGATCGTGCGGTTCATCCGCTCCTTCGACTCGATCTTGCCGTTGCCGTTGAAGTCCTTGCCCTGGAAGTCCCAGACCACCGCCGAGTTGGGGTTAGGCCTGCCCTTGCGCGAGCGGGCGATGCCGGCGGGCGCGACCAGCTCCTCGCCCCGCTTGACCGGCGCAGCCTCCTCGCCGGGCAGTTCCTTGCTCACGTCGCCGGTCTTGGTCACGTCGATGCACCAGAGGTGACCGGGGCCCTCCCCGTGCTCGGGATCCTGGCCGTTGGCGATGTAGAGCAGGTTGCCCACCACGACCGGCGTGGCGATCAGCTCGTTGCGGGTCGTCGGGTAGGTCGTCTCCTTGTTGTTCGAATCGAACTTCCACACGATGTGGCCGTTGCGGCAGTCGTAGGCGTAAAGCCAGCCGTCGCCCAGCGGGCATATGACCAGCGGGATGCCGTTGGCCTCGGCGAACGCCGGGCTGGAGTATTGCCCGTGCAGGATGCCGTTGCCCGGGCTGTTGTCGCTCCAGACGACCTTGCCGGTCTTCTTCTCGAAGCAGATCACGCTGGGCGCCTTGGGGGCGGGGATGATCTTGTGCGTGTCCTCGACGCCGTTGCCCGTGATGACGTAGATCCAGTCCTTGTAGACGAAGGTCGAGCAGGCGGTCATGTTGTGCGGGAACACGCCCTCGTTCTTCATCATGTCGTGAACCCACACCTCCTTGGGCGCCGACCCGTCGCGGCGCGTCGGCTCGACGTCCAGGCACACCACCTCGCACCGCGGCGTGCAGTACCACATCAGGTCGCCCTCAAGACAGGCGGTCGAACAGACGCCCTGGTACGGCCAGTCGTTCACGCGCCCGGCTTGCAGCTTGGGGCTCAGCCGCTGGTGAAGGAACTTGCCCGTCTTCTCGTCGAAGATCATCTCGCAGCTACCGTCCGTGGTGATCTTCGGGTTCTTGTGCGACTCGTTATTGGTGCCGATCGTGACCAGCCCGCCGGCGACGACTGGATTGCCGTAGCTCTGCGAGCCGATGACGGCGACCCACTTGATGTTCTTGCCGCTCTCGACGTCCCAGTCGGTGGGGCAGCCCTTCTCGGGGGTGACCATCAGGCGGTTGGGCGTGCGGCCCCACATGGGCCAGTCCTCCGCGGTGGCGGTGCGGACGCAGAACGTGCCCAAGGTTAGGGTGGCCGCCGATGCGGCCAGGGTGAGTTTCGTCAGGGTTTTCATAGGGGTTCTCGTGTCAAAAGGATTGCTCGCAACGCCCGTCATCCTGAGGGAGTTTCAAACGACCGAAGGATCTTGCCGCGAACCGGCGATCATTTTAGTTCGCAGCACGATCCTTCGCTGCGCTCAGGATGACGGCATTCTGCCGTTGAGTCAGCGGTCTACTCCTTGTTCGGACTCACCACGATGTTGTCGTAATAAATCTCACTCTTGATCGGAGTGACCAGCGATTCGCCAAACAGGCCCGGGCTGCCCTCAACGTTGGGCTGCGTGTCCACCAGCTCCAGGGTCCACTTGTCGGGCTCCTTGTCCCCCTTGGCCCAGACCTTGCCTTTGAGCTCGGCGCCCTTGTCCGTGCGCTGGACGCTGAACTTGAGGTGATACCACTTGTCCGGCTCCCAGGAGTAGGGAATGCTGGTGTAGAGCGCCTCGCCGACCTGTCCTTCCTTCGGCAGCGCGCCCGACCAGGTGACGATCTGGCAGCTCTGGTGGCTGCCGGTCAGCGAGAACTGGTACTTGTTCGCCAGCACGCCCACGTCGGGCATGTTGCGGTTGCCGCCCGACATCTTGGCGCCGACCTGCACGTCCGCCTCGATCGTGTAGTTCGAGAGGTGCGTGTCCCCGAAGAACGTGCGGGCGGCGTGATACAGGTCCAGGTCCAGCGTCTTCACCAGCGCCTTGTTCTTGTCGGGCATCTCCACGACCTTGAACTTCCCGCCGGCGTTCACCCACGTGAGCGGCGGCTTGTTCACCGGGGATTTCTCGAAGTCGAACTTCCAGGGCAACTTCGGCATCACGCGGACGCGGCCGATGCCGCTGAGCTTCTGACCGCCAGCCGACACCGTCGCGACCACCGTTCCGCCCTGCGGCGGCCCGTTCTCGGCCGTGAACTGCCCACTCTCATCCACCTTCCCCTTGAGGTTCCCGGCCTTGCTGGGCTGCGCAGGAGGCGGGCTGTTCGGGGGCGGCGGGATCGTCAGCTCGCCGATCGACCAGTCGGCCTTCACGTTCTCCGCCAGCAGCCGCCCGTGCTCATCGAACGTGCGCACCTTGAAGCTGGCCTTCTCACCCGCGCGCACCACCTGGTCGCACGGCACGACCTGCACGATGTGCGGCGCCGCGTCCTTGTCCGCCGGCTTCTCTTCCGGCAACCCCGGCACCGCGACCTCCTGCTTCTGGATCTCCTTCGGACCGATGCAGAACGTCCCGCCCGCCGTCACCAGGTAGATCCGGCCGTCCGAAATGGCCGGCGAGCCGAAGATGAAGTACTCGCGGCCCAGCGTCTGGGCGTCGGCGCCCAGCTCGGTCTTCGACAGCACCTTCGCCTTCTTCTTGCCCGGCTCGGGGGGCTGGATCACGGCGAAGTTCTTGGCGTCGGCGGCGTAGAGCTTGCCGTCGGCATAGACCAGCGACGCCTTGCCCACCGTCCCGACCTTCTGCTGCCACAGCCCCTTTCCGGTCGCCAGATCCAGCGCGTGGATCTTCGACGAGTTGTCCATCACGAAGACCGTCCCCTTGCCGTCGGTCGTGGGGGAGGGGAACCCGCCCTCAATCCGGTCCACCCGCCAGGCTTCCTTGATCGTCTTAGTCTTCGGATCGATCTGCGAGAGGTCCAGGCAGGCGACCCGCCCGTTGTAGCCGTTGTCCGGGTTCTCTTCCGAGCTGCAGGCGATCAGCTTGTCGCCGATGATCAGCGGCGTCGCGTTCGTGCCGCGCTTGGAGAGGACGTACCCGAAAACCTTCTGTCCCGTGCGGGCGGTAAAGCCGTATACCGCGCCGTCACCCGCGCAAAAGCACACGACCCGCTCGCCGTTGATCACCGTGATGATCGGCATGCCGTAGGGCGCGTCCACCGGCCGGCCGCCCGTGGCGCTGGTCCAGCGCATCTCGCCGGTGTTCTTGTCGAAGGCGAAGCACCGGTGCTGACCCTGGGCGTTGTCCGCCCACCCGAAACCGACCCCGGTGAGCAGCAATTGATCCTCATCGACCGCCGGCGACTCGGTCCGACCCCCGAAGGTCGAGATCATCCCGTACTCTTCGAGCATCTGGTGATACCAGATCCGCTTGCCCGTCTGGGCGTCCAGGCACACCAGGTAGCCTTGCGTGCCGTAGCCGTAGACGCGGTCGCCCTTGGGGTCGGCGACGACGTTGCCCCACCCGATGCGGTGGAAGGGGACGTCGGTCTGGTACATGTTCCCCTTGTGCATCCAGAGCGTCTTGCCGGTCTTGATGTCGATGCACGCCAGGGCTTCCTGGGTCTTTGGGCCGGGGACGATCGTCTTCTGGTCGCCTTCCCCGACGCTCACTTCACCGGTCCGGGTCCAGGCGTAAAGCTTGCCGTTCATCACGACGGGACTGGACATCCCGGTGACGTCGGTGTTCTTCCAGGCGACGTTCTCGCCGCTGAAGGGGTCCCACTTTTCCGGCAGGTTGGTCTCGCGGCTCGTGCCGTTCTGTTCGGGGCCGCGCCAGTTGGTCCAATCATTGGCAAAGGCGGCCGGCACGGCGCCGGCGAGCAGGATCGAACACAACGTGGCGGCGGCGAATTTGCGTTTCATGGAAAGGGGTATCCTATTTGATACTCGTTTGAACAAGTGTATTGGCGAAATGTTGTCGCACTTACTGTTTTTCTGACCCGTCAGTTGAGTCGTTTAATGAACCGCCGCGCCTTCATCTCGAACCGCGGCAGGCTTCCACACGGCACGGTAAGGACTTGGGCTCGAAAAGACAACGTGTCTTGAATCGATCGCGCGACGCGCTCGGCCAGTGCCTCGGCCGTGGTGCAATCGGGCGTTGGTTCAACCTCGATCTGAACCTCCGCGAGTGCCGCGGCGCCGGAGACCGTGATGCGGAACTCCGCAACTTCCGGGAACCTGCGGATGATCGCCTCCAACGCCGTGGGGAAGACGTTGTTCCCGCGGACGGTGATCATGTCGTCGATCCGCCCGAGGATGCCGCCCTCGAGGCGCGCGAACCATCGGCCGCACACGCACTTGCGCCGCGTCATGCGGACGTGATCGTTGGTGCGGTAGCGGATCAGGGGGGAGGCCCAGCGGCCCAGGCTGGTGAGCACCAGCTCCCCCGGTTCACCCTCTGGCACCCCTTGGCCGGTCTGTGGGTCGATCACCTCGGGCAGGTACTCGGCCTCGTTGATATGAACACCGGTTCCGGGGCTGGGGTGGCACTCGAAGGCGACGGCGCCCGTCTCGGTCATGCCGGTGTGGTCGTAGACGCGGGCGTTCCAGGCCGATTCGATGCGGCCGCGCACCTCCGGGATGCTGCCGCCCGCCTCCCCCGCCACGATCAGCTTCGACACGGGCGCCCCGGCGAGGTCGATCCCCTCCTTTTGCGCGACCTCGGCCATGTGCAACGCATACGTGGGCGTGCAGCAGACGACGTCCACCCGGTTATCCACCAGCATTCGCAACCGTGCCGCCGTCGTCATCCCCCCCGCGGGGATGCTCAGGTTTCCCAGCATGGTGGCGCCGTCGAACGCGCCCCAGAAGCCCAGGAAGGGACCGAAGCTGAAGGGGAAGAGGATGCGGTGCCCCGGCTCCACGGCGGCGGCGGTGTAGATCGTGCCCCAAAGCCGCTTGAGCCACTCCCAGCTTTGGCGGGTGTCGAGCCAGCGCATGGGCCGGCCGCCGGTGCCGGAGGTCTGATGGAAGCGGCTGTATTCGTGCAGCGGGTAGGTGAGGTTGGAGCCGTAGGGCGGGTTGGCGGCCTGATCGGCCTCGAGCTCCGCCCGGGTGGTGAAGGGGAGGCGCTCGAGCGAATCGTTGAGGGCGTCGAAGCGGAGGTCGGCGAGCTTGTGGGTGTAAAAGCGGTTGGGCCCGACGATCTCGCGGAGCATTTCGGCGAGCTTGCACCGTTGGAGGTGGCGGAGGGCGTCGGGCGCGAGTTGCTCGTCGTCGGGGTTGTAGTAGGCGCGGGAATTCATCGTGCGCGCGGCCCCGGAGGCGAGGGGTGGGCCGCGAGCGTGCTTTAATACCGCAGGGGCGTGGGGGTGTTCAAATGCGACAACGGCCATCGTGTGCCTGCGGTAGAGCGATCGGAGTGAATCGACCCCTGCCCATGACGCACGACAAACCCTATCATCAGGCCTATGTCCACTGACGTGAGCAGCAATCCGACGGCGACGGGGGCGGGGTCGCCGGCGCCGGGGGGGCCGATGGCGGCGCAGACGCCGGCGTCGGTCGCACAAGCCGCCAAGCCGCAAGCGGCCGCGAAGAGCGCCTGGAGCCCGTTGGCCGTGCCGGCGTTTCGGGCGCTTTGGGTGGCGTACCTGATCTCCCTGGTGGGCACCTGGGCGCGGGAGGCGGGCGGGCCGTGGTTGATGCGGGCGCTTCAGGAAGGGAATCCCGACGCGCCGACGTGGGTCTCGCTCATCCAGACGGCGGGGACCCTGCCGATCTGCCTGCTCTCGATCGCCGCGGGCGTGCTGGCGGACATTTACGACCGGCGGAACCTGCTGATCCTGACCAACATCTGGATGCTGGTGATGTCGGCGCTGCTGGGGATCGTGACGCTCGCCGGCGGGGCGACGCCGCACGTGCTGCTGGGGTTCACGTTCCTGCTGGGGGTGGGAGCGGCGCTGGCGGGGCCGGCGTTTCAGTACGTGATCCCGGAGCTGGTGCCGCCCAGCGAGCTTCCGCTGGCGATCGCGCTCAACTCGGTGGCGTTGAACTTCGCGCGGGCCGTCGGGCCGGTGCTGGGGATGCTGATCGTCATCGCGGTGACACCGTTCGCCGGCAGGGTGCCGGGGATCGGGGCATCGTTCCTGGTGAACGCGGCGGCGTTCGTCGGGGTGATCTGGGTGCTGGCGCGATGGCATCGCGGCGAGCAGAAGCGCCCGGCGCACCCGGAGAACCTCTGGGGCGCGACGTTCACCGCGTTTCGTTACACGATGCACTCGCCGGCGATGCGTTCGATCCTCGTGCGGGTGGCCGGGTTCATCCTGTGCGCGGTGATCATCTGGGCGCAGTTGCCGGTCATCGCGCGGCGGCTGTTGGGCGGCGAGGAGTGGACCTACCTGCTGCTGATGGGCGCGGTCGGGGCGGGGGCGGTGGTGGGCGTGATCTTCATGCCCAAGATGGACAAGCGCTTCTCGACCGAGGGGATGGTCGTGATCTGCACGGTGCTCTTTGGCCTGGCGGTGATGGCCATGTCGCGCTGCCAGGGGGCGCTGGCGAGCGTTTGGCTGGCGGTGCCGCTGATGATGGTGGTGGGCTTCAACTGGGTGATCGTGCCGACGAACTTCAACATCGCGACGCAGCGGTCGGTGCCGGGTTGGGTGAAGGGTCGGGCGATCGCGATGTACATGACCGTGTTGTTCGGATCGTTTGCGGTGGGCAGTCCGATCTGGGGATCGGTGTCGAGCCACTTTGGGATTTCCAACGCGTTGCTGATCGCCGGCGGGCTGGTCTGCCTGGGGGCGCTGCTGGCGATCCCGTTCCCGCTGACGCGGGCGCGGGGGCACGACTTTGGCCTGACGGGCCGGCCCGCACCGGCGGCGGACGGGGCGGCGAGCGTGGCGGGGGGGATGTTCGAGATGGTGGTGCGTTACGCGGTCGATCACAGCCGGGCCCACGATTTCGCCCGCCTGATGCGGCATGAGCTGCGGGCGCAGCGCTTCCGCAACGGGGCGATGACCTGGCGGCTGAGACACCGAGACGATCACGCCGCAGGCGCCGACGTGAACGGCATGGCCGTCTACGAGGAGGCGATCGTCTTCGCCAACTGGTCGGATCGGATGCGCTTTCACGCCCGCACGACCCGGCAGGATGCCGCCGCCGAGGAGCAGGTGCGGCAGTTTATCTCTGGCGGCGCCGAGCCGACGGTGACGTATCGCCCGTTGACGACCGCGCCGGTCTCGGCGCGCAGCATCGCGCCGCCCAGGCCGATGATCGACTGGGATCACCTGTTCACGCGGGTGCTGGAGGAGTTCGACGCGGTGTGGGACCGGGCGATGCGGGGGAAGTTTGAGAAGCCGAAGGGATGATCTGGGGACTATCAACGCATCGCCGGCGGCACCCCAGCCGCGTAGCGGCGAAAGAGAATAGCCCATGGCGTAACCATGGGTTTCATGTCGTCACAATACATAGCCCCGTAGCGCAGGGGCCGCAGACGCTCTGTCGCCCCTACGGGGCTGATCGATTGGTTGGGTCTTCTACCCATGGCTTACGCCATGGGCTATGTTCCGTCGCCGCTCCGCGCGGCTGGGGTGCATCGGAGCCGCGCCGGTCGAACACTTCTCGCAATTGATGGTGAAGGCGGTAGTATTCTCTGCGTGCGGATACCGACTTATCTGGTCTTCGGTGCGGCACTGATCTTGTGCGGGTGCAACGATCGCGCGGACATGCGCTCGTCACGCACTCCCGGCGCAATTACCGCAGCTTCGGCCCGCCCCGCCGCCTCGCGACCCTCCCCATCCACCAGGCCCACCAGCCGCCCGGTCGTCGCCAAGTGGTCGATGCGCCCGCTGCCCAAGGACCAGGTCAACCTCCTGGCGATGGGCGACTGGGGATCGGGCGACAAGGAGCAGAAGACCGTCGCCAAGGCGCTGGCGCGTTACGTTGACGAGACGGGCGTGCAGTTCAACGGCCTGTTGTCCCTGGGCGATAACTTCTACGTCACGCTCAAGGACGAGGAGGATTACCAGTTCCAGTCGCTGTTCGAGGACATGTTCGACGCGCGGCGGATCAACTTCCCGTTCTACGCCGCCTTCGGCAACCACGATTACGACAAGAACAAGGCCAAGATCGAGATGGCCTACGCGGCCAGGCACCCCGATTCGCGCTGGAAGATCCCCGCGCGGTGGTATCGGGTGGACCTGCCGCCCGAGGCGCCGCTGGTCACCGTGCTGATGCTCGACAGCAACAAGCCGCACATGTCGGCGGACGATTGGCTGCGGCAGATGGACTGGATGGCCGAGCAGCTCGCGCAGGTGCAGTCGTTGCCCGGGACGTCGAAGCGCTGGACGGTCGCGTGCGCGCATCACCCGCTGTTTTCCAACGGCGCGCACGGGGACAACGGCGTGCTGCAGGTGCACTGGGGGCCGATCTTCAAGAAGTACAAGCTGGACTTCTACGTCTGCGGTCACGACCACGACCTGCAGCAGCTCGAGATGCCCGGCTGGCCCACCAGCTTCGTGATCGCCGGTGGCGGGGGCAAGCGGCCGACGAAGATGCGGCGGGATTTGCGCGGCCCGTTCTCCAAGTCGATCAACGGATTCTCGCACCTGCTTTTCACACCCGATCGCGCAACCGTGCAGTTCGTCAGTGGCGGTAGCGGCGGCGCCGCCTCCCAGCCGACGATCGTGCACCAGATCCAGCGTACGCCCGACGGGCGCGTCACCGTGCTGCTCAAGGGGGGCAACGATAAGGCTTCCACGCGGCCGCTGCGGGTGCTGTTGGGGCTCGATGGCGACGAGAAGAAGGAGGACAAGAAGGACGAGAAGAAGGACGAGAAGAAGGATGCCGCGCCGGATGAGGAGTTGGACCCGTGATCGCCAAGCCGCGTAGCGGCGCCAGAATATAGCCCCGGGCGTGAGCCCGGGGACGGCGGTCGCGCAGCGCTATTGTATTGTAAACGATTAAACCCATGGCTTACGCCATGGGCTATGCTCTGTCGCCGTTACGCGGCTGGAATTGACCGCACTTTGGTCTCATCCACTCCCGCGCGCACCAGCAGGTCGCGCGTTGATCCCGCCTCCACCCAGATCCCATCCGCCAACCCACACTCCCCCATCACCCTCCGCCGGCACATGACCCAATCCCCCATAACCAGTTCCAGCCTCAAGCATCCCATCCGCCGCGCCGCCCGAAATGATTGCAGCGCCATTCCGGCGAACCCGACGAAGCACTCCATCCCCGGCTCGAGCATTCCGGCGATCTTGCGATCCCACAACTCCCATTGAAGCCGCGGCCATGACGCCGCCCGCGCTCGGATCACGTGCCCGACTCCCTGGTCCCCCGCCCGCACCACCGGCGAAAAGTACCGTTTGAGTGCCCCGGCGCTGCGCGTGGTTTCCATGAATTGCGCGAACCGCCGCCCCAGTTCCCCGCAGCCGTACCCGGCGGCGCAGGAGATCGTCTTGACGGCCCGCACGCCCGCCCAACCGGCGCAGGATGCCACGTCATCGCCCGATCGGGGCGGCACTTTTTCCGCGACAGGCCCGGCACGCAGGATCACGTCGGTTTCATCGTCCGGAATTCGGGCCGGCGTAAGCGCCGGCGGTCCCCGCCGCCCTCACGCGCGGCAAACTCCGCCCCGTTTATCAGACCCGTGGACCGCCCGTCACATCTGGTCATCGCAGGCCATGATAGGATGGATCGCGATCGCCGGAGACCCAACCATGAACGGCAGTGCGGCGCACTTACTCGAAGGCCTCGAATCCCGACGTTTGCTTTCCGCCGCCGGCGTCGCCAATGGCGTGCTCACGATCGAGGGGACGCGTCGCGCCGATGACGTCAGCCTCGCCTTCGTCACGCTCGGCCCCAACCAGCGCGCTGGCGTTCGCGTCGCCGTCAACCGCGACGTCTACTTCTTCCGCCTCAAGGGGATCGGCAGCGTCACGATCAACACGGGTCAGGGCGACGACCACGTCGACGCGTCGGCCTTCTACATCCGGCCCAAGGCCGGCCGGAGCCCCGACCCGCTCGTCCTGCCGACCAGCGTCCGCGCTGGCGCGGGGAACGACTCGGTCCTGGGCAGCGGCTCGGCCGACCTGCTCGTCGGCGGTCCCGGCAACGACACGCTCAATGGCCAGGGCGGCAACGACTCGCTCCAGGGCGGCGACGGCGACGACGTCCTGTCCGGCAGCCTGGGCAACGACACCGTCGATGGCGGCAACGGCAACGACGATCTCGCCGGCGACAACCCCTGGATCGACCTCATGCCCTCCGACGCGCCGCACGACAACAGGGACACCGTCATCGGCGGCGCCGGCGCAGACATCTTCCACAACTCCGACTCGATCGATCAGGACCAGGACCTGAGCGCTGAAGATCGCCGCTCGGATGATCCGACGGTCTACTGATCGTCGCGACTCACGTCCCGAACGGTCTCACGTGCACGTCCGTCGCCTGCGCGGTGCGCGGCATCGTCACCGCGTTGAGCACGGCCGACGCGACGTCGTCGGGCTGGATCAGCTTCCCCGGTTCGTACCGTTTGCCCTCGATGCGGTGTCGCCGCTCCTGCATGGGCGTGGCCGTCTGTCCGGGGTAGACGCTGATCACCCGCACGCCCACCGGCGCGATCTCCAGCCGAAAGGCGTCGGCCAGTCCTTTGAGGCCGTGCTTGACCGCGGCGTACTGCGTCACCCCCGCCCGGGCGTTCACGCCAGTCGAGGAATTAATGAACACGACCTGCCCGCGCCTTCGCTTAAGCTGCGGCAGCAATTTCTGCGTCAGCAGGTAGGGCGCGCGCAGGCTGATGCGGTATTGGACATCGAACTCCTCGACCGGCGCGGTCTCCAACGGTTCCTGGAAATACGCGGCCGCGCTGTGGACCACGATGTCCACCGCCCCGGCGTGCCGCTCGACCAGCCCCGGCAGCGCCGTCAGTTGCGAGTCGTCCGCCAGGTCGCAGGCGCAGACGTGTGCCCGTCCGCTTCCAATCTCAGACGCCACCCCCTCAAGCGATTCGCGCGTGCGTCCGACCAGGCACAGCGTCGCACCCTGGCGCGCCAGGGCGAGTGCGATCGCCCGCCCGATCCCGCCGGCCGCGCCGGTCACCAATGCGATCTGTCCATCGAGACTGAGCATTCCGCGGGTCAACGCTCGCCAAAATCGATGCCGCGGTCAACGGCCTGGCGTGAAATGGCACGCGTCCGATCCATCGGGTATACCAGCAGGCATGTCGATGGTGACGGTCCAGGTCTGGGACGCCACTGGCAACAAGCGCCAGGAGGTCGAGATGCCCGACGATGCGCCGGTCAACCGGCTGATCATCGTCCTGCTCCAGAAGATGAACTTCCCTCAGCACGCGCCCGACGGTCAGCCCCTGAGTTACAAGCTCCACCACCGCGGGAGCGGAAAGCAGCTCCTGGACACCCAGACCCTCTCGACCATCGGCGTGAAGGACGGTGACATCCTCCGCCTCCAACCCGAAATCACCGCCGGCTAGCGGGGGGATGCCCGATGGATGACAAGCCGCTCCAGATCACCCGCGCCGACACGACCGCCGAGCAGGACGACCGCTTTCACCGCTTCCGCCTGATCTCCTGGTGGGACCAGGATCGGCTGAAGAAGGCGAAGGTGCTTGTAGTGGGAGCGGGGGCGCTGGGGAACGAACTTTTGAAGAACCTTGCCCTCCTGGGCGTTGGGAATGTGCTGGTCGCCGACATGGATCGGGTGGAGAACTCAAACCTCTCCCGCGCCGTGCTTTACCGCGCCAGCGACAACGGGCAGCTTAAAGCCACCGCCGCCGCCCGCGCCGCCAAGGAGATCTATCCCGATCTGAGCATCCAGGCGTTCAACGGTAACATCGTGTACGACCTGGGCTTAGGCGTTTTCCGTTGGGCCGACATCGTCCTGGGCGGCCTGGACAACCGCGAGGCGCGGCTGGCCATCAACCGCGCCTGCTGGAAGCTGAACAAACCGTGGATCGACGGCGCGATCGAAGCCATCCAGGGCACTGCCCGGGTCTTCGTGCCCGATGGCGCGGCCCAGGCTGCCCCCTGCTATGAATGCACCATGTCGGAGACCGACTGGAGGCTGCTCAACTTCCGCCGATCGTGTAACCTTCTGACTCGTCAGGAGATGGAGCACGGGAAGACGCCGACGACGCCCACCATCTCCTCGATCATCGCCGGCGTGCAGGCGCAGGAGGCCGTCAAGATCCTGCACGGCATGGAGACGTTCGCGGGGAAGGGATGGGTCTTTGCCGGGCTGTCGGCCGATTCCTACCAGACCGAATTCCAGCGCAAAGAGGACTGCTACAGCCACGATCCGGTTCACGAGATCGTCCCGCTCGATGCCAGGGCGGACACGCTGACCGTTCGCCAACTCCTGGAACAGGCCCGCGCGATCCTGGGTCCCAAGGCGGAACTTGAGTTGGGCAGGGACATCCTCGAAAAGCTCGTTTGTCCCAGGTGCAAGTCGGAAGAAACCCTCTTCGCGTCCCTGGGCAAGGTCACGGCGGACAAGGCGTGGTGCCCGAATTGCAAAGACGTGCGGCGAGACGTCCAGACCTTCCACAAGATCCGCGGTGACGAATCGTTCCTGGACCAGACGCTCGCATCCATCGGCGTGCCGGCGTTCGATATCCTCGTATCCCGAAACGTCAATCGCGTGGTAGGCTTCGAGCTCAGCGGTGATGCCGCCGAGGTGCTCGGGCCGCTGTATTCATCGCCGGCCGAACTGGATGACCTGGAACTGCTATGACTGCCAAGGCCACGATCGACGAGGTCGCGCCGCAAGGGGCGGCGCCGCGCGACGCGTCGCAGATCGTCATCTCAGACTGGAGCCGGCGTGAATTGCCGCCGAAGTTCGCGGGCGAGCGCCTGAACCGGTATCAGGTGGTCATCCGCCAATCGGTGTTGAACCAGATCCATCGCCACGGGCAGGGGGCGCAGGAGATCGAGGTCTGCGGCGTGCTCGTGGGTAACGTGCATCACGATGCGTCGGGGCCATGGCTTTACGTCGAGCATGCGATCGAGGGAAACCACGCGACCGGCCGCGCGGCGCAGGTGACGTTCACCGCCGACACCTGGACGCACATCCAGGGGGTGATGGACCGCGATTTCCCGGATCGCCGGATCCTGGGGTGGTATCACACGCACCCGGGGTTCGGGATCTTCCTCTCGGACATGGACCTGTTCATCCAGGAGAACTTCTTCCCCGAGCCGTGGCAGGTGGCGCTGGTCTACGACCCCAAGGCCAAAGAGGAGGGCATGTTCCTGTGGAAGCAGGGCAAGCCCGACACGGATCGCTTCCTGGTGGAGGCCGACGCGCCCCCGGAGGAGGTCACGACGATCGTGGATCAGGCAAAACAGGTGCTGGGGATGACCGGCGGGGCGGCCGGCGACCTGACGCAGTACGACGCCCGCCTGGAATCGATCGAGCGGCGTCAGCGGTTGATCCTGACGCTGCTGGCGGCGATCGGATTATTGGCGCTGGCGTGGCCGCTTATCGTGACCGCGCTCCTGCCGAATTTGATGCAACGCAGGCACGCGCCGCCGCCGATTAACCTTCCGTCGGACGATCCGACCAGTCGTCCGGTGAGGTATTAAACACCCCAGCCCAGCCGTTGAAGCGGCCTCGCCGGGAAATTTCGCGCGCCGTACGCCCGACAGTAGAATCCCCCGCCTGTGATGACCCGCGAGAAGATCATCGTTACCTGGGAGGAGATCAACAGCCCGGAGGTGGACGCCCGCCTGCGCGAGCAGGAACTCAAGAGCCGCGAGGACGCCTACGTCTCCCCGGCCCTGCGGATGAACGCCCAAGAGCTGCGGAGCCGCCAGCGGACGTCGATCTGGTACAACACGGTCTTCACGATGGCGGTCTTCGGGCTGCTCGGCGGTCTCCTGGCCTGGGGCGCGGGGGAATTGATCCAGCTCAAGCCGCTGACGCGCAGCGCGTACCTGGCGCAGCTCGCCGATGCGCAGGAGAAGTGGGACGCGGTGCTGTCGGTTCGCCGGCGTTTCGCCGCCGGCATCGACCGCGCGACCGCGAACGTGCAGATCATGACGCTCCAGGAATCCGCCGCCGACAACCCCTACTTCCAGATCCTGCGCGACGACCGCCTGACCAACCGCGAAAAGCAGGCCGAGATCGCCCGCCAACACTCGTCCTACGACATGCAGGCGTTCATCGCCAAGGTGCTGGCGTACGGCCTGATCGGGATGCTGGTCGCGTTCTGCCTGGCCGTCGCCGAGCCGCTGGTCGACCGCAACCTGCACGGCGTGATGATCAACGGGGCGGTGGGGGCGATGCTGGGCCTGTTCGGCGGCGTCATCGTCTCGCTGTTCGTCGATCGCCTGCACCAGGCGCTGGGGGGAACCAGCGAATCGGGCGCGGAACAGCTCGCGACGGTCCGGCAGATGCTCGCCAACGCGATCAAGTACGGCGTGGTCGGCCTGTTCCTCATGATCGCGCCGGGCGTGCTCATGCGGAGCTTCAAGAAGCTGGGCGCCGGGCTGGTGGGCGGGCTGGTCGGGGGCCTGGTCGGCGGCTTGCTCCTCGCGCCGCTGGCAATCGTGGGCGCGCGCTTCACGTCCCCCGCGGGCGCGGCGATGCTCGCGCGCGCCGTCGCCACCGTCGCGATCGGACTGGTCGCGGGCGTGGCGACGGGCCTCATCGAGAACGCCGCCAAGACCGGCTGGCTCAAGGTGACGCAGGGCTTCATCGCCGGTAAGCAGTTCATCCTGTACCGCGCGACGACGTACATCGGCGCAAGCCCCGACTGCCACGTCTACCTGTTCAAGGATCCGATGATCGGACGTCGCCACGCGGCGGTGCACGTCGTGCCGGGCGGGTTCGACCTGGAGAACCTGCCGCTGGGCTCGCCGACCTTCGTCAACGGCCGGCCGATCACCCTGCACCGCCTGCGCAGCGGCGACCAGGTGCAAATGGGGCGGACGATCTTCCTCTTCCAGGAGAAGGTGAAGGCGGGGTGAGGGCGTTCTCCCTCTCCCAGCCGCGTCACGCCGATCGGCGAATGGATGCCCTAGGTCGCGGCCGGGAGAGGGAGCACGGCGTCCGCGCCAGTGGTTGCCAACAAGCGTTGCCCGCCCGACAATCGCCGCCCTGATGGAGTATCCCAGCCGCTGAAGCGGCCTCGCCGTTGCCCGCGCCAGACGTTTCATGCCGATCCTGATCGTCAATCATCCCGAGCACCCCAAAGGCCTGGTCTTGAGCGGGCGCGTGCTCATCGGGCGCCGGCCGTTCAACACCATCATGGTGCCGGACCCGGCCGTCTCGCGCATCCACGCCTGGATCGGTCCGCGGGACGGGCGTCACGTGCTGTTCGACGCCGGCTCGCGCGTGGGCACGCAGGTCAACCGCGATCCCGTCAAATCGCCCCGCGCGCTGGTGGACGGGGACGAGATCCGTGTCGGCCCGACGACCCTCACCTACCTGGACGCCGGCGCACTGCCCGCCGACGTCGCGGCGATCGAGCCCCCGCCCTCTCCCCCCGCGGCCGACCCGTACGACGGCGGGATCTACTTCGATTGCCCCTGTGGCGGCCCGATGTGGGTGACCGCCGACCTGGCGGGGGCGGCCGGGCGCTGCCGGTACTGCGGGCAGCGCCTGGTCGTGCCGCACAAGTCGGGCCAGACCGCGCGGCCGATCACGCCCACGGGCGACCTGCCCGCGGCGCCCACCCGCAAGCCGCCGAGCCTGGGCCGCGCACCAATCACCGCCGGCGCGCCCCCGGCACGTATGGCGGTCGCCCAGGCCGCCACCGCGACGACAACCACGACCGAGGTTTCGCCAGCGCCCGCCGCCGCGGCACAGACCGAGATCTGCTCCATCTGCCAGACGCCCATCCGCCCAGGCGACGAGCGCATCTCCTGCCCATCCTGCAGCCTGACGTTCCACGCACAGTGCTGGCAGGAGAATTACGGCTGCAGTGCCTACGGCTGCGACCAGGTGAACGTGCTCGCCCCGCCCGACCCGTCCGCCGCGCAGCAGGCGCTCGCCGAGCCGCCGGCCCGACCGGTCGATTACGAGCGGTACCTCAACGCCCCGCCGTCCGCCGGCTTCCCGTGGGAATCGGTGCTGCTGGCGCTGTCGTTCGTGGCGATGTTCCTGAGCGTGCTGGGGTTCGGGATCCCGTCGGCGGCGATCCTTCTGGTCGCCCTGGTATTCCTGGTGATGGGCAAGGCGCGGCGGAAGTCGGTCGTGGCGCTGGCGATCCTGGTCGCGATCGCGGGCACGGTCGCGGGGTACGGCATGTCGATGTTCTGGTGGAAGGGCGTGCGCGTGTGGGAGACGCTCCTCAAGAGGTGACTAACACCGCCGCGATGATCGAGTTCAACTGCCCCAACTGCGCCAAGGCATTCCGCGTGCCCGAGCAATTCGCCGGCCGCACGGCCAAGTGCAAGGCATGCGGGGCGTCGCTGCGCGTCCCGGCAGCGGTTCCGGTCCAGACGCCGACACCCCAGCCGGTCGCCGTCGAGCCCCAGCCCCAGCCCGAGCCGAGCCTGGCCCACCTGCCAATGCGCACGCGCCGACTGATCGCCGACGCGCAGCACATGGCCGAGGCGTTCCGGCGCTGGCCGATCGTCCGCATCCTGGAGACCCGCGGCGACCCGCCCGACCTGTACCGCATCGAGTATTACGTGCAGGGCCTCGCGCCCGGCGACGACCCCGAGCGCCCGCAGGAGCGCGGCGTCCACCGCGTCGAGATCCAGCTCACCGCCGACTACCCGCGCATCTCCCCCAAGTGCCGCATGCTCACGCCCGTCTACCACCCCAACATCGATCCCAGCCACATCTGCGTCGGCGACCACTGGACCGCCGGCGAGCGCCTGGTGGACCTGGTCGTCCGCATCGGCGAGATGCTGGCGTACCAGGCCTACAACATCAAGAGCCCGCTGGACGCCTACGCCGCGATGTGGGCCGACCTGAATCCCGACCGGCTCCCGATCGACCCGCGGACGATCCGCCCCGCGGAGCTGGAGTAGCGGCCCGCAGACTATCTGGGCCTGACCATTTCGTCGCCGATCGCCCTCACCTCCCGACGCACCGGGGGTGGCCCGGTTGCGGGAACCCGGGACGATGTAGGCACCGCGCGACAGCGGTGGCGTTCTGCCTCAATTCATAGCCACGCCCCTGGCATCACCCGGTCTCCCTGTTCATGTGACGTCCGATAGGCCGCCCAGTATACTGCGCCCGCCATGTCCGCCTTCCGATCTGCCGGCCCCCATCTGCTCACGCTTCTCCTGGTCAGCGCCGTCGCAGCAGTCGCGCGGGCTCAGGCCACGAAAGACTACGGCGACGTCACCAGGGCGACGACGGTCACGCTCAAGTTCGACAAAGCGCCGCAGAAGGACGTCTTCGACCAGCTCGCGCGGCAGGCCGGACAGGAGTTCGTCACCCAACCGAAGGACCTGTGGACCGCCAGCCCCGGCGCGCCGATCAGCATCGACCTGAAGGACCAGCCCTTCTGGGTCGCGATGAAGGAGGCGTGCGGCAAGGCGGGCATCTCGCTCAAGTACGCGACCGACACCGCAAACCCGCAGGTCGTCCTCTGCCGCGATAACCAGGACTGGACGAAATACCCGACCCTCGCCAGCGGCCCGTTCCTGGTCAGCCTGATCGGCCTGGAGCGCCAGAGCATCGTGGACATGCGCAAGCCCAACGACGCGCAGCGAACCTTCTTCGCACGCTTCAGCGTCTTCTGTGAGCCGCGCTTCCGCCTCCTGCGCGGGTCGCTCTCAGCCAAGGTCGAACAGGCGGTGGACGACAAGGGCAACTCGCTGGTCCCCAAGGAGGCCGCTGCCGACGCGCGGCTCAACTTCGTCACGTCCTGGGTCTACCCCATCCAGGCGAACCTCGAATATCCGAAGGACGGCGCTGCTGCCGCCGGCACGCGGATCACGACGCTTCGCGCGTCGGCCAGGTTCGTGGCGCAAACCAAGTCCCAGACCATCGAGATCCCCGACCCCCTGACCGCCAGGAACGTCACGCGCGACGTCGCCGGACGCAAGATCGTGCTCAAGGAACTTCGCCGCACCACCGAGCAGTACGAGGCGACCGTGAGCTTCGCCCGCGGCGAATCGATCCCGCGCGAGCAGTGGGAGAACACCACCTTCCCCGGCAACGCCCTGCGCCTCGTGGACGCCGACGGCAAAACCATCTTCTCCCACGCCTTCGGCCTGGGCGGCCGCAGCGACGAGTCCACCTACGTCTTCAAGTTCCCCAGGGAAGCCCCCGGCGTCTCCCGCATCGGCAAGCCGGTAAAACTAATCTGGGAAATCCCGACCCAGACGACCGACCTGCCGCTGACCTTCGAGTTCAAGGACCTCCCGGTGCCGTGAGACCTGGCGCAGGTCCTTTACGGTCGTCGCTGGTGCAACCGTGGTACGATATGCGCGTGGATGGCATGGCATGACGCGACGCGCGGTTCACCTCATCTTCTTCAGCGGCTCGATCCTTGGTTTGCTACCGCTCGCGCGTATCGGCCGCGCTGACGTGCCCGGCCCTGGCGCATCCACGCGTCCCGTCACCGTCACGATCCACGCCCGGCGCATGCCGGCGGATCAAGTGATCAAGGAATTCTCAAAGCAGGCCGGGGCTACGATCCCCCTGTCTCCCCCGGACCTGCTCGACAAGACGCCCCTCCCGCCCGTCACCCTCGACCTCGATCGCCAGCCCTTCTGGTCCGCGATGGAGCGCCTGGCGGCGCGCACCGGCCTCGAGCCGGTCGTCTCCCCCGAGGAACCCAACTCGCGCTTCGCGCTGGGACTGGCGGGCGGCGGGAACTTCTTCGCCGAGCCGCACGTGACTAGCGGCCCGCTGGTCCTCTTCGCCACTGAAGTCGAGCGCGCCAACACCGTCGAGCTGCGCCGCCACAAGGCACACGAGTTCGAGCGGCAGGTGACGGTCAGCCTCA
>DATBFY010000414.1:0-9586 GCA_036558265.1 Tepidisphaeraceae bacterium | reverse complement strand
GTGAAGGATCTGGGGATCGAGGCGGTGGAATAGTTGCTGGTCGGTGTTGGCGCGCACCCCGGCCTTGCGCCCGGGGCTATGTTCTGACGCCGCTACGCGGCTTGAGAAGGCGGCCCGTGGGCGGGCCGGCTAAACGGGGGTGCGGTGTCGCGCGGGTCACTTGGCGTAATCGGCGGGTTTCATGCCTTTGCGGTGGCCGTCGAAGCCGAAGGCGCTGGGGTGGAATTCGCCGACGATCGTCACGTCGGCCTTTTCGGGGACCTTCATGTCGAGCAGGTAATAGGCGGCGTTGACGATCAGGCGGCGGAGGGCTTCGTTGGTCAGATCCGTCGAGGAGCCCATGGTGGTCGTGAATGATTTCCCGGGCTTGCCGCCGGGGAGTTGATAGCTCTTGGTCCAGGCGACGGGCATCATGGGGTTGTTCTTGTCGTTGGTCTTGCCGGTCTTCTTGTCGGTGGTGGTGGGGGCGGGTTCGCGGTCGGTCGGGCGCATGCCGAAGAAGGGGTCCTGCTTGTCGCTCATGTGCGGGCCGGCGCGCTTGACGGACTGGCCGAGGATGATGGGTTTAGAGTCGCCGGGCAGGGGGAGTCGGACGCCGTAGACGTCGGTGGGGCCCCAGATCTCGCCGTCCTCGATGCCGTTGAGCAGGGGGCTGCCCTTGGCGCCGGGCGCGAACAGGCCGCGGGTGGATTCGTCCTTGTGGGCGCCGTGATGACTGATCCAGGTCTCGCCCAGCACCAGGCGGCCGAAGCCCTGTGTCCATTCCTTCTGATCGCCGTGATAACCGTAGTTGTATTTCTCATATTCGCCCTTGAGGCCGTTGAAGGCGTGGGTGGCGGTGCGCAGGCCGATGACGGGCTTGCCGGCCTTGAGGTAATCGTCAACGTGCTTCATCGCGTCGTCGGGCAGGGCGCGGAACCGTGTGAGGATGATGAGCAGGTCGGCCGAGTCGAGGGCCTCGATGCCGGGGATGTTGTTGGCGGTCTTGGGGCTGATCTCACCGGTGGCGGGGTCGATCGAGAAGAGGACGGTGCAGGTGAAGCCGTGGCGCTCAGAGAGCAACTTGCCGAGCATGGGCATGGATTCTTCGGAGCGGTATTCCTCGTCGCCGGAGATCAGGACGATGTGCTTGCCCTTGCCCGGGCCATCCTTGCCTTCGAAGGTGAGCCACTGCTGGGGGTCGGCGGCGAGGGCGGGGAGGGAAGGCAAAAGGCAAAGGGCAAAGGGCAAAAGTCGGCGGAGGAAGCGCATGCGGGGTCTCCTGTGTGTTGGCAAGGGTTATACCGCGGGGGTGGGGGGATATTGAAGGCGCGGCAGACGATGCGGCATGGTATACTGGGAACATGAAGGTAACGCTTGATCCCGAGCGAACTCGATTGGTCGAGCAGATGGTGACGAGCGGGCGATTTGCCAGCGCGGAGGAGGCCGTTCACGCCGCGCTCGCGGCGCTGATGCAGCAGGAAAGCCTGGCGAAGATCCCGACCGAGGAGTTCGAGGCGATGTTCCCTGGATTTCGGGAGAAGATCGCCGAAGGCTTGGCCGACCTCAAAGCGGGGAGGTGTCAGGACGGCGAAGCGTTCTTTGACGAGCTGGAGCGGGAAGACCAGGAACAAGCCGCAAGGCCGGGCCGGAAGACCGCTTAAGGGCAGGGCATGGGGCGCTACATCGTTTCGAACGCGGCGGCGACGGACGTCCGTCGAATCCTCGCGTACATCCGGGAACGCAATCCCGAGGTGGTCAAGGGCGTGCGGTCGAAGTTTCGCACGGCGATGCGCATGCTCGCCGACTTCCCGGGAATGGGCCACGTGCGCGAGGACTCGGGAGACGATTCATTGCGGTTCTGGAGCGTCTATTCGTACCTGATCGTCTATCGCGCGAACACGAAGCCTTTGGAGAATCGTGCGGGTGATTCACGGCGCTCGTGATCTCGGACGAATCTTCGGCGAGGAATAATTCGGGCGCTACGCCACAGTGGGCGCGCCACTGTGCATCCGCGGTCCCGGCGGTTGGCGGCGGATGATGTCGGCCTCGGTGTCGAGCATCTGGTCCCAGCGCTTGGCAACGGCGTCGGCGGGGAGGATCTGTTCGGCCAGTTGGATGAACGTGCGGTAGTGGCCGTGCTCACTGGCCCATAGGCCGGCGTAGAGCTTCTTCAATTCCGGATCTTCGCACGCGTCGGCCAGGAGGGCGAAGCGCTCGCACGATCGTGCTTCGATGAGGCTCGAGATCATCAGGCGATCGACCAGTTCTTCGGAGCCTTGGCCGCGGCGGACGAGCCTGTGGAGCTCGGCGGCGTAGGGATTGGCGTGGGATTTGGTCAGCCGCCCGCCCCGGCGCGCGAGCAATCGGCAGACGACGGCGAGGTGCTCGACCTCGTCGCGGGAGATGGCGGTCATGGCGGCGACCCAGTTTTCCGGCGGGGTTGGCTCGGGCCAGCGGTTAAGGAGTTCGAGGGCATTGGTGGCGGCCTTTTTCTCCAGGTGCGCGTGGTCGTTGAGGAGTTCGAGGGGTTGGTCGAGAACGGCGCGCGCCCAGTCGGGCGATGTCTGGTAGCGCAAGGGGAGGTCGGCGTCGCGCATGGGGGGAAGGATATCCGGTCGAACGAGGCGTTTTGCAAGGGTGGCGGGGCGAAACCGCAAGCGGGATACGATGAACGTTCGGGTTGGGGCGACCGTTTGCCTATAATCGCGTCCCAACATGTGTGGACGGTACACCCTTGTTCGACTTGCCGACGTGCTGGAGAAGTTCCCGTGGATCGAGCACGGGCCGCCGGATTTGGTGCCGCGCTACAACATCGCGCCGACGCAGCCGCTGCTGGCGATCGCGAACGATCATCCCGAGCAGTTCGATCACCTGGTGTGGGGCCTGGTGCCGTTCTGGGCGAAGGATCCGGCGATCGGCAACAAGATGATCAACGCGCGGGCGGAGTCGCTGGCGGAGAAGCCTGCGTTTCGAAATCTGCTCAAGAGGCGGCGGTGCCTGGTGATCGCGGATGGGTTTTACGAGTGGATGCCCGATCCGGCGGGTGGGAAGAAGGGGGGGAAAATCCCGATGTACGTGCAGATGAAGGATCGCAAGCCGTTTGCGTTCGCGGGGTTGTGGGATACGTGGAAGGGGAGTGGGGGTGCCCCCGCTGCTTCTGAGGACGGCCGCACCACGGTTGACACAGGTCAAACGCTGCGCACCTGCACGATCATCACGACGGCGGCCAATGATCTGATGAAGCCGATCCACGATCGGATGCCGGCGATCATCCCACCGGAAGACTATCGTTGCTGGCTCGACGCGAAGGACGAGGACGCGGTGGAGCTTGAGAAGATGCTCTGCCCGTACCCGGCCGACGAGATGACCGCGCACCCCGTTTCGACGATCGTCAATTCGCCGAAGAATGAAGTTCCCGCCTGCATCGAGGCGGTCGCGAAGGAGACGCTGTTTTGAACAAGGACGCCGCGAATGCAGATGTTGCGATCATCGGAGCCGGCCCCCTGGGTATCGAGCTGGCCGTCGCGTTGAAGAAGGCCGGCATCGATTACGTCCACTTCGACGCCCGGCAGATCGGTTACACGATCTCCTGGTTCCCGCCGCAGACGCGGTTCTTCTCCTCGCCCGAGCGGATCGCGATCGCCGGCGTGCCGCTGCAGACGCCCGACCAGATGAAGGCCACGCGCGAGGAGTACCTGACGTACCTGCGGGCGGTCGTGCAGCAGTTCGAGCTGGCGATCAACACGTACGAGCCGGTCGTCGCGATCGAACGCCTGGGCGAGCATCGCTTTCTTCTGACGACCCGCCACGGCGACCGCCAGCGAACGTGGAACACCAGGGCGGTGGTGCTGGCGATCGGCGGCACCGCCCGGCCACGGCGGCTCGATGTCCCGGG
The DNA here is from genome assembly GCA_036558265.1 of Tepidisphaeraceae bacterium. GTDB lineage: Bacteria > Planctomycetota > Phycisphaerae > Tepidisphaerales > Tepidisphaeraceae > RYN-433. The sequence goes on along the minus strand of DATBFY010000414.1, from coordinate 5,709 downwards.
CGAAGACCTGCCGCACGTCCAGCCGCACTGGACCGACCCGCACGACTATTTTCAGAAGCGCGTGCTGGTCGTCGGCGGGAAGAACTCGGCGGTCGAGACGGCCATGCGCTTCTACCGCGCGGGCGCGAAGGTCTCACTCTCTTATCGCCGCGAAGAACTGCCCGAAAAATCGATCAAGTACTGGCTGCTGCCCGAAATCAAGTACCTGATGAAGTCCGGCGTGGTCACGCCCTACCTGGGCACGCGCGTCACGCGGATCGCGCCGTGTACCGTCACGCTTGCCCCCACAACGGACAACGGGCAACAAACCACGGACATCGATTTCGACTTCGTCGTCCCGCAGATCGGCTACGTCGCCGACATGTCGCTGTGCCGCATGGCCGGCGTCGATCTCCAGGGCGACCGCGAGGTCCCCATCTACGATCCGCACACCATGCAGACCAACGTCCCTGGCGTCTACCTGTGCGGCACGGTCGTCGGCGGCACCCAGCACCGCTACGAGATCTTCATCGAGAACGGCCACGCACACGTGGAGAAGATCGTCGCCCACCTGACCGGGCGGGGAGAGCCGGTGAAGGAAGTAGTGTATGCGCAGCCGGAGACGTGAGGGGGGGAGCGAGAAGCGAGAAGGAGCCGCCGAAGCGATGTCATCCTGATTATGAGGAGGCTTTACCGACGAAGGATCTGGCCCCGAGGGGACGTGGTCGCTTGTCGCAGCAGGATCCTTCGGTCGTTGAAACTCCCTCAGGATGACGGCCTCAGGTGGATATCAAACTTCTCGATTCTCGCTTCTGACTTCTCGCTTCTCTTCCGCTATTGCGCCACAAACTGCACCGGGATCGTGGCTTCGGCGACGCGACTGGCCTGTTGGTCCACGATCGTCACCTTCAACAGATATCGCCCGATCGAGATGTTCCCGGGGAACTTGGTCTTCTTGACGACGAAGAAGTCATGCCGGCGGTTGCGCGCCAGGTCCGGGATGCTCTCGGTCTTGTCCTGCCAGACGGGCAGGCCCGTCTCGGTGTAGAGCACGACCTCCTGCGAGAGCCGCGTCTCCCACATGCGCTTGGCGTTCTGCTGGGACGCGAAGTTCTCCACCTCGCAATAGACGACGACCGGGTGCTCCTTCATGGCCGTGAACCGCGCCGGCTCGATGGGCTCGTAAACGCCGAAGCCCTTCACCTCGGTACACAGCGCCAGCGTGGGGATGACCAGGTCCGCCTGCGCCCGCACGCGGTCGGCCAGGTCCAGCAGCGGGCGGACCTTTCGGCTCATCAGCATGTTGCCGTCGGCCCGCAGGGCGTTGCGGAAGTTGGTCAGCGCGTCCATGACGGACGCGATCAGCTCGCGGTCCTCATTGGGCAGGGAGGACATCAGCTCGAGCTGGGGCGTCGGGCGGTCCTTAAGAAACTGCAACAGTTGGAAATCCAGTTGTGCCCACAGGTCCTTGGGGTATTGCTTGAGGTTCTTGCTCAGCGAGAGCTCGAGGTCGCCGGCCGACAGCGCGTTGTCGCGCGGCGACTGCGGAGCGGCGGCGCGTGCATGTCCCGGCGAATCAGCGAACACGCGCGCGACGTTGGCCCCGTCTGCGCCGGCGGGCCGTCCCGCCGCCGTGGCGATCGTCGCCCCCTGGTTGGGCAGGCTGGCGGTCGATTCGATGACCGGGTTGGAGATCGGCACGACCTGCACCTTGAGGTCGTCCTTGCTCCCCGGCGCGATGGCCGGGCCGATGCGGAAGTCATCCGGCTCCAGAAAATCCACCGCCGATGGCTCGCCCGATTTCCGTGACCGCTTGGACATCTGCGGTTCCATCTCGCGGGCCCAATTCTGGAACTTGAGCGCCAGCGCCTCGGGAGTGCCGATGCTGGCCTCGGCGGTGGTCGGCGGCGCAGGTCGGGTTGTGACCGGATGCGTTTCCACCAGCGGCGCCTGTCCCTGCGCGCCGGCGGCCGAGGCGCTTTGTGTCGCCTGCTGAGGTTTGGACCCGCAACCGGTGATCCCCGCGACTGCGGCCGCCGCGGCCATCCCTGCCGCCGCCGCTCGCACGATGTGCCGTTTCATGACGCGATCTCCGTCCCTGGAGCGTGACTGCGCGACGCGACATCCTTGTCGTGCGCGCGCAAGTTGATGAACCGAATATATCGGGGGCCGTAAACACTTCAACACGCAATTGTTGCGCGTTTGGGTGGCCGGTCAAAGGACTTCCTGCGCCCTCGGATAGCTCCCCAGCACCGTCAATTGCAGACAATGCTGTCTTGCCTCGGCGATCGCCTGCAGCATTCCCGGGTCGTCGGCATGGCCCTGCGCGTCGATGAAGAAGTAGTATTCCCAGTTGACCTTTTTGCTTGGCCGCTTCTCGATGTCGGTCAGGTTGATGCCGTTTTCCTTGAAGACGTCGAGCACTTCCGCCAGGGCGCCGGGCTTGTGGGCGGTGGTGAACATGATGGCGGTCTTGTCCTCGCCGCTCCGCCGCGCCGGTTCGCGGCCGATCACCAGGAAACGCGTCTCGTTGTCCGGGTTGTCCTCGATGTTCTCGAAGAGCGTCCGCAGGCCGTAAAGCTCGCCTGCCAGGGACGTCCCGATCGCCGCCACGCCCGCCTGGGTGCTCGCCAGCTCCGCCGCGTGCGACGTCGAGGCTGCCGGTTGGACGTCCTTCCCCTTGGCCATGCCGGTCAACCAGGTCCGGCACTGGCTGAAGACCTCGGGCTTGGAGTAGATCGTGCGGATCCGCTCCCACGGCTCGCGCGCCAGCAGGTTGTGGTGGACCGTGATGCGGACCTCGGCGCAGATCTTCGCCGATGAGTGCAGGAACGCGTCCAGCGTGTCCACCACCCCCCCGTGCAGGCTGTTCTCCACCGGCACCAGGCCGTAGTCGATGTGCCCTCGGACGACCTCCTCGAAGACCGACGGGATGTCCGCCAGCGGCACGTGCTCCACGCTGCTGCCGAACTTCCGCACGCTCGCCAGGTGCGAGAACGTTCCCAGGGGGCCGAGGAATCCGATCTTAAGAGGCCGCTCCAGCGCAAAGCTTCCGCTCATCAGCTCGCGCCAGACCGCTTCCAGGCAACTGTTGGGCAGTGGGCCATGATTGAGACGCCGCACCTTGTCCAGCACCATCTTCTCGCGTTCGGGCGCGTAGATCGGCGCGTTGGTCTGCTGCTTGATCTTCCCGATGTCCACGACCACGTGCGCCCGCTCGTTCAGTAATCTGACCAACTGTTCGTCCAGCGCATCGATCTGCGCGCGGAGCCTGTTCAGCTCGGGCGACGGGTCGGGCGGGGAGGGCGGCACGTCTGCTGCTGACATGACGGTCTTGTATCGCTGCCGCCAAGGGGCGTCAAACCGGCCGGGAGCGTGGAACGAATGTCCGGCCCGCACCCGCGCGGCCCGGGCTCAACAGTCGAATTCAAGCGACGCGAGCGATCTGGGTTGGGCTGGCATTGCCTTTGCCCCAAGCGCAATGCCCGTGCCCAGTGGGGGCCCGGGGGAACACCCGAGAAAACAATCGTGGAGAACCATCGTGACCGAAAAGACCAATCCCAACGAACGTGACCTGGACAACGTCAAGGACCGTGATGCCAACCCCGACCCGATCACCGGCGCGCCCGGATCGCACCCCGTCGGCACAGGCGTGGGCGCTGCGGGCGTCGGTGCGGCGGGCACCTGGGCGGGCGCGGCCATCGGTGGCGCGGTCGGTGGGCCCGTCGGTGCGGTCGTAGGCGGGGTCGCAGGCGCCGTTGCCGGTGGATTTGGCGGTGGCGCCGCCGGAAAGGCCGTCGCCGAGAACATCGACCCCACCGTCGAAGGCCAGTACTGGAGCAACACCTACACGACCCGTCCCTACTACGACAAAGCCTACACCTACGAGGACGACTACGCCCCCGCCTACCAGTACGGTTGGGCTTCCCGCGCCCGCTACAGCGATCGCACCTTCGACCAGGCCGAGCCGGACCTCCGCAACGACTGGGAGCGCACCAAGGCCAAGAGCCGCCTGGGCTGGGACAAGGCCAAGCTCGCCGTCCGCGACGCCTGGGATCGGGTGAGCGACCGCGTGGAACGCGCGGCGGACGACCGCAACCGCCCGACGACCCCCTGAGCCCGCCCTGTCCCGTCATCCGAGTTTTCCTTCCTGGACCGACCCCCGCTCCCGAGTGCGGGGGTCGGCCTCTTTTTGTGTCCCTTTCCCGTCCGCTTCATCCTTCGGCGGCCCGACGACCGATAAACAGTCGCGAGGACCCCGACGATGATCCAACAACTCCTCGCACTGCTCCCCACCGACATTCACCCCCTGGCCCTGGTCATCGCCATATCGGGCGCCTTTCTCGGCGGCCTGCTTTGGCTGGGCGGATCGCGGTTCAACCGGACGTTGATGACCCTGCTCTCGGTCAGCGCCGGCGCACTGATCGGGCTGCAACTGCCCGTTTGGTTCCACTGGGGCCTGGAAGGCTGGGCCACCGCGACGCTGGGCGCCATCGCCCTGGGAATCTCCGGCTACGCCCTTCATAAGGTTTGGGCGGGGCTCGGCTTGGGCCTGGTCCTGGCCTGCTGGGCGAGCCTGGCCGTCTTCTTCGCCACCGGCGAGGCGCGCGGCTTCGTCTGGCCTGTGACGACGGGTCCCAGCGGAACGATCCAGGCCTACCTGGCCGACCTCTGGAGCGCCCTCACCCCCGACACCCGCCGCCTTCTCCCCTTCGCCTGGGCCGCCGCCATGCTCTGGGGCATCGCCGCCTCGGTCATCTGGCCGCGACTGGGTATCGTTCTGCTCTACAGCACCGCCGGGATCTCCCTGCTCGTGGGCATGGGAACCCTCGCCCTCAACTCCGCCAAGCGCGAGTGGCTGGCGCTGATTCCCAGCCAGACCTCCGCGCAGGTCGTCGTGCTGCTCAGCGCCGTGGCCTTTGGCGCGGTCCTGCAATGGCGAACCGCGCCCCGCGTGATGTCGTCAATGCACCGGCACTCCGTATAATCGCGCGCCGCCCGCGACCCGCGCGCGGGCCGGGTCCATGGCGCGCACCGCACCCTCCCAATTCGATCAACCTGCCAAACCCGGGCGAAACGCGCTTTTCGCAACACTCGGACTGCTCGCCGTCGGCATCGCCTGCTGGGCGACGCTGGCTCACGCCCGCTTCGGTGGAGCCGGCGCGTTGGTTGCGCTGGCCATCGCGGTCGTCGCGCTGGGCGCCGCAATCCTGGCGATTGCCCCCGCGCGGCGGATGACCGAACGATGGATGGACCGCCTGCGCTGCCCCTCGCCGCGGACGCGCCGGATCGTCGCCGGGGCGTTGACGCTGGCCGCCGCCATCTACTTCCTCAAGACCGCCACCGCGCAGGATCGCGGCTTCGGTCCCGTCCTTCACGACGAACACGCCTACCTGATCCAGAGCCGCATGCTCGCCCGCGGGCACCTCTGGATGCCGCGGCACGAGTTGGGCGACTTCTTCTCGGCCTTCCACCTGATCACCGATCCCGTCTACGCCGCCAAGTACGGGCCGGGCACGGCGCTCTTCGTCGTGCCGGCGCTGTGGATGGGTCTAGACCCCTGGATCGTCCCGCTGGTCCTGGTTTCGTTGTCGGTCGGTCTGCTCTACCTCGTGCTTGCCCAGACGATCGATGCCCTGGCCGGCCTCCTCGGGGCCCTGATGCTGCCATCATTGGGCCTGATGCGGCGGATCTCGATCGAGGTGCTCTCGGCGCCCCCGATGCTCTTCC
>DATBFY010000413.1:0-14342 GCA_036558265.1 Tepidisphaeraceae bacterium | reverse complement strand
TTCGCGTCGGTGATGCGGTCGCCCTTCTCGTCGTTTCCGTTGGTCATGCCGGTGGCGACGAAAAGGCTCCCCGCCCTGAAGCGCCGGGTGTCGCGCGGCAGGACGGCGATCCCCATCGGGGAGTGGAGGTTGTCCGCGAACTTTGGCTTGACCATGGTCAGGCGGCCGTCGGCGGGGTTGATGGCGAGCTGGCTGATGCTTCCCTTGTTCATCGGGATGCCGTTGATGGTCGCGGCCGTGTTGGTGACGTAGAGGAATCGCCCGTCGCGGCTGACCGCGCAGCTCATCGGGTGATCGAAGAACGCGATGGTCTGGATGCACAGGGCGATGTTCTTATCGGGCTTGACCGGGCCGGTGACGTCCTTGAACGACTCGAGCAGGCTGGCGGCGGGGCCGCGGGAGCCACCGGTCGCGGAAACGGGTGCCGGGCGGGTCGCCGGAAGCCCGCCGTTGGGCGCGGGACCGGTCGCTGTTGCGGGCTGACCACCGGTGGGATTCGCGCCTTGGCCCGAATCGTCCTTGTCACAGGCGATTGAGGTCAGCGCGAAGGCGAGGGCGATCAATACCGTGACGCGGGCGCGCCCGGTAGGGGACAGGATGCGGGTCATTTGCCAGGACTCCTTGGAGGCACAACGTCTCGTAGCGATGCATCGGCGGGGCAGGCCCTCCCGCATGGGCGAAGTGAACTTCCCGTAACCCTATCTTACCCGATCTTTGGCAATGGGTAGAGCGGCGGGGCATCAGGATTAATACGAAGAATACAGGCGGCCCGTCGTGTCGCACTCGCGTTCGGACGTGTTCGGCCGGATGTGGCGGTTGGGCGGATCGTAAAGCCATGCGGCGCCGGAACGGGCGGACGCGGCGACCGTGGCCAGTCCCGTTCGCGAACCGACCGGGATCGCGGGTATCTCCCGCAAATAGGGGCCCAGGCAGTGGCGAGGCGTGCGGACCGGGCTGGGATGGCCCTGTCGGTCGGTGAACTGTGTAAGCTGGGCACCGATCAGGCCGGCGTCCGGCGCCCGATCCGCGTGGTCCGCGCAATAGTCGCGGATCGCCCGGCGCAACGCCTTGAGCCGCCCGGTCAACAGATGCTCGGCCGTTCGTGAGGTCTGGTTTGCGTTGGCGGCTGCACGGCTCATCCGGGGGCCGACGATCGTCGCGACCACGCCCAGGACCGCCAGGACGATCGCCAGCTCGAGAAGGGAAAACAGCGCCCCAGCGGCGCGGCGGCGTTGGCGGGTCCGATAAACAGGCATGGGTTCGCGAGTCTCCCGCCCGGTCGATCGGCGCACGATCGGCGGAACTTGAACATAAGCGCCGCAAGCGCGCGTCCGCGTGACCGATCAGGCCCCTTGGGGTACAGTTCCGGCCGCGCGAGGGGGATTTGGCCTTTTCCGGGCGAAGGAGATCACTCATGATTCGATTGCGTTGGCTGGTGGGTGTCGTAACGTGCGGCGCCCTGGCGATGAGCGCCCTGTCGGCGTGCAGCGACAAGGACAAGGAGAACCGCAGCGGCGGCGTCGCGCGAACGACCGCGTCCGCAGGTTCGGGTGACAGGAAAATGAGCATCCAGAAGAGCGATTTCGGCAAGACCAAAGATGGCGAAGCCGTCGAGCAGTACGCCCTGACCAACAAGAACGGCGTGGTGGCAAAGATCATCACCTACGGCGCGACCCTGACCGAAGTGTGGACCCCGGACAAGTCCGGCAACAAGGCCGACGTCGTCCTGGGCTTCGACAACATCAAGGACTACCAGGACAAGTCACCCTTCTTCGGCGCCACCACGGGCCGCATCGCCAACCGCATCGCCAAGGGCAAGTTCACCATCGAGGGCAAGCCATACCAGGTGGCGACCAACAACGGCCCCAACCACCTGCACGGCGGCCCCAAGGGGTTCGACAAGCAGATCTGGACGGCCGAACCGAGCGAGTCCGCCGCCGGGCCATCCGTCCGGTTCACCTATGTCAGCCCGGACATGGACCAGGGCTTCCCCGGAAAGCTGACGACGCACGTGACCTACACGCTGACCAACGACGACGAGCTGCGGATCGACTACCAGGCCACGACGGACAAGACCACGATCGTCAACCTGACCAACCACTCTTACTTCAACCTGCACGGCTCGGGGTCGGGCAAGGACATCCTCGACCACGTCGTGATGATCAACGCCGACCGCTACACGCCCGTGGATGACACGCTGATCCCTACCGGCGAGCTGGCGCCGGTGAAGGGGACGATCTACGACTTCACCTCGCCCAAGGCGATCAGCAAGGACATCGAGAAGACGCCCGGCAGCCCCAACGGATACGACCACAATTTCGTCCTCAACGGCGCGGCGGGCCAGATGAAGCTCTGCGCCCGCGTGAGCGATCCCGACACCGGCCGCACGCTGGAGGTTCGGACCGATCAACCCGGCGTGCAGCTCTACACCGGGAACTTCCTGGACGGCACGATCAAGAGCGGCATCGGCGGCAAACCGTACGTGAAGCATTACGCGTTCTGCCTCGAGACCCAGCACTTCCCCGATTCGGTCAACCACCCAAGCTTCCCCACGACCGAGCTCAAGCCCGGCCAGACGTTCACGTCTACGACGCTGTACAAGTTCGGGACAAAGTGATCGTCGCGCGCGTCGCGCCGATTTGTCAGGACATGAGGAGCCCATCCGTTATGACGGGTGGGCTCTTCTCGTCGTCCTCGCGCCGCGAGGCGGAAATTGACCGTCATGTGCGCCTCGACTAGGCTTGGCGCGATCAGGACGATGACCCGGAGGAGTGGCAGAGCGGTCGATTGCGCTGGTCTTGAAAACCGGTGGGCCCGCAAGGGTCCCGTGGGTTCGAATCCCACCTCCTCCGTTTGCGCGAAATCACCCGCCCGCGTTCTCAAATCTCGTCGCGCCTTTGAGCGCCGGCCCTCTCGACCGCGCGCGCCCCGTTCTCTCGCCCGGCCGACCCACTCTGTCGTTCCGACGCGTTCGCCGCGTCAACTCGACCGATGCCGTTGAACGCTCAACGACGCGCGGCGCCCCTTGCGCCGCCGCCGCAGACGCGCGGAATACCGTTTGCGTGCCCGGCCGCTTAACCGGTCGAGACGGGCCGTCAACGGATGACGGCCGGTCGGCCACCGCACTTCACGCAAGGCGCATCGGAGTTGAACCTATGTCGCATCGCCGCAGCACACGGGGGCGGTCCGCGCGGATTCCCGGCCCAAATCCGCGAACCCCCAGCCTTAAACGCGTTGTCCCGCTTGAGACTCTGGAAGAACGTCGTCTGCTGGCGACCTTCACCGTCACGTCCAACGGCGACGTCCCGCTGTTTCCCCTGGGGTTGACCCTGCGCGAAGCGATCACGATGGCCAACGCGATGCCGGGCGCCGACACAATCGACTTCAACATCGCCGGGACACCCACCATTCATCCGATCACCGCGCTGCCCGCGGTCACCGGCCCCACCACGATCGACGGCACGACCCAGCCGGGCTCCGCGCCCGGCGCGCCCGTGGTCGTCATCGAGGGCACCGGGACCCTCCCCGACATCACCGGAAACGCCGACGGCCTGCGACTCCAGGGCGGCTCGACCACCGTCCGCGGGCTGATCGTCGGCGGCTTCAGCGGTACCCCGCTGATCGACGGCGTGGGCATTCGCGTCTTCGGCGACGCCAACGTCCTGGCGGGCAACTGGGTCGGCACCGACGCCACCGGCGCCGCGGACGACGGCAACCTCGAGGGCATCGTCCTCGAGGCCGCCACCCACACCCGCATCGGCGGCACGACGCTGGCCGACCGCAACGTCATCAGCGCCAACTTCCTCGACGGCGTGCGCTTCCACGGCGCGGGCACGGGCAACGTCGTCTCCGGAAACTACGTCGGCGTAACCGCCGCCGGCGATGCGGCGCTGGCGAACAACCTCAGCGGCATCGACGTTCAACCATCAGCCGCCGCGCCCGAAACCACCGACCTCCTGATCGGCGGCACCGCGGCGGGCGCCCGCAACGTCATCAGCGGCAACGCGGTCCACGGCGTCGAGATCACCGATGTCTCCGGCGTGCGCATCGCCGGCAACTACATCGGAACCGACGCCACCGGCGCCGCGCCCGTCCCTAATGGCGCCAACGGCATTTCCGTCGAAGGCGCCGCGGGCGCGACCACCATCGGCGGCACCACCGCATCCGCCCGCAATGTGATCTCCGGCAACAACGGCGACGGCGTCCAGTTCACCTCCACCGGCGCCGGGAACCTGGTCCAGGGCAACTACATCGGCACCGACGCCACCGGCGCCAACCCGATCATCGATGCCGACGCGCTCACCGGCAATCACGGCAACGGCGTCAGCGTGCTCGCCGGTCCCGGCGTCACCATCGGCGGCGCCACCGCCGCCGCCGGCAACGTCATTTCCGCCAACCAGCAGAACGGCATCCAGTTGGCCGGCGACGGCAGCAGCGTCCAGTTCAACCTCATCGGCACGGATGCCGCAAACGACGACGCCGCCACCAACCTGGGCAACGTCCAGGACGGCATCTTCATCGACGGCAGCGACAACCAGATCGGCACCTCCACCAGCGGCAACACCATCGCCTACAACCTCCGCACCGGCGTGGGCGTCGCCCCCTCGACGCTCGACCTCCGCAACGCCATCCGCGGCGACAACATCTACCTCAACGGCGCGCTGGGCATCGACCTGGGCGAGGACGGCGTCACGCCCAACGACCCGCAGGACCCGGACGTCGGCCCCAACGACTTTCAGAATTATCCTGTCCTGACATCGGTTTCCCTCTCGGGCAGCACCGCGACGATCTCCGGTACGCTCAACAGCACGCCGAATTCCACCTTCGTGCTCGACTTTTTCGTCAGCCAGATCTGGGATACGACCACGTTCGGCGAGGGGCAGAAATACCTCGGCTCGACGACGGTGACCACCGACGCCGCCGGCAACGCCTCGTTCACCGCGACGGTGCCGGGTGTTCCGTCAGGCTGGCGCTATTTCGCCGCCACCGCGACCGACTCGGTCGGCAATACGTCGGAGTTCTCCTACGACCCCACGCCCGGCGAACCGGCCGCCTCCGCCGCGTCGGTCAAGCGTCCACGGCACGACAAAGCGCTCCGATCGTGGCTGGGCGCTGCGGACGGCAAAGACGCCGTGCTCAAGACCGTGTTCTCGCGCCACCGCATCGGGGAACGACCCGGGAAAAGATAATCGTCTCGCCCCCCTACTTCGCGCCGATGCAATAAACCTGCTTCCGCCCCTCGATGTAAAGCCGCCCGTTCGCCACCGCCGCCGAGGCGTGGTTCGGGTCCCCCAATTCGTTGGTCGCCAGCACTTCGAACTTCGGCCCCGTCTTCACCACGAAGCTTCGCCCGCCGCTGGCGAAGAAGAGATGCCCTTCGCCATCGGCGATCGGGCTGATCCACGTGGACGTGATGCCCTCGAGCTTCTCGGCGTACACCTGCTCGCCCCCATCAACCTTCCAGCATCGCAGCAGATTGGGCGACTGCAGGCGGTATACGTATCCGCCCGTGATGACCGCCGACCCCAGCGCCTCGGTCAGCCGCGGCACCGTCCACTTCACGTGCGTCGTCGAAACGTCCCCGCTGCCGGTCGGATCGACGGCGAACCCCGGCCCGCCGCGCCCGGAATCGAAGTAGACGATCCCGTCCCCGTACGCCGGGCTCGACGCGTCGCCCCCGCCCTTGCACCACCAGAGGCGCTTACCGGTCGCGGGGTCAAAACTCTGCAGGCCGTCGGGCGTCACGCCCATGGCGGATGCCAGAACCAGCATCTGCGGCTTGCCCTTCACGTCGATGATCACCGGCGTGCTGTGCCCGAAGCCGGTCGTCGGCAGGCGCGTCTCCCACTTCACCTCGCCGTCGCTCTTCTTGAACGCGACGATCCGCGAGTCCTTCTTCTGTGCCATCGCGCACAGCACGATGACCGAGTCTTCGAACAGGATCGGGCTGCTCCCGACCGTCACGTCGAACGTGTGAGGCGTCAGTTCCTTCCGCCAGACCACGTGCCCGTCGAAGTCCAGCGCCGCCAGGACCGCCGAGCCGAACGCGACGAACACGTGCTTGCCGTCCGTGCAGGGCGTGGGCGCCGCGTACCCCCCGCCCGGGCCGCTGCGAAAATCGTTGCGCGTCCAGAACCCCGGCTTCACCTGCGTATCCCACAGTTGCTTGCCGTCCGCCGTGGCGTACGCGGTCACGTGATGCGGCGGGATCACCTTGCGCTGATCGGGATCGTCGGGCCAGGTCACCGTGCAGACCAAGAGCCGATCGCCCCAGACGATCGGGCTGGCATGCCCCTCGCCGGGCAGCGGCGCGCTCCACAGCACGTTCTTCCGATCCTTCCCGCCCCACTCGATCGGCAGGTGCTTCTCACTTGTCAGCCCGACGCCCGTCGGCCCGCGGAACTGTGGCCAATTGTCTGCCGATGCAACGGTCGTGCAGACCAGCAGAATCAGACCGACCGCTCCGCTCGGACGACGCATGTGACGTGGGTTCATGTCCGCGGATTGTAGCTATACCCCCCTGCCTAGCGAGGCCAGGATCTCGAGTCGTCCAGCCGCCTGCCCGAGCAGGAACACGAATCGACCCTGGTGAAACGCGCGAACGGGCGCGTCCGGTTCGGCAAATTCCACCGGCAACGACCAATCCGGCCTCAGCACTTCGCCCCGATCGATCGCGCGCCCCTGACGCAGTTCGCCCACTTCCTGGTCGCTCAGCATTCGCGTCGACAACCAGGGAAGAACATCGCGCCCGTGAAGATCGATCACCCGATCCGGCCCGGGATCCGTCCACGGCCCGATCGCCGTCCGAGCCAACGCGCCCACGTGCGCCCCGCAGCCGAGCGCCCGCCCCAGGTCCCGCGCCAGCGCGCGAACGTAGTACCCGCCGCGGACGACCACGCGCAACCGGCTCTCGCGCGGCAAATCGTGACCCAGCCACCGCGCCTCGTGCAGATACACGCGCGTGGCCGGCATCTCGAACACTTCCCCGCGATGCGCCCGAACGTACGCCCGCTCCCCGCCGATGCGCCGGGCACTGGTCATCGGCGGCACCTGGTCGTGCCAGCCGACGAAGTTCGCCAGCGGCTCCTCCAGTTGTCGATCGGACAATCCCGATGCATCACCTTGGAACGTCACGCGCCCGAGCGGGTCGCCGTTGTCCGTCTCCACTCCCCAGCGCACGCTCGCCTCGTACACCTTGGGCACGCCGTGCAGGTGATCGAAGAGCCGCGTCGCCGGCCCCGCCAGGATCAGCAACAGCCCACTGGCGAACGGGTCGAGCGTGCCGCCGTGGCAGATTCGCGGCCGCTTGGCGGGCTGCAGCGCCCGCGCCGACTCGATGCACCGCTGCACGAGCGAGAAACTCGTCGGCCCGACGGGCTTGTGTACCAGGTGAATGCCGGGGGTCATTGGTCGCCCCCATGGTACGATGGGATGCATGAACCCGCGCGCCTTCATCATCGGCATCCTGTTGCTTGCGATCGTCCCGCTCGCCCGCGCCGCCGACGCCCCGCCCCCTGCCGCGAAGACCGTTCGCGTCGCCGCCGTGCAGGCCAGGTCGCGCGTGATCGACTTCCGCCTCAAGCCGGCCGAGGCGCTCGCCGCCGTCGATCGCAACCTCGCCGATCTCGAGGCCATCATCCACCGCGCCGCCCAGGACAAGTGCGACGTCCTCTGCTTCCCCGAAGACACGCCCGGCCTCTTGAACTGGACCGGCGGCAACCCGGCATCGCTCAAAGAAGTGCTGCCCGAGGCCGTCAAACGGATGACCCAGCGTCTCGGCCGCGCCGCTGCCTCACACCACATGCGGCTGGTCATCTGTGCCGACAACCTGGAGGAGGACGGCAGCCTCTACAACACCGCGTTCTTCCTCGACCGCGAAGGCAAGGAGGTCGGCCGCTATCGCAAGGTCTGTCCGACCTGGCACGAGGGACGCAAGCGCGGCACGTCGTTCCCGGTCTTTCCCACGCCCGACCTGGGCAACGTCGGCATGCTGATCTGCTATGACCTGGTCTTCCCCGAGACCGCGCGCTGCCTGGCGCTCCAGGGCGCGGACGTGATCTTCTTCCCCACCATGGGCACCGCCGCCATTGCCGACGGCGATGACGATATCGGCGTGCAGGCGCTGCGCGTCCGCGCCGTCGAGAACTTCGTCTGGCTCGTCGTCGCCCACCGCGGCGCCGGGGCGATGATCATCTCGCCCCAGGGAAAGATCGTCGCCCGCGCCTCCGGCCCCGACGGCATCGCCGCCGCCGATATCGACCCCCGCGGCGGCCGCGCCGGGGGCGACGCGATGAACGCCCAGTCCGACATGCGCGCCCGCCTCTTCCGGGAGCGGAACCCCGCCGCCTTCGGCATCCTCACCGACCCCGACCCGCCCGCGCTCAAGTCCATCCCCATCGACATCACGGCCGAGGAGGCCTCCCGCATCAGCGCCCGCGTCCTGACCACCGGCGAGCAGGAATTCAAGGCCGCCAGCACCCTGGCGGCGCAGGACAAGACCCAGGAGGCCATCCAGGCCTTCACGCGCCTCCGCCAAGACTACCACGGCTCCTGGATCGACCGCGTCTCCGCCCAGCGCCTGGCCGAGCTTCAAGCGCGCTAACGCCCGGCGGGTTTGCTGTCGTCGGGCCACTCCCACAACGGGGAAAAGGGCTCGAGCCCCGCCGGACGCGGAGGGGGTCGAACAGGTGGGACAGGGGTGGGCCATGGCCCCGGCGCCGGCGCCGGCATCACCAGACCCCGCCATTCCCAATGACCTGGACTCACCAACTCCTGCCGCGCGCGATAGACCCAGCCGCCTGGGGAGATCAGCACCTGGCGGGTTCGGGTCTCGTAGTGGGCGGGGCAGATGAGCGTCCAGACCGGCCGCTCGACCCAGGCGCCTCCTTCCCAGGAACCGACGGTCCGCCAGCCCCACTGGTCGGTGACCCAGACGGTCTCGGTCACGCTCTGGTAGACCGGTTCCTGCCACACCCGCTCGTAAACGGTGCGGTAGGTCGGGGGAACCCATACCCACCCGTCGCCCGGCGGACGCAGAACCCGAGCCTGGGCAGTTGAGGGGATTGGGGCAATTAGAGCCAGGAGCGAGATGAAAAGCAGGCTGCGCGGCGACATGCGAACCTCCGGTCCCCCCTGCCTTTGGACGGGGAACGACCTTGGAAGTTCACGCGCGCCAAATGGCCCAGGCCGGTCAGGCGTGGGAAGCGGGGTCGGCGTGGCCCTGGGTGAAGCCGCTGACACGGTAGCCGGCGTCGGTGACGGCCCCGGTCAGTTCCTTAACGGTGACGGCTGAAGGGTCGAAGAGGACCGATGCCTGACGGCTGGGAAAATCGACCTCGACCTCATGGACTCCCGGAAAATCCGCCAGGGCCTTTCGAATCGTGGCTTCGCACTTGTGGCAGTGCATGCCTTCGATTTTGATGAGCAGCAGTTTGTCGTTCGCAACGTCAGGTGCCATGTACTCCTCCGGCAGGCGACCCCCACCCACGTTTGCGGCGGTCGCGCATGCTCCTCACTGGTGTACTATTCTCCCACAGCCGAGAATCGGCGGCAAGATAATTACGTAACTGACCAATCTGGGTGCGGCAGGAATAAGGTATTTTTCAGAAGTGCTGTAGTAGCGATAAGTGGTTAGCGGCATGGCGCATTTTGCCGCGTTTTGAAGAAAAAACGGGCGATCACGCTCGGGATGAAGCGCTCCGACCCCGTGTGGAGTTGGGGGAGCGAAACGGCGCATGGGCGTGGGGTTGTGATGGGTTTTGTTGGGTGGCCAGCGGCGATCGGTTCATTGCTTGGCGGCGGGCTGGGCGTTCCAGACTTTAAGGTCGTCATAGAGGCCGTCCTTGCCGGCGACGCCGAACTCGATCTTGGACTTGGTGGGATGGGCGATCCCGGGGGACTTGAGGATGGCGGCGGGCTTGCCGTCGATCGTAACGCGCATCGTGTCACCAACCGTCTCGACGACGAGCGTGTACCACTTGTGGGCTTCGAGCTTGGCGGGGTAGATGATGCTCTTGCCTGCCATGAGCTTGGCGCGCTCGGCCTTCCTGGCGGGGTCCTTTGACATCTCGTAGATGTCGTTGCGCATCGAGCCTTCCTTCTCGTCAACGATGGTGACGCCGTTGAGTCGGACCTGGGCGCGGCAGAGGTGGCCATAGTGGGAGCCGGTGTACTTGCGGTCGTCGAACTCGACGTCGATGAGCGAGGCGCCCTCGAAGCGGATCCTGACCTCGACCACGCTGTCCTTCGTGGGGATGTCCAGGCCGTGGACCGCGGGGTGCGGGGTGACGGCGGGCTTGCCGTTCTCGGCAGCAACGGTCTTGTCGCGCGTCTGGGTGCCCTTGAGGACGCCGTTCTCGACGGCGAAGGTGGGGACGACCTTGTGCCACTCCTTGGCGGGCTGGGCGGATTCGAAATCGTCGGAAAAGAGGAGCTCCTTCTTCTGCGCGATGGACTGCTCGGGGACCGGCGGCCGGTCGGCGGCGAAGGAGGCAGAGGCGGCAATGATGAGGATCAGAAAACTGGCGATAAGGCGCATGGGTGGGTGTTCCAAACGGTTTGTGACGACTTGTTGAACGTGCGAGCAAGCCGAGCCGCTATTATAACGGCCACTTGACGGTCCTCACGGCCGGGCGTCTTTGAGCATCGCGGCCTTCTTCGCGGGCATGGGCTCGACGCGGACTTCGCCCAGGGCGCTGAGTTTGGGTTTGCTTGGGTCGGCGGGGGCGACGACGACGATCTGCATCGTGTCGGGGGTGGCGTACTTCTGCATCACCTGTCGGATCTGGTCGGCGCTGACCTGGGCGACGCGCTGAGGGTACTTGTCCCAATAGTCGGCGGGGTAGCCATTAAGGATGCCTTCGAGGCGCCTGCCGGCCTGCTGGTCGATGGTCTGCATCTGCATGACCATGCCGCCGGCGACGCGGCGCTTGGCGTCGGCCAGTTCCTCGCCGGTCACGTTCTCCTTGCGCATGCCTTCGAGGACCTCGAACATGGCCTGGATGGCGTCGGCGGACTTCTCGACGTCTGTGCCGGTCTGGCAGACGAAAGTGCCGGCGACGCGCTGGGGCATGAAGACGGCGTGGGCGTGATAGGCCAGGCCCTTCTGGGCGCGGACGTACTTCATCACGCGGGCCTCGATGCCGCCGGAGAGGATCTGGTTCGCCAGGCTGCCGGCGAATTTCTCATCGCTGTGGACGGTGTAGGCGGGGACGGCCATCTGGATGGCGGCCTGGCGCGCGCCGGGGTTGTCGACGAGCAGGACGTCGCGCTTGTCGGGATGGGGCGGGAGTTGAAGGTCGGGCGCGGGCGGCAGATTGGCGGCCGACGACGCGTCGGCGGGCACGAGCTGCTGCGCGATGGTCTTTCCGGTATCGGGCGAGAGGTCGCCGGCGGCGACGAGGATCGCCTCGCCGGGCTTGTAATACGTCGCGTAGAAGTCCTTCACGTCCTGCAGGGTGATGGAGGCGAGGCTCTCTGGCGTGCTGCTGCGGCCCAGCGGCGAATCGCCCCAGAGGCGCCGGTTGATCTCGCGCTGGGAAACGGTGTCGGGGTCGGCCAGCTCGGCGACGAGGTTGTTGATGGCTTGCGTCTTCAAGTTGTCGAACTGGTCTTGCGGGAAGTCGGGTTTCTGCAATACCTGGGTCGCCAGGCGCAGGGCTTCGCGCTCCTGTTCGGCGGGGAAGGTGACGACCAGGTTCGTGTGGTCGCCGCCGTCGCTGACGCCGATGGCGATGCCCTTTGAGTCGAGGGTTTCATTGAGTTTGTCATACGCGATGCCGCCGGCGCCTCGGCGGAGCATCTCGGCGGTGAGGGCAGCGAGGCCCTCCTTGCCCCTGGGTTCGCTGTACGAGCCGCGTCGCAGTGCCAGGGTGAAGCCGGCGAGCGGCAGGCGGTGATCGGAGATCGTGACGACCTTCAGGCCGTTGACGGTCGATTCCTCGCCCTTGTTGAACTGGGCGTTGCCGATCGCGGCGACGGCCGGGGCCTTGGCGGGATAGTCGGCTGGAAATTCGGTGACGCGGGGCTTGACCGGCTCCTTGGCGGGGGTGACGCCGGCCATGGCGGCGCCGCGGGCTGCGTTCATGGCGTTTTTGGCGAGCTGGCCGGTGGTGTCGGGGACCATCTGGAGGATGGTCATGCCGTCCGCCGTGAAATATTTTCTGGCGACGGCCTGGAGGTCGGCGGCGGTGAGCTTCTCGATCTTTTCCAGCTCGGTGTTGACGCGGTTGGGGTCGTTGCCGAAGAGCCACTCTTCGCCGACGTTTCGGGCGATGTCCTCGGCGGTCTTGCGGCCGTGGAGGATGCCCAGCCGCGCCTGGGTCTTGGCCTTGGCGAGCTCGTCGTCGGTCACGCCCTTTTCGGCGACGTTGGTGAGTTCTTCTTTCAACGCTTTTTCGACGTCGTCGGCGCTCTTGCCCGCCAGGACCATGCCGAACACGCCGAACACGCCCGAATCCTCAAAGCCGATGTTGAGGGACTGGGCCTCGGCGCACAGCGCGTCTTTGCCGGAAACCAGTCGGCGGTTCAAGCGGCTGGACCGGCCGGAGCCGAGGATGGCTTCCAGCGTCGCAAAGGCGTAGCGCTCGTCCGAGCGATAATCCGGGATATGCACGCCGATGACCACCGCCGGCAGCGGGACGTTGGCGGGGACGACGCTGCGCCGCGGCGCGGTCTGCTGCGGCTCGGGGACGTTGAGGCGGGGCGGGTCGTTGCCCTTGGGGATCCAGGCGAAGTAACGCTGGACCCACTCTCTGGTTCTGGCGACGTCGATGTCGCCGGCGATGACCAGGATCGCGTTGTTGGGAACGTAATAGGTGTTGAAGAAGGTCTGCAGTTCGTCGGCGCTGGCGGCCTTCAAGTGCTCCATGTTGCCGATGGGCGTCCACTGGTAGTGGCTCCTGGTGAAGGCGAGCTTGAGGAATTCCTCGTAGAGGTTGCCGTAAGGCTGGTTCATGCGCATGGCCCATTCCTGGGCGACGACGCGGCGCTCGATCTGGTAGATCGAATCGGTCACCTTGAAGGAGGACATGCGATCGGCCTCGAGCCACAGGGCCATCTCGGTGGCCTCTTTGGGGATCGTGTCGACGTACGTGGTCTGATCGAAGCTGGTGAAGGCGTTGGAGATGCCGCCGACGCCGTTGATCAGCTTCATGTGCTCCTCGGGCGGCACGTGCGCCGAGCCGCGGAACATCATGTGTTCGAACATGTGCGCAAAGCCCTGCCGGTCGGGCTTCTCGTCCCGCGAGCCGACGTGATAGAAGACGCGCACGTGCACGACCGGAGCCTGCCGCAAGGGGGCGTAGACGACGCGCAGGCCGTTGTCGAGCGTCTGGGTCTGGAATTCGATCGGCGCAACGGCGGCGGGCTTCACCTCCGGCTGAACGGCCGCCGCGGGCCGGGCGTCGTCGGCGCGAAGGGTGGGGGCGCACGCGATGAGGGCTACGGAGAAGAGGAAGACGGGAACGAAGCGACGAAGGCGATCTGCGGTCATGGGGTCTCCTGGGCGAATCACGGGAAGGAGAAGATTAGCCACAGAGGGGCGGGGATGCACAGGGTCCAAATGCGGAATTCCAAGGGCAGAGAGATGCGAGTAGTCAGAAGCGAGAAGGGAGAAGGGAGAAGGGAGAAGGGAAAATGCCGCTCGCGCAATCCGCATCCCTGGTCCAGCGTCAGTCCTGCCCCATGCCCCGGACATACACGACGACGAACGCGACCAGATAGGGCACGCACACGGCGAGCACGCCCACCGCGACGATCAGTGCAATCGGGAACCAGACGGGATGGGGCCGGCGGCGAATGCCACCGGGCCGGGTCTCGTATTCCAATCGGGCTGGCGGACGATGGGGGAACGAAGGCGGATAACGGCGCACGGACGGATCGTACGGCATGAGGCGACGATCGGCCACGTGGCGGCGCGATCCGGCAGGGCGCGACCCAGCCGCTTCTCCCCGCCGCATGACAGAGGGGACGATTCCGCCCATCGGGCCCCAGGTGACGCGGCGGGCCGGGGGGAATGCAATTTGTCGCAGCTCAGCAGACGTAAGCCCCAATCGGCTGCGAGATGACCAAAACCACCTGAAGATTTGAAGGCGTAGGGTCAACCGCGTAAAACTGCGCTCAAATGGCAGCATTGGGGCCGGTTCGAGGGATACCGAGCAATATCGCCAAGGAGCACTTGAGCGGGGCGCTCATTAGGGGGCTATGCGCGCAGGCAGGCCTAAACACCAGCGAATGGAGCTTCGATGACGGAATCGATCTGATGGTGGGATCGATCAACCCTGTCTTCCCTGGAATCGAGGTTCAGAACATCAAGATTCATGTCCAGATGAAGAGCACGGACC
>DATBFY010000412.1:0-8069 GCA_036558265.1 Tepidisphaeraceae bacterium | reverse complement strand
GCGTTCACCAAGGAGTTCAACAATCCCAAGGCGGAGGGCGACCTCGCCGGCTGCAAGGTGGTGGCGGCGTATCCCGGCGGGAGCCAGGACGTCCCCGACAGTCGCAACCGAGTCCAGAAGTTCACGGACGACCTGCGCGCGGGTGGCGTCGAAATTGTCGATTCAATCCCGAAATTGCTTGAGAAGGTAGACGCCGTCCTGCTGGAAAGCGTGGACGGCCGCCCCCACCTCGAGCAGGCCAGGCCGGTGATCGAAGCGCACAAGCCCCTCTTCATCGACAAGCCCATGGCCGGCTCACTGGCGGACGCGGTGGCGATCGCGGAACTCGCCAAGCGCAACAACGTGCCGTGGTTCAGTTGCTCATCCCTGCGCTTTGGCCCGAAGATGGCGGCCATCAAGTCGGATCCGAAGGTCGGCGAGATCGTCGGCTGCGACGCCTGGAGCCCATCCCCCACCGAGGAGCACCACCCCGACCTCTACTGGTACGGCATCCACGGGGTCGAGGCGCTCTACACCGTCATGGGCCCGGGCTGCCAGAGCGTCACGCGCGTCCACACCGACGGCGCGGACCTGATCGTCGGGACCTGGACCGGCGGGCGGATCGGCACCTTCCGCGGCATCCGCGCCGGCAAGGCCGACTACGGCGTGGTCGCCTTCGGGAAAAAGGGCGTCGCGGCGCAGCTCGGCTTTGAGGGTTACAAGCCGCTGGTCGAAGAGATCGGACGGTTCTTCAAGACCGCCAAACCCCCGATCGCCGCCGAGGAGACGATCGAGCTGATGGCCTTCATGGAGGCCGCCGACGAATCGAAGCGCCAAGGGGGCAAGGCCGTCGCGATCGAAGACGTGCTCGCCAAGGGGCGCAAGCAAGCCGAGGCGAAGATCGGCGCGCGGTAGCCGGTCATCGCGCCTTCTTCGCCGCCTTGAGCAATCGCACGTGTACGCTCGCGACGCCGTGCATGTAGTCGGGGATCGGGTGCTTTTCGGCGGCGGTGGTCAGGTGCTCGGCAGCGAGATCGGGCCTGCCGATGGCCTCGTAGTAAAGCCCGACGTAAAGGTGGGCGTAGAAGAGCTGGCGGTTGAGCGCCGCCGCGTCGGGATGATTCGCGGCGGCAGCCGACAGCACATCGTCCGGCGTCGCCTTGCCGGCGAGCATCTCCTGCACCCTGGCCATGGGGATGCGGTCGTCGCCGGTCACGGGGATCAGGTCCTTGCGGGCGGCGTCCACGCCCTTCCAGCGGGCGATGCAGGCGAAGTGCCACGCGGCGTTCTCGACGTCGTCGCGATTGACCGTGCGGTGAAGCTCGAACTGCCGCGCGCCCTCCTCGTAACGGCCGGCGTAATACAGGGCGATGCCCCGCTGCCAGTGGTGGGGCTTCTCGTCGGGCTTGAGCTCGAGGTACCGGTCGAAATCCGCCAGCGCCTCCGGAATTTTGGCCAGCATGAAGTGGGCGACGCCGCGCCTGTGGTAGGCCACCGCCCGGGTCGGATCGAGTCCGATCGCCCGGTCGTAATCGGGAAGCGACCGGGCGTAATCGCGACCGGCGTCGTAAATGGCCGCACGAAGGAAATACCCCCTGGAACTCTGCGGCGAGGCGGCGAGATAGTCGCCAACGAGCCCAAGGGCCTGCTCCGTTCGCCCCTGCGCAAAGGCCTGCTCGGCTTCGAGGAGCGCGGGACGATCCGGGTCGGCGGGCTCCGCATCGGCGCGATACGCGGGCACGACGATCGACACGGCGAGCAGCAGCAGGACGGGCAGGCGCATGAGCACGATCATACCCGAACCCGCGACGGCCAACGGGTAAACGCACCGCTTTGGCTGGGAATCGATGGAATTGATCCACTTTTTCCGGCCCGGCCTTTGCAACGGTCCTAGAATTGGGATGACGATCCGAGGTGAGGGAATGGGCGCGTGCGAACGCCTTAGTGCGAAAGGAGCGCCCCATGTTCTGGCGACGTGTCAAGGAATGTGTCGGATTGATGATGATCGGCGACGGCGCGCTGTGCCTGCTCTTCCCAAGGCGGCACGTGGGCCTGTGGTCCGGCGGGCCGCGGGTCTGGCGCGAGGCGATGGAGACGTTCACGGATCACCCGCGCGCCACCCGCTCGCTGGGGGCGGTGTCGGTCGTCCTGGGATGCTGGCTGGCGCAGCGGCAGTACCCGGCGATCGAGCATGAGATCGAGCAGGTCGGAGGACCGGTCCGGCGGGCCGGGCGGGCGCTGGTGGAGTCGTTGAGCTGAACTCGCGCGGCGCAGGCCAACGATTCGTCAGGGCGACTTTCGCGGGACGCGCACGATGTGGCGCCGCCGCGCGTTCAGTCGCCGCACGTTCCAGACGGCTGCAATGGTCAAGGCCGCGATCACGCTCACGAGGCCTAAGGCTGCGATCCAATCGGTCGAGTCCATCGACCGCCGCCGGGCGGAGAGGGCGAACCCGACCAGGAACGCGAGAAATGACGCGGCGCATAGCCCGCAAATAACACTGGCGGCCAAGTGCGAGAACACAACCCTGGCCGGTAGCGGTGCAGGCGGCGCTTCGTAATCCAGAGGCGCCGTTGCACGATCAACGGTTTGATGATCGATGGGAGACAGGGGCTCGTCCATCACGATCGATTATATCGCGAGGGCACACGGGCGAGGCGCCCGTGCTACGAGGCTTCTGCCAGTTCCGGTGTCGCCGCTGCGCGGGAGATGTCAATCGAGACCGTGGGCCTGGGGGCGGCGGCGATGATCCACTTGCGGATGGCGCTGGTCTGCGACTCCCACCCGCTGCTCGCGCGAACGACCAGGAAAGTCTCATAGAGCGCATCGAGCGTCTGGCTCAGATCCCGCAGGTGCGTGATCCGCTCTTCGAACAGGGCCCGCGGCGTCTCGGCGTCCTCGACCTCCGGCAGCTTGGCGCTGCCGAGCGAGAACTGCTCCGGATTAAACGTGAACTCGAACTGGCTCCCGCGCGCGTGGATCGTCAAAAATGCCTTCCGCGGTACCTTCCCCGTGCGCAGGGCGTCTTTGGCCTCGGGCATCCGCGTGGGGCCGGTGCCGCGCAGGCTGTCCTTGCCAGTCGCGCCGTAGGTGCACTCCAGGTCCAAACTGCGGTCGAATAGCAGCGCCACGTCACCGCCGGCCGCGGTTTTCACCTCGCCGTCCTTCGCGTCCGCGTGATACCAAAGCCACAGGAGGAACTCGTTGCCCAGGAAGTTCTTGGGCTCGGGACCCTTGGCGACCCAGGGGTATTCAGGCGATTGCGATTCCCCATCCGGCCCGTGCGCGAAGCGCGTCGGCTTGAAGTCCTCGTAATCCCGCCGCTTCGACTGCTCGACCAGCGTGCGCTGGGCAAGGCCGCCGGCCGACAGCGGCGCCAGCTCGCACTTGAACGTCCGTTCGAAGATCTCCGCCAGCTTCTCGAAGTTCCCCCCCGCCGCGGCGCTGTAGACGATGCCGCCCGGCAGGTCCCAAAGCAGCGGCACCAGCTTGCTCCGGCGGAATCGCCCGGACTTCAGATCCTCATCCACCTTCTGCTGCACGATGTCCTTGACCTCGCGCTTCTGCGCCTTGGAGATGAATCCGCTCGGATTCTTCTTCGCCAGCGCGGCCTCTTCCATCAACGTGTACGCCTTCTTCACCGCGCCCGGCACCTTGTTGGTGTCGATGCGCAGGGCGAAGAAAAGGCAGTCGTTGTAGACGTTGTCCTCGAACGAAAACTGCCCGTCGAAGATGTGCCGCCCGCCATTCCAGCCGTATTCGATTTCTTCGACGCCGAACTCGCCCGGGTCCAATGCGTGGGATTCGAGCTGCTCGATCATCTGCTCGTTGACCTGCCCAGGAGCCTGGCCCGTGACGGCAAAGCGGCGGAAGGTGATCGAACCGGACTCAAAACCCATCGGAACCTCAAGGATGAAGGATGAAGGCAGAAGGGCCTGCCCTGAGCCTGTCGAAGGGATGAATCGGATCGCGGCGGACGGTGGCATGATCGCCGATTCGTGCGTCAGCCCCGCCTCGCGCGTCCCGTCGCATCGCGTCCGCGGTATCATCCTGATTCCCGCCCAAATCCCAACCGCGGCTTGCGACATCGACAGGCTTTGCGCATCCTATCCACACCGGCTGTGGACAAGTCGCGCGCGAGGGTGTGATATCGGCTACAGTCGCGAGAAGGCGAACTCAACGGCCCGCCCCGGCCCGCCGTATTCATTCTCACGGCCCCACGTACTGTGGAGATCTCGTTGATGCACAAGACCTTGCTCGTCGTCGCCGCCGCCGCTTTGATCGCCTGCCTGCCCTGGTCCGCCCCCGCCGCCGCCGCCGCCGGTCATGGGCGGACGACCGACACCAGCGCCAAAGACCCCTACCCCAGCGCCACGCCCCAGGCGGTCGTCGCGGTCACCCAGAAGGTCTTCCCGGCGGTCGTGCGGCTCGACGTCGCCGCCGAGACCTACCGCGAGGGCAAACGCGACGTCTCGCGCGGCATCGGCTCGGGCGTCATCATCGACGACAAGGGCCGCATCCTCACCAACTACCACGTCGCCGGACGCGCCGTCGAGATCTACGTCACCCTCGCCAACAAGGAGCGCGTCCCCGCCCACCTGATCGGCGACGACCACTGGACCGACCTCGCGATCGTCCAGCTCGACATGGACACCGTGAAGCGCAAGAACATCTCGTTCAAGTACGCCGAACTGGGCGAGAGCAACAACCTCGTCCCCGGACAGGACGTCATGGCGATCGGCACGCCCTTCGGACTGGCGCGCACGCTCACCCTCGGCGTCGTCTCCAACAACGACCGCACCTTCTACCCCGACCGCATGGACATCAACGGCTACGAGACCGGCGAGTTCGCCAACTGGATCCAGATGGACACGCCGATCAACCCCGGCAATTCCGGCGGGCCCTTGGTGGACATGATGGGCTACGTCGTCGGCATCAATACCCGCGGCGGCGGGCAGAACCTCAACTTCGCCGTCCCCATCGACACCGCCAAGGAAGTCATCGACGCGATCCTCAAATCCGCCACCGACACCCAGAAGGGAAAGGTCACCCGCGCCGACCTCGGCCTCGATTTGAAGCCCCTCCAGGACCTCGAGAGCTTCTACGCGATCGACATCAACAAGGGCGTGCTGATCAACAGCGTGGAGAAGAACAGCCCGGCCCAGAAGGCCGGTGTGCACACCCAGGACATCCTCATGGAGCTCGACGGCCACTCGACCAACGCCCGGTTCCCCGAGGAGATCGCCGGCGTGCGCAAGATGATCGCCGACCTGCCCATCGGCAAGGAGGCGAGCCTGGTCGTCCGCCGCGGCAAGGAAATGCTGCACCTCAAGGCCACCCCGGAAAAGCTCACCAGCGCCCTGGGCGAGGAAAAGGAAGCCAAGACCTGGGGCATGAGCATCCGCGACGTCACCCGCCGCTTCGCCAACGAGCGCCAGCTCGACGACGACGAGGGCGTCTGGATCACCACGCTCAGTCCCGGCTACCCCGCCGCCAAGGCCGAGCTTTCGATCGGCGACGTCGTCCGCTCGATCAACGGCAAGCCCGTTAAGGACGTCGACGAGTTCGTCAAGCTCTACGACGATTCGGTCAAGGCCAGGGAGCCCAAGGTGCTCATCGAGGTCAAGCACGACCGCGGCGCCCGCACGATCCTGCTGAAGGTGGGATATTGATATAGCCCCGTAGCACGGGCGCCCCGCCCGTGACCAAACCGTGGCACGGGAGGCCCGCCCGTGATCGACTCTCGCGACACGCACGGTCCCGCACGTGAATCGAATTAATTGAAGAACATGGGCGAGCCGCCCGTGCCACAAAGCAATGCCCGGAGATCTCATGAACCGATCGTTCGTCCTGCTCGCCGCGCTCGCCCTGCTGCTCCCGCGGACCGCCACCGCCATCACCCCCGACGCGGCCCAGAAGCTGATGAAAGAGGTCACGCCCTCCCTCGTCGCCGTGCAATACACCTACGAGGGCGAGCTCGGTCGGCGCGAGTTCGTCG
Source organism: Tepidisphaeraceae bacterium (assembly GCA_036558265.1). GTDB lineage: Bacteria > Planctomycetota > Phycisphaerae > Tepidisphaerales > Tepidisphaeraceae > RYN-433. Next base: position 2,092 of record DATBFY010000412.1, on the reverse strand, counting down.
GCGCGGGGCTGGTCGTGTCCGACGACGGCCTGGTCATGTTTCCCATGGTCCTCACGCCCCCCATGCTCCCCGACGAGCAGATGAAGGAGTTCAAGATCATCCTGCCCGGCGACGACCTGACCGAGATCGACGCCACCTTCGCCGGCCGCGACGAGCGGTCCAGCGTCTCCTTCGTGCGCCCCAGAGACAAGGACGCCGTCGAGAAGGCAAAGTGGAAGATCAAGCCCGTGCGGTTCGACAATCTGCCGGTCGGCGTGGGGGATGAGGTCGTCTCGATCGGCATGCTCCCCAAGACCGCCTCCTACCAGAGCTACTTCACGCGCTGCCTGGTCTCCGCAAACCTGCGCGGGGAAAACCGCCACGTGCTGGTGACGGGCGAGGGCCTCGCCGCAGTCGGTTCGCCCGTCTTCAACAAGGACGGCAAGGCCATCGGCTGGGTCGGCATGCAGGCCGGGCAGATCCCGATGCTCAACGACTCCAACCCGCAGCGCCAGTTGCAGAGCATGTACGCCCCGCCGCGCATGTTCCTGCCCACCAACGAGTTCGCCCAGAGCCTGGCAGACCCCCTCGTCGCCGGCCAGCCGCTCAAGCTCCCCTGGCTGGGCGTCGCCCAGATGTCAGGGCTCAAGAAAGAGGTGGCGGAGTACTTCGGTCTGACCGGTCAGGCCGCCGTCCAGGTTGGAGACGTCATCAAGGGCACGCCCGCCGACCAGGCGGGACTCAAGCCCGGCAACATCATCGTCAAGATGAACGGCAAGCCTCTCGAGCGCGGCGACGAGCCCGACGAAGCCGCCATGATCCTCACCAAGAACGTCAAGCGCATGAAGGTCGGCTCGAAGGTGACCTTCTCGATCATCACCCAGGCCAATAAACCACCCAAAGACGTCACCGTGACCCTGGCCGAGCGCCCCAGGCAGGAAAACCAGGCCAGGCGGTTCTTCGCCGAAGACCTGGGTTTTACCGCCCGCGAAATCGTCTTTGACGACACCTACCGCCGAAAGCTCCCCGCCGACCAGAAGGGCGTGGTCGTGGCCCTCGTCAAGCAGGCCAGCGCCGCCATGGCCGGAAAACTCGAGAACGGCGACCTGATCACCAAGCTCAATCAGACCCCCGTCACCGACGTCGAACAGTTCAAGAAGGAATACCAGGCCTTCCGCAAGGCCAAGCCCCGCGAGGCCGTCGTCCTCGAGGCCATCCGTCAGGGCAACGACGAGATCATCCGCATCGAACCCCCCCAGTAACCCTTAGTGGCTTAAGACCTTGCCAACGCGCCCCCCCCGGTCGCTGGCGTCGTCGCGCCCTCGCCCCTTCAATTTGGGCAATCCAACCGCTTTATAAGACCCATCCGTGACCCCGTCCACACAGACACGAATCGATCCGCAGTCACTTGCGCAGTAAGCATTTGACCGCCGACAACCCACAACGGTAAATTGTCGCTCTTGCGATCCTGAGTTTCCTGCGCGCGGATCGTTCTCACACACCCTGGTGCACGCACCGTCGATCGGAGGTCTTTGCCTATGCCCCCCATTCAACAGCAGCAGACGTCGCGGACGGGCCTGATCACGGCCCTGGTTTTCGCGATCGTGTTCGCGGTCGGCTTCCTGGTCTGGGCCATCATGTCCAGCGCCGACGCCAACAAGCTCCAGACCCAGAATGACGCGATGCGGAACAAGTATCAGAAGGTCATCGCCGAGAGCTCGGTCGGAAACGTCGCCGACCTCCAGGCCGGCATGAGCGCCGACCCGGACAAACCCCGCACCGGCACCCTGGTCGACGCCGCCATCGAGCAACGTAAGGAAATCCTTGCGATGCTCAACGGCGACCGTGACGGCAGCGAGAAGAAGGCCATCGACGACTACAACGCGACCCTTGCGGCGATCAAGGCCGAGCCCGCCCTCAAGGACGCCGCAATCCCCGAAACCGCCGGCATGACCGTCGCCGTCAAGGCCCTGATCGCCAAGGCCAAGAACGACGCCGACGCCCTCGCCAAGGCCAAGTCCGACCTCATGGCCGCAAACCAGTCCCTCCAGCAGGCCATCGAAACCAACAAGGCCGAGATCGCCAAGCGCGATCAGGCCGTCACCGACGCCCA
>DATBFY010000411.1:0-3643 GCA_036558265.1 Tepidisphaeraceae bacterium | reverse complement strand
TTCAAGGGCTCCTGGGCGATGACACGCTCCGAGGCGGGGCGGGCTCGGACGATCTCGAAGGCGGCAGCGGCAGCGACCTGATCTCCGACTTCGACCCGGCCCAGATCCCCACGCAACTTCCGGAAACCCAGGACAGCGATTTCGCGCTGGGGGGCTCGGGGAACGACACGATCGTCGGCTCGGGCGGCGGCGACAGCCTATTCGGCGAGGATGGCGACGATTCGATCCTGGGCTTGGCGGGCGACGACCTGGTCTCGGGCGGCGACGGGAACGACACGGTCGTCGGTGGTGACGGGAACGATACGGTCAGCGGCGGGTTCAACAATGACTCGCTCTCGGGCGGCGACGGGTCGGATATCTTCCTCAACGCGGATTCGGAACGAGACTTCGTGGATGGCGGGGCGGGGTTGGACTTCGCACAGGAGGAGATCCCCGGCACTGACGCGTTTCAGGATGTCGAACAGTTCTACGACCTGCTGGATACGACGCCTGGGCCGGATGACACGAATCCGCCTCCCACGCAACCCACTGACAATACGAACGACGGCGACACGGGCGGTGTGTCGTCGGAGACGCCCGCGCCGGCGGCGGTGGTCGCGGCGGCGGCGCCGTTCGCCACGCTGTCGGGCGGCATCCTTACCGTCAACGGGACGGCCAATGCCGACGTGGTGCTCATGAGCGTCAGCAAGGGCGGAACGCTGTCAGTGTCGCTCAATGGCAGCGCGCTGTCGTTCCGCGCGGCAGACGTGGTGGGCATCACCGTCTCCACCGGCGCGGGCAACGACCGCCTGATGATGGCGGGCGTGTTCATCCCCGCCACGCTTTCGGGAGGCGACGGCAACGACACGCTCACGGGAGGCGAGCTCGACGACGTGATCTCCGGCGGCAACGGCGACGACCAGCTCTTCGGCAGCGGCGGGTCGGACCTGCTGGACGGCGGGGCGGGATCGGACCTGCTCTCGGGCGGCGCGGGCGACGACAAGGCCGACTATCGCGGCCGCCGCCACGGCGTCACCGTCACCCTCAACGGCAAGTCCGGCGACGGCGAGGCCGGTGAAGGCGACAACGTGGACACTGAGGGCGTCCTCGGCGGGCGAGGTGACGACTTCCTGGTCGGTGACGCGAAGAACAATTACTTGTCCGGCGGCCTGGGCAGCGACACGATGATCGGCAACGGCGGCGACGACCGCTTCAGTGCGGCGCCCTCGGGCGAGACGGGCGTCGACCAGGTCGAAGGCGACGACGGCAACGACTTCTTCCAGATGCAGGATCACGCGACGGATCGTTACAACGTCGGCGCCGGGCGGCATAACCAGGTTGAGCGGGATCCGTCGCTGGACGTGACGTTCTAAGACGTGTGCTGTTGATGTGGATTCGCCCGCCAAGCTGCAAGCGGCGACGGAGGCTGCGCGCGCTTGTGTGGTGGTGCTCGCGATGCCGCATGTTTGCGGCAATTTGGTCTCAGCCGTAGACTCCGGATCGATGCGGGAAACACGGATGATCAGGTCATTGAACAGTCCATTTTTGTGCCTGTCGGGCGTCCTTTTGATGCTGGGCGGAATCGGACCGCTCGCCCGCGCGCAGGCGCCGACCTCGCTGCAGCGCTTCGAGCGCCAACTCGAGCAGATCCGGCGCGAGACCACGTTGGAGGTCGATCGATCCGTCCCCGTGGACCAGCGCCTGCTGCTCGATTACGGCGGCTTCCTGCAGTTCGGTTACCTCTCGCTGGACGACAGCCGCAACGACAACCACGTGCTGCGGCAGTACGAGCTGACCGGCTACGTCCGCGCGAACCTCGACGGCGCTCAGGAGGTCTTCCTCCGGGGCGTGATGGGTTACCGCGACTTCAACGACCAGGACAGCTTCGACGGGCGCGGCGACGAGCCGATCGACCCGGACCTGGATCGCGGCTACTACCGCTTCGACCTGCGGCGCTACAACGCCGCTTACCACGGCAAGGCGGACGACGATTTCAACCTCGTGTTTCAGGGCGGGCGCGACCTGGTCTACTGGGCAAACGGCCTGGCGATGAGCGTGCCGATCGACGGCGTCATCACGGACCTCTCCTGGGGCAAGTTCACCCTTCAGGTGATCGCCGGCGTGACGCCCACGCGCACGGTCGATTTCGACTTCACCCGGCCGAGCTTCGACCACAACACGCGCCGCGGGTTCTACGGCGCGATCTTTTCGGCGCAGCTCGGCGTGCATCGCCCGTACGTGTACGCGCTGGCCCAGCGCGACTACAACGGCGACAACACGCGCGTCGTGAACGGCCAGACCGTGCGGTTCAAGTACGACAGCTATTACCTTGGGGTCGGCTCGACCGGCGGGTTGACCGATCGCCTCGTTTACGGCGTCGAGGCCGTCCTCGAGGGCGGCAAGACCTATTCGAGCAACTTCGCCGAGGACGGCGGGCAGACCACGTCGGTCGAGCAGTCAAAGGACCAGATACGCGCCTGGGCCGCCGACGTGCGGCTGGATTACGTCCTGGGCGATCATCGCAAGACGCGCCTGAGCGCCGAGGGGATCTTCGCCTCGGGCGACCCGGATCGCGTCAACACGTCCGGCACGGTCGGCGGCAACCGCCCGGGAACGGATGACCATGCCTTCAACGCGTTTGGTCTGATCAACACCGGGCTGGCCTTCGCGCCCGAGGTGTCGAACCTGCTGGCACTGCGGGTGGGGGCGGCGACGTTCCCCGCGCCAGACGTCTCGGCCTTCGAGCGGATGCAGGTGGGGACGGATTTCTTCGTCTTCGCCAAGATGCGGTCGGACGCGCCGATCAACGAGCCGACGGCCGACGACCGCTACCTGGGCGTCGAGCCCGACCTCTTCGTCAACTGGCAGCTCACCAACGACCTCTCCCTCGCGGTTCGCTACGGCGTCTTCTTCCCCGGTTCGGGGGTTGTGGCCAGCGGCGAGGTGCGGCAGTTCTTATTCGCGGGGTTGACCTATGCGTTTTGAACGTTACATCGCTCGCGCGGTTCCGGCGACGGCGGTGGGATTGCTCGTGCTGGCGGCCGTGGGCGGTTGCCAGGCCGCCCACGTATCCCAGCCACCGCTGACGGCGCAAATCGCCCCGACTCCCGCCGCAGGCAATGCTTCGTCGGCACAGATCGAGTTCTGGCATGCGCTGGGCGCGCGCCCGCTCACGAGCAACGACGACGCGCTCCACGGGCTCTTGCTCTATTTCGACGGCAAGGACGACGCAACCGACTATGCCGCTCGCGTGGAGGCGCTCAAGGCGCGCAAGTGGCTGCCGGCGGGCTTCAAGGAACCCGCGGACCAGGCGGTCCGCCGGGGTACGGTCGCCGAAGCATTATGCCGCGCGCTCAAGTTCAAAGGCGGCGTGACCATGCGGCTCCTGGGCCCGACGCCGCGCTACGCCCTTCGAGAACTGGAATATCGCGGCCTGCTGCCCGACAGCAGCCCCAACCAGGGGTTCAGCGGCGCCGAATTCGTAGGTGTCATGGGGAAGGTCGAAGACCTGCGCACCGGTAATCCCGCTGACGTCCCAGCCGATACCCTGCCGGAAGAGGTGCGCGTCGCCCGGGGTGGCGCCGCCGACCTGCTCGCGCCTCGGATTTCCGTGATCCCGTTTGACGCCGCCGACCTGGCTGAAGACGACCGCGTCGATCCGGCG
>DATBFY010000410.1:0-10222 GCA_036558265.1 Tepidisphaeraceae bacterium | reverse complement strand
AGCGCCAAGGACGTTGACCTGCATCTTCTCCCAATGGAAGGCTTCCAGGACTTCGACCTCTCCTGGTGGGGCTATTTCCTCTCCCCCGAGCGCCGCGTCTACGGCGTCTTCGGCGGCCGCGACGAGGTCTCCGACGAAACCCGCATCTCTGTCCCCGCGCTGGCGAACACGCTCAAGCGCGTGCTCGCCCATCACTACGATCCCCGCCGCGCATCCTGGGATATCGACGGCCCCGCCCCCGCGCCGCTCGCCGCGCCGCTCCCGCCCACGCAGCTTCCCGGCTGGGCCTCTTGGTCCAAGGACCGTAAGTTCGACAAGCAGACCGCCGCCGCCGGCTGCCTGCATTGCCACCAGGTCGCCGAGGTGCTCCGCCAGCCCGCGATCGACGCCCACACGTTCGACAAGACCCGCGATTTCGACGTCTGGCCGCTTCCCGAAAACGTCGGCATCAAGCTCGATCGCGACGACGGCCTGCGCGTGACCGCCGTCATCCCCGATTCCCCCGCTGCCAAAGCCGGCGTCAAAGCGGGCGACGAGCTCGCCGCCGCCGGCGACCGCCGCCTCTTCGGCCAGGCCGACTTCCGCGGCGTCCTCCACCGCGGCCCCAAGGCCGCCGGCCAGGTCCCGATTTACTGGCTTCGCGACGGCAAGCCGATGTCCGGCACCCTCGCCCTCGCCGACGGCTGGCGCAAGACCGTCCTCGATTGGCGCATGAGCGTCTCGCAGGGCAACGTCGGCGCCGAGCCCGGCTTCTGGCCTCTGCCCGCCAGCGCCGCCTCGCGCAAGAAGTTCGCCGTCGCCGCCGACAAGCTCCTGGTCCACCCCTACGCCACCAACGGCAACGCCAAGGCCGCCGGCCTCACCGACCAGATGTACGTCACCGCCATCGACGGCCAATCCCCCAACCTCAATGGCCGAGGCCTCCTCGTCTGGTTCCGCCTCCACCACGAACTGGGCGACCCCGTCACCCTGACCGTAATCGAACCAAACGGACAAAAAAAGCAGATCCAGTACAAGGCCGGGAAGTGGGAGTAGCCCATGAGAGCGTTTTTGAGAGGCTGCGACAATTCAGGTGGCACGGGCGTCCCCGCCCGTGTCTTCGCCGCGCCGGTCCAACGACGTTCTTTGGCGCTTCGGCCGGTAAATAGGATGCTAATCCCGCATGCGCCCCCCACCCACTTTCTTCGGCAGTCGCGTGACCGTCGGCGACCGGTCCTGGATGGTTCCGTACCCGGTCGCAGACGCTCGGCGAATCGGTGATCGCATCGTCGTCATCTACGATTACAGGTCCGGCCCAAGGCACTCCGCGTTCCACAATGTCGAGGCATTCGATGACGCGGGGCGGAAGCTGTGGACCGCCGAACTTCCCGGAACGGGCGCGGCGAACGCGTACGTGGAGTTTATGACCGAGAATCCGCTCGTCATCTGGAGCTTCACGTGCTTTCGCTGCACGATGGATCCGGAGACGGGGAAGTTGCTTGATGCCCGGTTCACGAAGTGATGCGGGGTTACCACACGCCGAAATGGCCCGGCCCGACGGAACCGCACTTGGCAAAATCGGAGCATGGTCGGTGTGGGCCGGCCACTGAACGTATTCTGTTATGCAACGCCAAGCTGCCATCCCGGATGCCGTACTCCGCGCAACGCTCGGGGATGGTAGGACCGTGACGTCGGTCGTTGGGGACGAGGTGCCCACGGTGCGCGACCTTCCCGAATCCGCCGTGCAGAGTTTTCGAGACGTGTGGGAGACGCGGCGCGATCTCGATTTCCCGGCGCTCGCGAAACTGGGTCGGATTTCGCGCCAGACCGAGCGCCGGTGGACCGCGCGAGTAACCTCCTTGCTTGCGTTTGTTGACGAGCGTCGAACCACGGGGATTCGCGATTTCACATTCATCGTGGCGAAGGTGAAGGTGCTATATTCGCCCGCGCACGACAGCGCGTTTGTTGTCGATCTACGACCGGCATAGCAGCGGGCTAGCGGCTTCAGCGGCCTAGCTCTTCAGGAGAAACATCGGACGTGCCCTGCAACTCCTCACCGCTCCACGCTATACAACCACCACCTCTTCTTCGCCGCCTTGGCGCTCCGCGCCTGCCGCTCGCAGTAGATCGTCATCCGCTCCCCCGACTCGGTCTCCACGCGGTACCAGTGCCGCCGCAGGTACATCTCGCCCCGGTCCGCCGAGCTGCTTTTCCACGCCCCCAGCATCCGCGCGACGACGTAGGAGTTGCCGCGCCAGGCGAACGCCCGCGGCGCCCCAGCCTCCCCGCGCGCCATCGCCGACGCTTCAAAGCTCCCCGCCACCGGCTCGATCGCCTCGCTGACGAATTCCTCGCCCATCTCATCCGGCATCCCACCATTGGAACCGATTTGCGGTCGCGATCAGAGTTCCGATCGGACCGGCGACACCCGTTACCCGTGCGTGTCAGGATCGCCGATCGGAACACGTCAGTCGCGTGGGGCGTCTCGCGGCTTGGCGTTCCCATAGCCGCGGCAGTCATACTTCGCTTCGCCTCGCCCCCAAACCCTGCGAAGGAGGGTTATGTCACGCCAACGCAAGAAGAAGTCCAGGAAGCGCGGCAAACGGATGGACGACGAGCTCCTCACCGCCCGCCTGCTCCGCCGCCACTTCGACCCGTTGCCCCTCGACGAGATCACCGTCGCCGAGCGACAGTTCCCCTACCGTGTGCGAGCCGACCTCCAGCTGGCGGTCGACCGCCTGTTCTCCACGGACACGCGCGTCGATTACTTTGCCGGAGTCCGCAAAGAATACGCCCACGAGGGGCTCGATTTTCCCGGCCTGATCGTCAAGGACCATAGCGCCGCCGTCGCGGTCGCGCCGCAATTCGAGGAGGTTCATATCGGCGACGAACAGCCCGTGCGCTGCCTGAAGAACGGCCTGTGGCTCCTGCGCCAGCGCAAGACGCCGTACGCCGTCCTGCTCGCACCGGCCATGCGCTACGGCGAGGCCAAGGGGATGAAATTCCAGATCGCCACACCCAACGACGCCGCCGGGCGCGACATCGCGCAACGCTTCTTCGAGCACCTCGAAGAATCGGTGCTCAAGGCCCAGTCCTATCGCGGCAAGATCCTCTCCCTGGAGGAGAAGGCCTCTTACTCCGGCCAATCCTCGGGGATCCTGGTGCACCGGTTGCGCACCGTCGAACGCGAGCAGGTCGTGCTCCCCGACGCCACGCTGCAACTTCTCGAGCGAAACGTCGTGCAGTTCGTTCGTCGCAGGCCGCAATTGGCCGCCGCCCGACAGGCGACAAAAAAGGGCGTCTTGTTTTACGGCCCGCCCGGGACCGGCAAGACCCATACGATTCATTACCTGGCCGGCTCGCTGCCAGGCCACACCACCCTGATCGTCACCGCCGAGCAGGTCGGGTTGCTCGCCGAATACATGACCCTGGCCAGGCTGCTGCAACCCAGCCTCGTCGTCATCGAAGACGTTGACCTGATCGCCCGCGACCGCGCCAACATGGGCAGCCCCTGCGAGGAGGTGCTCCTCAACAAGCTGCTCAACGAGATGGACGGGCTCAAGGCCGACGCCGACGTGCTCTTCGTCCTGACCACCAACCGCCCCGAGGCATTGGAAGCGGCGCTCGCCTCACGCCCCGGACGCGTCGATCAGGCGATCGAGTTCCCGTTGCCCGATGACCCCGGCCGCGAGCGCCTGATCCGCCTGTACGCCGGCGGCGCCACCCCCGCCGACGACGTCGTCCGCGGGATCGTCGCCCGCACCCAGGGTGTCAGCGCCGCGTTCATCAAGGAGTTGATGCGACGCTCCATCCAGTTCCACCTGGAACGTCACGACACGCCTGGGATCGAGCTACCCGACGTGCGCGACGCGCTCGACGAGCTCCTCTTCCGCGGCGGCTCGCTCAACCGCAAGCTCCTGGGAGGCTGTGCGATAGGCGAGGCCGATGGCGACTCCGACGGGGACGGAAACGGCGACGCCGAAACCGATGTGCAAAAAAATGCACCCCCTCAGTCGAGGGGGTGCGGATGAGAACGAAACTCTCACTCCCACCCTCATCGTTTCGGACGTCGTCGCCGCAGCGCCCGGGCGTCCACCGCCGCGCTCACGGACGCATCAATCGTCATCGTCGTCATCACCATCGCCGTGCGTCGGCGTGAGCCTTAATCCGTTCAACCCGCGCCCGTGGGCGCCCGCGAAGTCCGCCGGGTAGGGCGATCGGGCGCCTTTGACCGAGTGCCAGAGGATCCGGTTGAGCGTGTCATCATCAGCACGGTCGGGCTGGGTCAGGTCCATCGCCTCGCTCTTTGTGGCGAGCTCCAACTCCAGCCCGGCCATCTTCGCCTTCTTGGGATTCATCCGGTCCAGCGGCACCCAGTTGGGCCGGGCGGTGTAGGGGGTCAGGTCCGGCTTCTCCATGAAGCATTCCCGCATGACCGGCGCCAGGGCGTCCATCTGGTTCATCGGCGGGAGACCGAGCATCAGCTCCATCGTGTGCAGCACCGACGTCTGGTTGTAGAACGCGCTGACTACCTGGCCGCGCAGGGTGTAGGGGCTGGCGACCAGGCAGAACGAGCGGTGTCCGTCCACGTGATCGAAGCCGGCCTGAGGGTCGTCCTCGATGACGAAGATGCAGGTCGTGGCCCAGAAGCGGCTGTGACTGATCGCCTCGATCAGTTTCCCGACCGCCAGGTCGTTGTCGGCCACCTGCGATGCGGGCGTGGGGGCGTTCTCGCCGGTGCCGGAGGTGTGATCGCTGGGGAGGTAGACGGTCACGAAGCTGGGCCACTCGCCGGTGCGCTGCGCCTCGTCGAATTCCCGCATGAAGACACGCAATCGAAGCGCATCGGGAACCTTCAGGTTCCAGCCGGGGTAATCAGGGCAGGAGTAGCGGCGCAGCGCCTCGATGGCGATGTTCTGCTTGATCTTCACCCGGGTCGTCCCGCGCTTCCAGTCGTCGTAAACGTCGAGGAACTTCGCGGTCTTGGGTTCGAGAGACGAGAGCGCCATCTCGCCGTAGTTGCGGAACGATCGGCCGTGGAGCAGGACGTTGTCCCAGATGAATCCGGTGGAGGCGAAGGCGAGGGGATCGTCACCGCCGAACGGGTAGCTGCGCGCGAATCCGCCGAAGGCTTTCTCGAGGTAATCGACCGCGAGCCCTTCGGTCGCCCAGGCGTGGCCGTCGGCGGAGACCACGCCGTTGCAGTAGTAGTTGTCGAGCAGCACGAATTCCTGCGCCAGCGCGTGATGGTTGGGCGTGACGTCCGATCCGAAGACGCACAGGCGCGGATCGCTGTTGCCGCGGCCGATGTCACCAAGCACCTGGTCGTAGGTGCGGTTCTCCTTGATGACGTAGACGACGTGCTCGAAAACGGAGGGCTCGCCGACGCGCATGGGGACGGGCAGGGGGGGCGCGTCGGTCTGGGCCCGCTCCCACGCGGCCAGGGCCTGGGGCACGCGCGCGTCCTCCCGGACGCGGCGGGTATAGGACTGAAGCTGGTCAGCGGACGGGATGGAGACCTTCGTCACCGTCCCCTGGTACTGCTGCACGGCCCAGCCTTTCTGATTGGGCTTTGGCCGGCGCGAGCCGATCCCCTTGACGTTGGCGACGTACACGTTGGTTCCGTCGGTCGCGAGGGCGCCGGGATACCAGCCCGCGGGGACAAAGCCGGTCACGCGGCTGGCGCCGGCGTTGTCGAGATGGACCACGGCCACCGCGTTGTTGCCGCCGTTGGCAACGAACAGCGTTTTCCCATCTGCCGACAGCGCCAGGGCGTTGCTCGCGCTGCCGAAGGGGAGGGTCTCGTCCGGGCGGACCAGGATCGTCTCGGTCACCTTCCGCGCCGCGGTGTCGATGACGCTGACGGTGTCGGAGTTCGCGTTGGCGACGTAGAGGCGCGAGCCGTCGGCGCTCAACTTGAGATCGGCCGGATGAAGGCCGACGTCGATCTGCGCGAGTTCCTTGCGCGCGTTCAGGTCCACGATCGAGACGGTTCCGCTGGAAGCGACGCCGCGCTCGTTCACGACCGTGTTGGTGCCGGCGGACTTGGCGGTCTTGTCGCCGCGTTTGGCGCGTCGTCCGCCCCAGTTGGTCACGTATGCCAGCGATCGATCCCTCGACACCGCCACCCCGTACGGCGCCACGCCAACCGGGATCTGCGCATGCATTTGTAGGTTTTCCAGGTCGACGACCGCAAGCGCGTTGTTCATCGACAGGCAGACCCAGGCGGTTTGGCCATCATCGGAGAGCGCCACGCCGCAGGGGTATGCCGCCTTCTTTGGCTGCAGGCCGGGGAAGGAGACCGTGGTTCTCCAGGCGAGTTTCCCATCCTTGCGGACGACCGCCTCGCGAAGCCGGTTGAGCGTGGTGGTCACGAAGAGGCTCGAGCCGTCGCGCGCGATCGCGATGCCGTGCATCGAGCCCCCCTCCTTCTCGGCGTAGGGCAACTGCTGGCGGATGGACCACGATTCGGCGTCGATGACGAGCACGCTTCGGTCGTTCTTGACGTAAGCGGTCTTGCCATCCGGCGAGAGGACCAGGTCCACCGGCCTGCCCGAGAGCTCGACCGTCTGCCCCGCGGGTCGGATCAGTTGCCGGGTGGGGACGATCACGCCGTCATCCTGAGCCGCACCGACGGCATCCGGGGGGTTGGGCGGCAGCCGCCGGGAGCACGAACTCAGCACGACCGCCGCCAGCACCGCGATCCACGCGCCTTTGTCCATCCGCGGGAATCTACCCGCCGAACGACCCATTGGCGATCACCCCATCGTGCGTTTACCATTCATCGGAGTCGATCCCATTTATCCCGGAGGCTCATCCCGATGTCCGACTTACAACCCGCGATCGAATCCTCGATGCAGGAGAACCGCGTCTTCGCCCCGCCCGCCAGGTTCGTCTCGCGTGCCCGCATCAACTCCATGGAGGAATACCGGCGGATGTACCGCCAGTCGATCGATCAGCCCGAGGAATTCTGGTCGGGCATCGCGCAGCAACTGCACTGGATCCGGATGTGGGACCGGGTGCTGGAGTGGAACCCGCCACACGCGAAATGGTTCGTCGGCGGGCGCCTGAACGCCTGCTACAACTGCGTGGACCTGCAGATCGACCGGGGATTTGGCAAGAAGACGGCAATCCTGTGGGAGGGCGAGCCGATGCACACGGCGGACAGCCCCCGCGCCAGCGCCGGCGAACCGGGCGTCGAGGTGCGCGACATCACCTACGAACAACTCCACGACGAGGTCTGCCGCTTCGCCAACGGGTTGCGGAACCTGGGCATCAAGAAGGGAGACGTCGTCACCATCTACATGCCGATGGTGCCCGAGGCGGCGATCGCGATGCTCGCCTGCGCGCGCATCGGGGCGCCGCACTCGGTGATCTTCGGCGGGTTCTCGAGCCAGGCGATCGCGGACCGCGTGGAGGACGCGAAGTCCTCGATCATCATCACCGCGGACGGCGGCCGGCGGCGCGGGCAGGTCGTCCCGCTCAAAGACAACGTGGACGCGGCGCTCAAGAAGACTGCGCGCGTCACCAAGGTCATCGTCTACAAGCACGTGGGCAGCGGTTGCCGTATGGAAGAGGGGCGCGATGTGTGGTGGAGCGACGTCGTCGCGCCGCAGGGCACGGTCTGCACCCCTGAGCCGATGGACAGCGAGGACCCGCTGTTCGTCCTTTACACGTCCGGATCGACCGGAAAGCCCAAGGGCATCCTGCACACGACCGGCGGTTACCTGGTCGGGTGCTATGTCACCACCAAATACGTCTTCGATCTCCGCGAACGCGACACCTATTGGTGTACGGCGGATATCGGGTGGGTGACCGGTCACTCGTACGTCGTCTACGGCCCGCTTTCCAACGGCGCGACCACGCTGATGTACGAGGGCGCGCCGAACTTCCCGGATTTCGGGCGGTTCTGGTCGATCATCCAGCGGCACTCGGTGAACGTCTTTTACACCGCGCCTACCGCGATCCGCGCGTTCATGCGCGCGGGGCGCGAGTTCCCCGACAAGTACAAGCTCGACACGCTGCGCCTGCTGGGCAGCGTCGGCGAGCCGATCAATCCCGAGGCGTGGATGTGGTACCAACAGGTCATCGGCCACGGCAAATGCCCGATCGTGGACACCTGGTGGCAGACCGAGACGGGGGCGATCATGATCACACCGTTGCCGGGCACGACGCCGACGAAACCGGGGTCGGCGACGCTGCCGTTCTTCGGGGTGGATGCAGCGGTAGTGGATCGACAGGGGCAGGAGATGGGGCCGAACCAGGGCGGGCTGCTGGTCATCCGCCGGCCCTGGCCGTCAATGCTTCGCGGGATCTTCAACGATCCCGATCGGTACGTCCGCCAGTATTGGTCCGACATCCCGGGCTACTATTTCACGGGCGACGGCGCGAGGCGGGACCAGGATGGTTACTTCTGGATCATGGGGCGCGTGGATGACGTGCTGAACGTCGCCGGGCACCGGCTCGGGACCGCCGAGATCGAGTCGGCGCTGGTGGCGCATGAGTCGGTGGCGGAGGCCGCCTGCGTCGGGTGTCCGCACGAGCTCAAGGGGCAGGGCGTCGCCGCGTTCGTCACGCTCAAGGCGGGGGTCAAGCCGTCGGAGCAGCTCAAGAAGGAGTTGACCGAGTGCGTCGCCAGGGCCATCGGCGCGATCGCCAAGCCCGACCAGATCCGCTTCACGGAGGCGCTGCCTAAGACGCGCAGCGGAAAGATCATGCGACGACTGCTGAAGGAGCTGGCGGCCGGTGGCGAGATCAAGGGCGACACGACGACGTTGGAAGACTTCTCGGTCATCGCCAAGCTCAAGGAGCAGGAGGAGGCCTGAACGAAGTGCCCCGAACAGGTCCGATAAGCAAGCCGCCTTACAAAAATCGCTGTCTCCCACCGGGTTCTACCTTGCCCTGATCACATCTGGCTTCATAATCTCTCAACGGACAAGGTGACCATGACCCAACATCGCTACAAGACGATCCTCCTCTTCGGGGCGCCCGGCAGCGGCAAGGGAACCCAGGGCAAGATCCTGGGCACGATCCCGGGGTTCTTCCACTCGTCCACCGGCGACATCTTCCGCTCGCTGGATCTGCAGTCACCCACCGGGCGGACGGTCTGGGATTACACGTCCAAGGGCAAGCTGGTGCCCGACGAGCTGACCATCAAGATCTGGACCCAGTACCTCAAGGGGATGGAGATGATCAACCAGTTCCACCCTGAGGCCGAGATCATCGTCCTGGACGGACTGCCGCGCAGCGTGAACCAGGCGCGGATCCTCGAGGAGTCGATCGACGTGCTGAAGGTCATTCACCTGGTCGCCGACCAGGGCAAGATGGTCGAGCGCCTGCGCCGCCGCGCGCTCAAGGAGAACCGGATCGACGACGCCAGCGACGAGGTGATCGCCAAGCGCTTCGATGTTTACGAGAAGCAGACCAAGCCGGTCCTGGACTATTACCCGGACGAAAAGATCGTCCACATCGACGGGGCGCAGTCACAGATCCGTGTGCTGGGCGAGATCATCAAGGTGCTGGTGCCGCTGAAGGAGAACCACGACGGCCACGACAACGACCCTGTCCCCATCGCGACCCCGCCTTCTGAGCTCGCCGCCGCCGGCACGATCGGCTGACCCGAAGACACCCAAACGTCAAACGGGTCGAGAGCCTGGGCTCTCGACCCGTTTCTGTTGGTTCAAGTCAATGTCTTTAAGCCCGGCTCAGATAGCCGCCGGACTCCGTGCTGATCCGAATGGTCTCGCCGATCTCGATGAACGGCGGCACACGGGTCTTGAGGCCGGTCTCCAGTTCGGCGTCCTTCATCTGGTTGGTGGCGGTCGCGCCCTTGATGCCCGGCTGGGTCTCGGTGACCTTCAGGTCCACGGTCTTGGGCAGGTCGTAGGAGACGATCTTGCCGTCGTGGAAGTGGGCGGTGAGCTGCGTGTTGGGCTTGAGGTACAGGATGTCGTCGCCGAACACGTCCTTGGGGATCGAGTTCTGGTCGTAGGTCTCCAGATCCATCAGCACGTGGCCGTCGCCGTCGCTGTAGAGGTACTCCACCTGCCGCCGGTCGAGGTTGGCCGTCTGGATGTCGTCGGTCGCGCCGACGCGCTTGTCCTGGATCGTGCCCTTGGCCACGTCGCGCATCTTGAACTGCACCTTGGCGCGGAGGTTGCCGGGCGTGTTGTGATCGGCGCCGGTGACGACCATCAGCTTGCCGTCGATGATGACGGCCTGACCTTTACGAATATCGCTGGCT
>DATBFY010000409.1:0-14725 GCA_036558265.1 Tepidisphaeraceae bacterium | reverse complement strand
GGCCCCTTGACCCCTCGGCGGGTTACCCTCAATTGATAGCCAGATCCGCGCCCCAACAACCCGCAATTTTGTTGCGCGCCCGTGACGCGCCAATCGCCACCCCCGCCCCCGGAAAAATCAAACAATCTTCACCCCAAAACCCCAGCAAATCCCCTCCTTCCCGAACTTTGATGTCGCCCCGCGCGTCACCGGCGCGCAATCCCACGCCTTCTTGTAGGGCGGGGCTCCGCCCCCACCACGATCTTTGACAACCCACCGCCTTCCCCCGCAATGCGCCCGTTCACGCTTCAGCGTGTCGGCCAATTCACTCCCGCGCCAACCCGTGAACCACCGATTTCCGAATAATTCCGAAACTTTCCGATCCCAGAAAAAAAATCTCGCGCAGACTCCCCCTCCCCCCGGGCCGCGCCAAACGAACCCAAAGCCCCTCCGTGCCTCGGTGCCTTTCCTTTTGCCTTTTGCCTTTTGCCTTTTGCCCTTTGCCTTTTGCCTTCCCCACCCCACCGCCAAACAAGAAGGGCCGCCCCTCCGAGGCGGCCCTTCACGCATCCTTGCGTATCTCGCGATCCTAGTAAACCACCGCCATCGCGTCCTCGATGGCCTCGATCACCTGTTTCACGTGAAAGGGCTTTTTCAGGAAGCCGTCGAAGCCCTGCGCCACCACGCCCTTGGCCTCCTCCTCCGTCAGCTTGCCCGACAGCGCGATCACCTTCGTGAGCTGCAGATCCGGGTTGGACTTGACCTGCTTGGCGACCTCCTTGCCGTCGATGTCCGACAGGTGCAGGTCCAGCAGGATCACGTGCGGGCGGAACTTCTCGGCCGTCACGCCGGCGGCAAAGCCGCCCTTGGCCACCTCGACCTCGTACTTGGCCTCGTCCTCCAGGATCTTCTCCAGCACCTCGACGATGTCCTGCTCGTCGTCGACGATCAGGATGCGGGTGCAGCCGGTCATCAGGCCGTTGAGCGGCATGCCGTGCTGCTTCATGAAGCGGATGAGCTGGTTGACGGGGATGCGCCGGTCCTTGCTGCCCGGGATGCGGTAGCCGCGCAGCGCGCCCGAGTCGAACCACTTGCTGACCGTGCGCGGCGCCACGTTGCAGATCTTGGCGACCTCGCCCGTCGTCAGCACGTCCTTCACCTTGCTGTTCATTTGCATTCTCTCCTCGTCGCGCCCTCGTCGCGTGCCGCCGTTGCGCGGCGCCCGCTGTGTGGATAGGCCGGCACACCCGGCGAGAGCGTCTACGCAGCAAACATATCGTCAATCCGACTGCGTGCTTTACTCCGCCTGCGCAGAATTTGCCGACCCGCCCGCGAAGGGCGCCGACGCCGCCTTTATCGGCCTCGCCCGGTTATCAATCCCCCCGCGCACGCGTTCTGGGACCCGCCTGGCGCATCGTGGGACCCTCGATTGACAACCGGCAACCGACAACGGACAACTTCGCTCGCCATGCACATCCTGTACGTCCACCAGAACTTCCCCGCCCAGTTCGGCCACATCGCGCGGCACCTGGTGCAGCGGAACGGCTGGCGGTGCACGTTCGTCAGCGAGACCCCCGCCGGCAACGTCGAGGGGATCGAAAAGGTGCAGTACAAGATCGCCGGCGGCGCCACCAAGACCACCCACTTCTGTTCCCGGACCTTCGAGAACGCCGTCTGGCACACCGACGGCGTCTACCAGGTGCTCAAGGCCAGGCCCGACATCCAGCCGGACCTCATCGTCGGCCACAGCGGATTCGGGAGCACGCTGTTCCTGTCCGAGCTCTACCCCGACACCCCGATCGTCAACTTCTTCGAGTACTACTACCGCGCCCACGACCCCGATTCGGACATGGACTTCCGCCAGGACCTGGCCTGGGACGTCCCGGAGGTCAAATACCTCCGCAGCCGCTGCCGCAACGCGATGATCCTCCTTGACCTGCAGAACAGCGACGCAGCCTACACCCCCACGCAATTCCAGAAATCGCGCTTCCCCGACGAGTACCTCTCCAAGCTCCAGGTGATCTTCGACGGCGTCGACCGCGGCACCTACCACGGCTACAACGAGGAGCTTCGCCCGGCGCCCGGCGGCGGCCGCGGCACCCGCACGATCGCCGGCCGCGAGGTCGGGCCCGACACGCGCGTCATCACCTACGTCAGCAGGGGGTTCGAGTCGATGCGCGGGTTCGACGTCTTCATGAAGGCCGCGAAGAAGATCTACACCCGCTACCCCGACGTGCTCTTCTTCATCGTCGGCACCGACCGGATCGCCTACGGCGGCGACGAGTCGTACATCGCGCCGCACAAGTCGTTCAAGGACTGGACGCTGGCCCAGGACCAGTACGACATGGGCAAGTTCGTCTTCACCGGCCGACTGATGCCCGCGGACCTGGGGCGATTGCTCGCAAGCTCCGACCTGCACATGTACCTGACCGTGCCATTCGTCCTGAGCTGGAGCATGATGGACGCGCTGTCGTGCGGGGCGGTGGTGCTGGCGTCGGCGACGGCGCCGGTCAAGGAGATGATCCAGGACGGTCAGAACGGCCTGCTCGCGGACTTCTTCGACACCGATGAGATGGCCGACAAAGCCGTGAAGGTATTGCAGGACCCGGCGGCGTACCGCCCGCTGGGCCGCGCGGCCGAAGAGATCATCACGCGCCAGTACAGCCTGGACGCGGTGCTGTCGCCGATGCTCAAGCTGTACGAGGATGCGGTGAACCGGCGTGCCGCGATGCCCAGGGTGCACCGCCGCAAGGCCGCGCCGTCGCCGCAGCAGGTGCAGCACGTGCCGGGAGAGGGGGCAGGGAACAAGATCAAGGGGGCCGGCACAGCGGCACGGACGCCGTTCGCGGGGTGAGGGCACCCGCGATTACGTGATGAGCCATTTCTGCATGCAGGTCTCAACCTCATCTTGAGAAACGAATCCGCGAGCGAGCAGCGGGGTATCGCCGTCAGACGTGCAGCTTCAACCAGTCCACCGCTCGCCGCGATACCTCCGACAACCGCCTCATTGCGGTGCGTCCAGGCCAAACCGCTTCCCCACCGACGCGGCTTGATCGATCTTCGCCAGGTGGAGAAGACAAGCCACAAGGTTTCCTGCAATGAGCAGCGTCAGCGGGTGCCTTGGTCCCAGGCTCTGTTGGTCGGCCGCCGCTTCCATCGCCTGGCGATACAGCGGTTCGGCCTCGCCGGCCCGGCCGAGCGTCTCCAGCACGCCCGCGTAGTTGTTCAGGGACGTGAGCGTGTCCGGGTGATCGGCCCCGAGCAGATCCCCGCGCAGATCAAACGCGGCGCTCGCTTGAGGGAGCGCCAAATCCGCGCGCCCGATCGTCACCAACGTCACCGCGATCGTGCTCCGCACGGCCGCTTCGACGCGCGGCTGGCCCTGAAACCGCTGCCCCACCTCAGTCGCTGCGGGCTCGATCAGCATGCGGACGATCTGCTCCCGGACCGTTGCATCAGGCATGTGTTCCGGCCTCACCCGACCGAGCACCCGCTTCGTGAGAAACACCAGGACGGCCTCCGCGCTCTGCCGCTCCGCCGCGATCTCCGCCTTCTGCCGTTCGACCTCTTCGCGCAGTTCCTGCTCGGCCCGCGCCTTCGCCTCCGCGGCGGCGGCTTCGGCGCGCAGCCGCCCGACCTCACTTGCCCGCCGCACCCCAAGCGTCTCCAACCGCTCGATCAACTCCGCCACGCTCTTGAGCCGGTGTATCGGGCTGCCGTCCACACAGGCGGCGATGTCCGCGCGCAGCACCGGGTCGCCCGCCAGATCACGCTCCCAGCCGTGCGCCAGCGGCCTGCTTAGATCACCCACCGCCAACTGGTAGATCAGCACCCCCAGAGAATAGATGTCCGACTGAGTGGTCGGCGCCGCCCCGCCGAGCAGTTCGGGCGCGGCATACATCAGCGTGCCGCCGCGGTGCGCCTCCCGGCGCACGCCCCCGAGCAGGGTCGGCGCGCCCGCCGTCAACCCAAGCTCGCGCCGCGCCTCAGGGTCCGCCAGCAGGCCGATCCCGAAGTCGGTCAGCACCGGCCGGCCAAGCGTCGCTTCCCGGCCCGCGTCGGGCGGTCCCATCAGGACGTTGGTGGGCTTTAAGTCCAGGTGGAGCACGCCCGCCCCGTGTGCCGCGTTGAGCGCCCGCGCCACATTAAGCGCCAACCCGATCCGCGCCCCTTCATCCAGTGCTGCAAGTCCGCCTGGCGGGCCCGCGCAGGCGTCGGCGAGGTTCCCGCCGGGGTAATAGTCCATCTCCACCCAATAGGGTGGATGGTCGAGCTGAACGTCGTGCAGTGCGGCGATATCCGGTCGCGTCCCGAGCCGCCTGAGCCGAACAGCGTGCAACTTCAGCTCGTTCCGCAGCGCCGCCAGCCGCCGCGCGTCGAAGCAGAATTTCAGGGCCGCGCAACGTGCGGTTTGCCGGTTTTCCGCCAGCCAGACCTCGCCAAACCCGCCTTCGCCCAGAAGGCGCCGGAGAATCCAGTTGGGACGGCCATGGAGCGGCCGATCCACCGCCGGACGCGGCGCGACCCACCCCTCCTGCCCCTCGACCACTGGCCGCACCTTGTCCGAATCGGCCGGTGCGGTCATTGGCGAGCGCCCGTCGATTCCGACCTCGAACAGCTCCACCGGATCTGCCAGGCCCTTGATCGCATATAGCCCGTGCGACGCCCATTGCACCTGGAACTGGCCATCCACGCGGTCCACGAAGGCCTTCGCCGAGTTGTAACCCTCGCGGGTGAGCAGAACCTGCCCCGGCAGCGCCGCCGACATCACCCGCGCCGCCAGATCCACCGCCGGCCCGGAGAGCTTGGGCCCGCCGTCCTGCCGCACCGGCAACTCGGCGGCCTCGCCCAGGTGTACCCCCGCACGCGCCTCTAGCGCCGCGCCATCCGGCCACCGCTCATCCGCCATCATTCGCTGGAATCGCAGCGCCGCCCGCACCGCCGCCGCCGCGCCGGCGAACACGGCGTAAATGCCGTCGCCCGTGTCCTGCTGCACCCGTGGCCGGAGCAACTCCGCCACGTCTCCCCCTTCGGCCAAAATAGCCGCCCGGGCGATCTCGTCGTGCCGGGTGAGAAGGGGCAGGTATCGTGGCATCCCAAGGCGCTCTTTGAGCGCCGTGGACCCCACCAAATCGGTGAACAGGAACGCCATCAACCGAGATGTCGGCGGCCCCATTTCGCCCATGGGCTCGGAGTTTACCGCGCAGCCCGCTGCGGCGTGCAAAAATCCTTCGCCGTCTTCATCCCGCCTGCACCTAAAAACGTATCTTCATCGAGTTCACGTTCCCCGCATACCCATTCCCCTGGTTCCGATCGAACACCACCCTCATCACATACGTCCCCGCACCCAGCGAGAACGACGAACTGCCGATCGTCCGCCACGATTGCCATCCTCCCGTCGCGGGGATCGCGATCGAGCCGGTCTTGTTCGCGCCGTTGAACTCGACGTGGAAGTTGCCGCCGGTCGCCAGGGCGGCGACGCGCGTGTCGAGTTTGTACGTGCCAGTCGTCGCCACGGTGATCGTGTAGTCGAGCCATTCGCCTGCGTGCGTGAAGCCGACATTGAAGCCGCCGCCGCTGTCGGTCGTGGGCTGGACGTCCACGCCGGTGCTGCGGTAGGCCGTTCCTTCATTCGCGCCGGTGGTGTCATGGAAGGCGACGCCTTCGCCGCCGTTGTCGAAGTCTTCCGCCTGGATCGTGTCGCCGACCTTGAACGGCGTGCCCCTGAACGGCGTGGGGCCGCTGGCGGCTCGCTTCGTCAAGGTCAGCGAATCGAAGTTGGCGACAAAGCCGATCGAGTCGTTGGCGTCCATCGCCAGGCGGATGACGTGCTGGCCGGCTGCAAGCGTGATCGGTCCAGCGCTCAAGGACTTGTACGTACCCCACGCGCCGGTCGATGAGGCGGTCAGGCTCGGCGTGACCGACTTCCCGTCCACCTCGACGTGGAATCGCCCCCCGCCCCTAAGTGAGGCGTATCGCACCGCGAGGTCGAAGTCGCCGGCTTGCGGAACGTTCACCGTGTATTCCGTCCACTCACCTGCCTTGGTGAAATCGAGCGCGTAACCGCCCGAGATCGCTTCGACGTCACCGCCGTCATTCCGATAAGCCTTGCCGTCGTTCGCAGCCGTTGTGTCGTGATAGGCGACGCCTTCGCCGCCCTTGTCGTAACTCTCCGCCTGGATCGTGCCGGGCAGCGCAATCGGCGTGCCCGAGAAGGGGGATTGGGCGTTGATCGGAGGTTGGCCCAGCGTCGTCAGGACCGTCACGCTGCTCGCCGGGAGCGTGATCGTGTACGTCCCGCCCGCCGACTGGAATGTCGCGACCTGCTTATCGTTCTCGCTGGCGCTGTCGCGGCGGACAGCGTAGTTCGCCAGCGGCAGGCCTTTGACCGTCACGGTGCTGGCGGCCCCAGACGTGTTGATCAGTTGGACGAATGTGTTGTTCTTCGCCGGGTCGCGCGAGGCCAGGGTCATCACGGCCGGATCGTCGCTGCTGATCGAGAGGATCTTCGACCCGGGCACAAGATTGTCATTGAGCTGCTTGAGGACGTAATAGGCTGGGTAAGGCTTGAGGTTCGTATCGGTCAGCGGGAAGTCATTGACGTCGCCGCCGCCGACCATGCCATATTCCCAGTACATCGCGACGTTCGCCTGGGAGAGCTTGATGACGCGGTTGTAGACCTTGGCGAGCCGGATCGCATTGTCCCACGTGGCGAACGGCGGCTGGTTCTTGCCCACAAGGGCGTCGTAGCCCACCTCGGGGCTCCAGACCTCCTTGCCGTACTGCTTCGCGAGGTCCGCAATGCGAGTGTAAAACGAATCCGGCTTCCCCTCCGCCCACCACGAGTGATACGAGATCGGCCCCAGGTACGGCCGCGCCGGGGCATAGTCCAGGATCGGCTTGGCATACTCCGGCAGCGACTCGGTGCTGAACGTGTCCCCCACGAGCCACTTGGTGGGTAACCCCGCGGCGGCGAACTGCTTGCCCGTGAATTCGATGAACCTGGCCATGCGATCCGCGGCCATGAAGATCTGAATGCCGAAGTTCGACTCGTTAAACGAGAGGTACGGAATGGTGACGCCGTAAACGTCGCGGGCGCGGATGAGATACGCCGTGAGCGATTCGGCGGCCTCGGCATACATGCTGTCCGGGATCGTGTGACTCGGACCGCCCAGTGGATTGGTCGCCGCAGTCCAAAGCCAGTCCGGGGCCTCCCAGGCGGTGGCGATGATGGTGCTGCCGCGGGACTTGAGTTGCTGGAGGAATTGGAAGGCGCTGTGGACCCGGGCATCGTCTTTAAATCCGGCCGGATTGATGGAGTTCGGATCGGTATTGTCGTTGGCGGGCTCCCACTGCTTCCACGGGATGCCGACGCGGACGACGGTGTCCTGGAGGTGATCGAGGGCGAACTGGCCGTGCGGGTCGGTGGCGGCCTCGTCTCCCGGCTTGGCCCAGACGACGCGGGCGGCGTCGCCACCCAGGCCTCGGATGGTCTGGTGGACTACGGAGGGATCAAGTGTGACATTTGCGGACAAGAAATGTCGGCATTCGAGCGTTTCATAAAAGCGGGAAATGGAACGGCGGCCGGATGGGGAGAAATGCCTATGCCGAATGGAGGTGATCGTGAACATGGCGTGCGCCCTCACAGATGCAACGCGGGACAACCGGATGGGGATTTTCACCTTATCCGCCGCTGCAATTCAGATCGAGTGTGTGGCGCGAAAGGAAGCGATTCGGCGCAAAATACCCCGGTTTGGAAGTGGTCTGCTATCAGAAAGTGAAGGAATTGGAGCCACGGGGAATCGAACCCCGATTTGCTGAATGCGATTCAGCCGTCATCCCGTTAGACCATGGCCCCGGGAAACGCGAGCGTCGGATTCTAACCGAACGCCCCAAGTCGTCAAGGCAAGGACGGTGCGGGTGGGCCGGTCCTGACGGCAGCGCACATTCACGTAAATAGCAATTTATTAATTTTCCGTGAGAGGATTTTGACCTGCCGAAATCCCTTTACCTATAGTGAAGAAACCAATGTCAGCAATGAATACACATCGGAGCTCTACAACCATGGTGAAACGGCCCGCGCGCGTCTCGGATCAGGATCTGGAACAGCTCACCGCGCTCTTCCGATTGCTGTCCGATAAGACGCGCCTGAACATCCTCATGTTGCTGGCACAAGGCGAGCGGAACGTGACCAGCCTTTGCCAGGAACTCGACCTGCCGCAGCCGACGGTGAGCCATCACCTCGGCCTGTTGCGGATGAACAACTTGATCGGGAATCGCCGGGACGGGAAGCAGGTGTACTACGGGATCAACGGCCGCTTTGAGACGCCCAGCGAGAATTCGCTGCACTTCGCGGTCGAGAAGTACACGATCCAGGTTTCGTCGCGGGGCGGCGAGTCGGACGGCGACGCCGAAGGCTGAACCGCGGGCAATCCCTTTTAAGTCGCAGCAGGATCCAGCGGCGGGAAGACGATGGTGTCTGCCCACCGCTTCCTCTATTGGGGCACGTCAGAGTTATTACTGATCCTTGAACCCGTGGCCGGTGACGTGGATGAACACGTCTTCGAGGGTGGGTTTGCCGAGGGAGACCGAGCGGATGCGGCCGACGAAGGCTTCGACGAGCTGGGGGATGAACTCGTGGCCGCGCTCGCGCTCGATGCGGACGACGGAGTCGACGCGTTCGGCGTTGACGCCGAAGCGCTGGTGGACGGCGTCGGCGAGGGCCTGCGGGTCGTCGTTCGCGTCGGTGGAGAGCGTGATCACGTCGGCGCCGATGCGGCTCTTGAGGGCGTTCGGGGTGTCACAGGCGGCGAGCTTGCCGGCGTCCATGATGGCCAGGCGGTCGCAGTGCTCGGCCTCGTCCATGAGGTGGGTGGTGACCAGGATCGTGACGCCGTCCTGGTCGCGGATCTCGCGCAGGTAGCGCCACAGGTCGATGCGCGCCCCGGGGTCGATTCCGGTGCTGGGCTCGTCGAGAAGGAGGATGCGCGGGCGGGTGAGCAGGCCCTTGGCCAGCTCGACGCGCCGGCGCATCCCGCCGCTGAACGTGCCGACCAGTTCGCGCGGACGCTCGGCGAGGCCGACGCGGGCGAGCATCCGGTCGATGCGGTCTTCGAGCTCGCGGCCGCGCAGGCCGTAGAGGTGCCCGTGGTGGCGGAGGTTCTCCTCGGCGGTGAGCTGCTTATCGAGGCTGGGGGACTGGAAGACGACGCCGATCTGGCGTCGGATGGTGTCGCGCGACTCGCGGAGATTGAGGCCGGCGATCGTGACCTCTCCCTCTTGAGGCGCGATCAGGGTGGAGAGGATGCGGAAGAGGGTGGTCTTGCCGCTGCCGTTGGGCCCGAGGAAGCCGAAGATCTCGCGCCCGTTGACGGCGAGGGAGACGTCGGCGAGCGCGGTGCGGTCGGCGTAACGATGGGTGAGGTGGGAGACTTGGACGATAGGGTCGGGCAACGGGGAGAAATCCAAATGTCAAAAATCAAAGATCAAACGAAATTCAAATCCCAAATTCGAATGACCGAAACGCGCGAAGACACGGGCAGACGACTTTGTCCATGCCACCCAAATCTTGCGGTATCACCCGTGTACGAAGCGCCAGGCGTTGGCGGAAAAATCGTGGAAGATCGGGGCGAAAGTGACGTCGGGGAGGAGCGAGAAGACCAGCAGGATGCAGAAGGTGACGGGGACGGCCAGGATCAGGTAGATCAGCTTGCCCTCGAACTTGAGGTGCATGAAGTAGAGGACGACGGCGCTGGCCTTGATCGAGGCGATGGCCAGGGCGATCAGCACCTTGGTGAGCTCGCTCTTGACGTTGAGGAGTGCGGCGACGACGGTGACGACGGTCAGGATCACGAGCGTGATGAAGACGGCGAGGTAGTTGACGGCGTGGTGGGGCGCGGGCTCGGTGTGGCCGTGCTCGGGTTCGGGGATGCGGGCGGCGGTGGCGTCACTCATTTGGGTGGTCCATTCAGATCAGGTACATCAGCGGGAAGAGGAAGATCCAGACCAGGTCCACGAAGTGCCAGTAGAGGCCGACGTACTCGGTGGCGGCGGGGAAGATGCGCTTGCGCGTGCCCTGGATGGTGAGGATGCCCAGGGGGATCATGCCGGCGAGCACGTGAATGCCGTGGATGCCCGTGGCGGTGAAGTAGCAGGAGAAGAACAGGTTCTTCCAGGGCCCGTAGTTGACCTCCTGGGCGACCGTGCCGTGGATGTCCCAGGTCTTCTCCTCGAGCTTCTGGCCGCTGCCGATCTCCTGGTGGGCGCGGGCGGATTCCTCGATCCACTCCTTGCCGGCGAAGTTGATGTTGAAGATGTCGTCGTCGTGGAGTTTTCCGCGGACGCCGGTGAGACTCTTGTGGCCGTCGTGCTCGTGAAGGTGGCCGTCGTAAACGTAGGTGTCGTTGCCCTCGCGGACGACCATGGTGTAGTGGTGGAACTTGTCGTTGTACTCATACGCCTTGATGAGCATGAAGGTCAGGGCGCAGAGGAACGTGAGGGAGAGGAAGCGGACGAGCCGGGAGCGGTCGGCCTTCTGGGCGGCGTCCACCGCCATCGCCATCGTGAGCGAGCTGAAGATGAGCACGAGCGTGTTGACGCCGGCAAGGAGCTTGTTGAGCGTGCGCCCCTGCATCTCGAAAAGGTGAGGCCAGCCGGAGCGGATCACGATGTAGGACCCCAGGATCCCGATGAAGAACATGATCTCGCTGGCGAGGAAGAGCCAGATGCCGACCTTGCCGGGCGGCGTGGGGTCGCCGTGGCTGATCACGGGATCGGGCGCGTGTTCCTCGGGGATGTAACCGTGATCCAGGATCGACTCGGACACTGTCGGGGTGCTCCTCTTTGCGCTGGCAAGTTTTACGAGAGGCACGAGCGCCCCGCAAGCGCGGTGCGCTAAACGGTTTTGTCGAGCATCATGACGGCGAAGAGAACGGGGAGGTAGATGATGGACGCGAAGAACAGCTTGCGGGCATCGACCCGCTCGCGGGAGACGGCGCAGCTCACACAATAGCTCAGGAACGCGAGGCTGAGGAGCACGGCGCCGGTCAGGTAGACGTTGCCCGCCATGCCGACGCCGACGGGCATCAGGCTCGCCGGCACCAGGGCCATTCCGTAGAGGACGATCATGCGGGCGGTCATGCGCAGGCCCGGGTCGACGACCGGGAGCATCTTGAAACCGCCGGCGGCGTAATCACGCTTGTACAGGACCGCAATCGCGAGGAAGTGGGGCATCTGCCAGAGGAACAGGATCGTGAAGAGCACCAGCGCCTCCGGGGAGAGCGCGCCTGTGGCGGCGGTCCAGCCCATCATCGGAGGGATCGCGCCGGGGACGGCGCCGACGACGGTGTTGAGGGACGAGACCCGCTTCATCGGGGTATAGATCCAGACGTAACTGGCGAGCGTGATCGCGCCCAGCAGGGCGGTCAGGACGTTGACCAGGAACGCCAGGTACGCCACGCCGACGACGCCCAGGAGGACGCCAAAGGCCAGCGCCTCGGCGGGGGTGACGCGGCCGGCGGGGAGCGGTCGGTTGCGCGTGCGGGGCATCAGCGCGTCGTAGGAACGCTCGACGAGCTGGTTGAAGACGCTGGCGGAGGCGGCGGTGAGCGCGGTGCCGATGATCGCGTGGAGCAGCGCGATCCAGTGCCCGCCTCCGTGGTGCGGGGCCATGTAGAAGCCGACGGCCGTGGTGCAGACGACCAGGAAGTTCATCCGCGGCTTGGTCAGCTCGTAGAAGTCGCGGGCGCGGGAGGGGGTGAGGACGGCAGCGGCGTCCGAAGCGCGGCCCGTTGCCAACGCGGAGGCGGAAAAGGTCGTGATGTCCGATGCCGGTTTCATGCTTGCGAGGAGGTTAACTGATCGCGGGCCGGGCGACAGCGCCGTTTACGAGTGTCGGTTCGAAGCCCCGGGCCGGAGCGCCGGCGGCGAACGCGGGGGAATAGAGTCGCATCGAGCGGACGACGATGACGAACGTCGTCACCAGCACCAGCGCGCCGACCGCCACGTGGGCGCTGGCGATGTCGGCCGGCTTCTTCAGGAGTACGGTAAGCACGCCCAGCGTTAATTGCACCACCAGCAGACCCAGCAGCACGAGTGCCGTCCCGAAGAGACCCGAACGGCGGTGTCTGCGGAGGATGGCGATGGCGAGCACGAGGATGGTGATGGTAACCAGCACGGCGCCGATGCGGTGACCGAAGGCCAGCCACACCTGTCCGAGCGTGCTCTCGTTGGCGTCCCACCACTGTGCGCCGGCGAGGCGGTCCTGGGCGGCCTTGAGGTCGGGCGTGTTGGTCGGCGGGATCACCTGGCCGTAGGAGAGGGGGAGATCGGGGATCGCCAGGCCCGCCTTGTAGTGGCGCATGGTCGCGCCGACCATCAATTGCAGAAAGACGACGATCCACGCGATGATCGCGAGACGGATCAACCTCTTTCCGTGCGGGGCTTCTGCATCGCGGTGCGATGCAGCGATGGACCACCATCGCGAGGTCACGAGACACATCAGCATCACCAGGCAGAAGAAGGCTTGCGCGATGCACGCGTGGACGATGGCGAGGTCGAGCTCGAGGAGCACGACGCGCAGGCCGCCCAGCACGCCCTGGAGGATGACCAGGCTCAGGCACGAGACGCCCAGGATGCGCACCCAGCGGCGCGTCTCACCGAAGCAGGCCCAGAGCGCAAGCACGATCGTGAGCAGGCCCACGAACGAGGCGTAAAGGCGGTGCGTGTGCTCGTAAAGGATCCCGCCGGTCCAGAAGCGCGGCGGGAAGCGGAACATGTTGTAGCCGTAACTGTTGGGCCAGTCAGGCACCGAGAGTCCGGCGTCCTTCGAGGTGACCAGCCCGCCGATGAAGATCAGCGGGAAGATCGACCAGGCGACGACCAGGGCGACGCGGTGAAGGGATCGATTGTAGTCGGGAACGTCCATCAAGGTTGAGGCGAATAGTAGAAGGATTTCACGGAAGCGTCATGCGATTACGTGGGCGTGCGACGATATGCCACACCCGTTTAGCCGGCCCGGCCACGGGCCGTCGCGGTGGGAGGTTCAGTGCGTCGCGGTCGCCACCGTCTCGTGCTGCAATCCGTCAACATAGCGCGTCTGCGGCAGCCAATCCTCCTCCACCAGCGGTGAGCTGTATTCGTAAGGTCCGTGGTAGACCAGCGGCACCTTCACGAAGTTTCCGTGCGGCGGAGGCGTGGGCGCGTCCACCCATTCGAGGGTGGTGGCCTCCCAGGGATTCTGCGGGGCGCGGCGGCCCCAGATGAGGCTGCCGAGGAAGTTGATCGCGAACAGCAACTGACCCAGGCCCATCACGAAGGCGCTGATGCTGATGAACACGTTCATCGGCTGCAGGTCGGCGAAGCTGGGATAGTTGGTGTAGGTGGCCACCCGTCGCGGCATCCCGCGCAGCCCCAGGATGTGCATGGTGAAGAACGTGAAGTTGAACGCGACGAAGGTGATCCAGAAGTGGACCTTGCCCAGGCGCTCGTTCATCATCCGCCCGAACATCTTGGGGTACCAGAAATAGATCGCGGCGAAGATGCCGAACATCGACCCGCCGAACAGCACGTAATGGATGTGGGCGACGATGAAGTAGGTGTCGTGGATGTGGACGTCGATGGCGGTGCTGGCCATGAAGATGCCCGACAGGCCGCCGATCACGAACATGCTGACGAACGCCAGCGCGTTGAGCATCGCGCTGGTGAAGCGAATGTTGCCGCGCCAGATCGTGCCCAGCCAGTTGAAGACCTTTATGGCTGACGGCACGGCGATGAACATCGTGCTGATGGCGAAGGTGGTGCCCAGGGTCGGGTTCATGCCGCTCTGGAACATGTGGTGGGCCCAGACGATGAACCCGAGGAAGGCGATGCCCGCCATCGCGTAGACCATCGGGCGGTAGCCGAAGATCGGCTTGCGGGAAAAGACCGAGAGGATGTCGCTGACCATGCCCATGGCGGGCAGGATCATGATGTAGACGGCGGGGTGGCTGTAGAACCAGAAGAGGTGCTGGTGGAGGATGGGGTACCCGCCGCCCGCGACGATCTGGAGCTGGTTGGAGCGCGTCCAGTTGAGCGGGATGAAGAAGCTGGTGAGGCGGTGGTGGTCGAGCAGATTCAGCGTGAGCGCGCTGGCGAGCACCGGCGTCGCCAGCAGCACCAGCATCGACGTGATGAAGAGCGACCAGACCGAGAGCGGCATGCGGAACATCGTCATGCCCGGGCAGCGGAGCTTGATGATCGTCGCCAGGTAGTTGACGGCGCCCATGAGGCTCGAGAAGCCCAGCCACGCGATCGAGACGAACCAGGCGCTCTGCCCGTCGAACGCCGCGTACTGCACGCCACGGGTCATGAAGTAACCGCCCACGAGCGCCAGCGCCAGGGCGAGCGGCAGTTTCACAGCGATGCTCTCGATCCTCACCTGGTGGGCGCAGATGTAGCCGAACATCAGGCACATCGCCAGGAACCCGGCGATGACGGCCGCGTCCGACCAGGTCCCCTGCCATGAGAGCTTGTCCTGGGTGAGCGCGAGCAGGTTGCGGGCGGTGGGCTCGTCGGCGCCGTCGATCGACAGAAGCGACTTGCCCTCGCCTTCGGTTTTGAGCTGGACGTTGACGTTCTTGAGGTCGACGTGGTTATGTTTCGCGTAATCGGTGACGGCGGCGCGGGCGGCGTTGGTGGCCTTCTCTGCGAGCGTCGGACTCGTCCCGACCGGCAGGGGGGCGGTGAGCGAATTGACCGCGAACTTCGC
>DATBFY010000408.1:0-3832 GCA_036558265.1 Tepidisphaeraceae bacterium | reverse complement strand
GTTCAAGGCGCGCCTCTTGGAACGGCAACGGTTGGGCCAACTCCCCGGTGGGATCAACGCGAATCGCGTCCGGACCGAACAGCAGTGCATCCCGTTGCTGGAGTGTAAGGCCGTGGAGCGTCATGAGAGTGGGCGGGGCCGCCGGCTCGCCAAAGGCCCGATAACTGGCCCGCTCGGGATCTGCGGCGAGGACGAGCGGAGTCGGTCGACGGCTGAAGTAAAGGCGGGCGCGATCCAGGGGAGAGTTGACAACCACCACGACCCCGATGCCGAGAGCAGTGAAGCTGGGCACCATCGCGGCCAACTGCACGAGCTGGCGGCGGCAGAACGGTCAGAAGACGCCCCGGAAGAGTCCGAGGAGTAGCCAGCCTTTCGTCCAATAGTCCTCGAACGCAATCATGCCCTCTTGATTGACCGCTGGAAGCTTGAAGTTCGGGGCACGGTCGCCGGGGTTCAGGAGCGGGATTGCTTCGCTCGCCATGATTGGGCCTCCCTGTGAACGTTCTGCTCGCTAACGCCCACGTTGACCGGCGGCGGGCGAGCGAATGCGAGCCAGCGGGCCGGTCGAACGTGTTGTTGGGCAGGCGTCGTCCGCACGTTCGTTCACTCGATCACCCGGTCTGCTCGAAGCAGAAGCGACGGCGGCATGGTAAGGCCGAGGCCCCTGGCTGTCTTGAGGTTGATGACCAACTCGATCTTGGTTGGCTGTTGAACGGGCAGGTCCCCAGGTCTGGCGCCTTTGAGGATCTTGTCGACGTAGAAGGCTGCGCCCTCGACGTAGTCGACGATATTCACCCCGTAGGCCATGAGGCCGCCCGCCACGACGAACTCCCTGATCCCGTACAGCGTAGGAAGATGGTAGGTCGCCGCGAGCTCGGCAAGCCGCGTCCGGTGAATGCTGAACATGGAGTCAACAAGAATCAGAAGCCCGTCCGCCCGTTCTCGCCTCATGGCGGCGAAAACGCGATCGAACTCCTCCGGACTACGTGCCTCCAGGCGGTGAAGTCGAAGCCCCAGCGGTCCGGCGGCAGCCTGGGCCGCTCTCAACTCTCGTACATGGGATGGATTCGCTGGGTTTGAGAGGATGGCAACTCGGGAGGCGTGAGGGATGGCCTCCTTCAGGAGTGCCAGCCGCTTGCCCAAGAGTTCCAATGTGGGCGTGAAGGTCATCCCAGTGACGTTGCCGCCGGGGCGCGCTAGGCTGGCGACCAGCTTGCTTCCGACAGGATCGGCGACCAAGAGCATGACGACCGGCACGTTCTTGGTTGCTTCCTTTGCCGCGAGCGCGGCGGCTTCCGCGACCGCGACGATCACATCTACCTTGCGCTGGACCAACTCTGCCGCCAGGGCGGGCAGGCGTTCACTTCTTCCGTTGGCCCAGCGACGCTCAACGATGACATTCTGGCCCTCGATCCAGCCACGCACGCTGAGCCCATGCAAGAACGCCTGGTCCGCGGGCTGGTTAGATTCGCTGGAGCCCGCACTGAGCCAGCCGACACGATAGACCTTGCCCGCCTGCTGGGCTTGGGCGGCGAGTGGAGCGGCGAGAAGCAAGATCACCACAGAGAAGCGGATGAGGTTCGACCTCACCGGCGGCGGGCTCCCGCGAGCAACCCGTTGGAGCGACCGGATTCTCTTCGCGTCATGATGGCAGGCCACGCTGCTCATCTGCCCAACTTGAAGTCGACAGACCTGCGTATCCCGGTACGTAAGACCACGGACACAGCACCTGTCGTCTGCGTATCCCATCCTGAGGTGTCCTCATGGCGCCAACGTTTTCTTCATTGCAGTCGCGACTTGGTTTGCCACTCGTCCCGTCCGAGCGCCGAAAATAGGCTGACCGGCTGCGGTCTGTCTATCCCGTCTGCCCCAAATTTTAGGGCAGCAGCAGTCATGGGCTGAACATCCGGTCGGCGGGACTGCGAACCGCGGCTGGGCCTCGGTTCAGGACGTGCGTGTAGATCATGGTCGTGGATACGTCGCGGTGGCCGAGGATCTCCTGCACGGTCCGAATGTCGTGGCCGTCTTCAAGGAGGTGAGTCGCGAACGAGTGACGCAGCGTATGCGGGCTAGCGCGCTTCGAGATGTCGGCCTGCCATGCTGCACGCCTGATCTCGCGCTGCAGAAGCGTCTCGTGGAAGTGGTGACGCCGGTGCTGGCCGGTCACCCGATCCACGTAGATGCGCGTGGCGGGAAAGACCCATTGCCACACCCATTGCCGGCCGGCGTCAGGATACTTTCGGGTCAGCGCGTTTGGCAGTTCCACGCAGCCGGCGCCGGCCGCCAGGTCCCGTTCGTGCTGCTTACGCACGCTGCCAAGGTGCTGCGCGAGCTGGGCTTTGACGATGGCTGGAAGCATGGTCGTGCGATCCTTGTCTCCCTTGCCACCCCGCACGACAATCTGGTTGGATCCAAAGTCGACGTCTTGCACTCGGAGACGGCAGCATTCGAGGACGCCAGCCCAGCGCCGTACAGCAAGCATGCCATGATCCGGGGCGCACCTGACAGGCGGTCGATCACGGCCCGGACTTCCTCGCGGGTGAGGACAACCGGTAGGCGCGTCGGGCGCTTGGCGCGCACGATCTCATCGAGCCAAGGCAACTCGACGGCCAGCACATCTCGATAGAGGAAGAGAAGCGCGCTCAGCGCCTGGTTCTGGGTCGAGGCGGCCACGCGACCCTCTACCGCGAGAGAACTGAGAAACCGCGTGACCTCCGGCCCACCCATCTCGGCCGGGTGCCGCTTGCCGTGAAAGAAGATGTAGCGCCGGATCCAGGCGATGTAGGACTCCTCGGTGCGACGGCTGTAGTGGCGAGTGCGCAAGACCTCGCGTACACGGTCGAGCAGCTTGGGTTTCGCGGGTGCGGGGGTCGGAGCCTCCCGAGCCATGAGCATCCGCCCGCGATCAGGCGGTGGATATGCAGCCGGTCGCGTCACAGGGGCGAGCGCCATGTCAGTCGGCTCCATTCGCTCGGGTGCGGCGACTACAACGCCGGGTTCGTGATGGAACAAGCCGACCGCAACTGTATCGTTCGCGATACGAGGGCTTCGCCCGCCTTCGCGGTTGCTGAGAACAACACCTCGCCCAACCGGCTACGGCCACGGCAGATCGGCCGCGTGGAGGCATGAGCGAAGCAGGGCTTGCGACCGGCCGATGCGCTGAAGCGACCGCACGACGTGCAGCGTGAGGGGCAAGAGGCCGTTGTGGTCCGTGTTTGCCCAGTTCACGTTTCGCCTGGGTCCAGACGAATTCGTTGGGATTGAGTTCGGGCGCGTAGCCGGGGAAGCGATGGACCTTCACGCGGGGATACTCTGGAGAAATGCGTGGACATCGCGATGTCGATGGAGTTTTCCGCCATCCCACAGCAGCACGACGGAGCCGCGCAGGTGACGGAGCAGGTACCGGAGAAACGTGATGACATCAGCCCCCGTGATGTTGCGCAGGTGCAGGTCGAAGTACAGCCCAAAGCGGTGACGTCGCGGGGCCACGGTGAGCGCCGAGATGACGGAGACTCTGTCATGCCGATAACTATGTCGAAGACGCGGAGTCTGCCCGACGGGCGCCCAGGTCTTGCGGACGTTGGGGATGAGCAGGAACCCGCTCTCATCCAGGAACGCGAGATGCGCGCCTCGGCGTGCGGCGTTTTTTTAACCGTGGCCATTCCTCCCGCTTCCACTGGGCGATGGCGGCTTCGTCGCGCTCGAGGGCGCCCCGTTCCGGCTCTTGCCAACTCCAGCCGAGGCCGTGCCGCAACAGCGCCCAGACACCGACTGGGCTGTAGCGCACGCCGAACTGCTTGCGAATCACCTCACCGATCCGCTTCAACGTCCA
>DATBFY010000407.1:0-2313 GCA_036558265.1 Tepidisphaeraceae bacterium | reverse complement strand
CGAACCGGTGCCCCATGTAATAGAGGATGCAATCACCGCCGATGATGCCGCACCAGGCGCAAATCGCCGCCGTCAGCAGGTGCATCCGTCCCGCCCCCACCAGCATTCCCGCCACCAGCAGCGGGATGTCCTCGGGCAATGGCATCCCCAGCCCGCACGAGAAGAGCAGACCGAAGAGCACGAAGTACCCCGCCCAGCCGATGTCGATCAGCTCGACGACGCGCTCAAGTTTGATGACCGCCAACCAGTGCATGACGCGATGTCCGAAGATACCCGTCCCTCTTCCGCCGTGCGAGGGGCAATGGATCAACTTCGCCAGTTCCCAATCACCCGCTCGGCAATCAGGACTCAGCACTGCTCCTTGCCCCCCCTTCCCAATCGCCTACAATCGCCGGGCTGATGATCGAGCTGGGCGTTAACATCGACCACGTGGCCACGCTGCGACAGGCGCGGCGGACCTATGAGCCCGACCCCGTCTGGGCCGCCATCGAGGCGGAGCTGGGCGGCGCCGACGGCATCACCGTCCACCTGCGCGAGGACCGCCGCCACATCAACGACCGCGACGTGCAGGTCCTCCGCCAGACCGTCCAGTGCAAGCTGAACCTGGAGATGAGCCTCTTTGCCGAGATCGTGGAGATCGCCACCCGCGTCGTGCCCGCCCAGGCCACCCTCGTGCCCGAGCGGCGCCAGGAGGTCACCACCGAGGGCGGCCTGGACCTCTCGCGCGAATCCGACCGCATCGCCGGCGTCGTCAACCGCCTCAAGACCCTGGGCGTCTTCGTCTCCGCCTTCATCGACCCGGACCTGGCGCAAATCGACCTGGCGGCAAAGCTCGGCTTCGACGCCGTCGAGCTCCACACCGGCGAGTACGCCAACGCCCGCGACGAGATGGCCGGCACCGAGCAGCTTCATCGCCTCGAACAGGCCGGCCAAGGGGTCCGCGAGCGCGGCATGCGCCTCCACGCCGGCCACGGCCTCAACTACCGCAACGTCACCCCCGTCGCGCGCATCCCGCTGATGGCCGAGCTTAACATCGGCCACGCCATCGTCAGCCGCGCCATTTTCGTCGGACTCCGCCAGGCCGTCCGCGAGATGAAAGACCTCATGACCGGCTCGACCCTGGCGCGCGACGTCCGCCACGTCCAGTCCGTTGCCACCGGCTACTGACTACTTACTACCGACTACTGACTTCCTCTCGATTCTCGCTTCTGGAGTCCACGATGTTCACCGGCGCCTTCACCGCGATGATCACCCCGTTCAAGAACGGCCGCCTCGACGAGGCGCGCCTGGCCGACCAGATCGAGTACCAGGTCACGCACGGCATCGACGGGCTGGTGCCCGTCGGCACCACCGGCGAATCCCCCACCGTCGACTTCAAGGAACACGCCCGCATCCTCGAGCTCACCGTCCAGTTCGCCCGCGGACGCGTTCACGTGATCGGCGGCGTCGGCGGCAACGCCACCACCGAGGCGCTCGAACTCCACAAGATCGCCAAGGACGTCGGCTGCACCGCCGGCCTCTCCGTCAACCCCTACTACAACAAGCCCTCCCAGGAAGGCCTCTACCGCCACTTCATGACCCTGGGCGACAAGATCGACCTCCCGATCGTCCTCTACAACATCCCCGGCCGCACCGGCGTCACCATGAGCGCCCAGACCGTCGCCAAGCTCAGCCAGCACCCCAACATCGTCGCCATCAAGGAGGCCACGGGCTCGCTCGACATGACCAGCGAGATCGCCTCCCTCTGCCATCTCCCCATCCTCTCCGGCGACGACTCGCTCACCCTGCCCATCATGTCGATCGGCGGGCGCGGCGTCATCAGCGTCGTCTCCAATCTCCTGCCCGGCAAGGTCAAGCAGATGGTCAGGCACGCCGCCGACGGCAACTACGCCGAAGCCCGCGCCATCCACTACCAGCTTTTCCCGCTGATCAAGGCCCTCTTCGCCGACGGCAACCCCGTCGGCATCAAGTACGCGATGAAGGTCGCCGGCCTGGACACCGGCGAGCTGCGCCTCCCCCTGTGCGAAGCCAGCGAGGCCACCAAAAAGCAGATCGAGCTGTTCATGGCCCCCGCCGGCGCGCCGTTCGCGGTTTAGGATTGAACCACGAAGCGACTGTGTTGAATGTCAAGGTTAAGCGTTGACCAATTCGGGATTCCATTTCACGCCGGTGCGGACGATGGCGTTGAGGATGGTCAGCAGCTTGCGCATGCAGGCCGTCAGCGCGACCATCTTCGTTTTTCCCTGAGCCAGCAGGCGTTCGTAGAACCGCTTGATCGCCGGATTGCTCCGGGTCGCGGCCAGCGTGCCCATG
>DATBFY010000406.1:0-6237 GCA_036558265.1 Tepidisphaeraceae bacterium | reverse complement strand
AGACGATCTTGTCGTGGAACGCCGGGGCGTTCGCCAGCGCCGTGTTCATCGCGTAGTAGTCGCCGACGGGAAGCGTCGCCGCCGCGATCATCGCGACGCAGCCGACCAGGCCTTCGATGAGCATCGCGCCGTAGCCGATGGTGCGCGCGTCCTTCTCGTTCTTGATCATCTTGGGCGTGGTGCCGGAGGAGACCAGCGCGTGAAACCCGCTGATCGCGCCGCACATGATGGTGATGAAGAGGAAGGGGAAGATCTTGCCGCCGACGATCGGGCCGCCGTTCTTGAAGACCTCGTTGAAGGCGGGGGCCTCGAGTTTGGGATTGGCGACGATGGTCCCGATGACCAGGAGCGCGATCGTGCCGATCTTGAGGAAGCTGGAAAGGTAATCGCGCGGGGCGAGGAGGACCCAGACGGGAAGGACGGCGGCGACAAAGCCGTAGATGGCCATGGCCCAGGTGACCTGCACCTGCGTGAGGTTGAACCAGGCGCCAATCGGGTGTCGGGCGACCCATGCACCGGCGATGGTGGCGCCGATGGTGAGGGCGGCGCCGATGATGGAGGCCTCGGCGACGCGGCCGGGGCGGAGCTTGTACATGTAGAGGCCGACGAAAAGGGCGATTGGGATGGTTGCGGCGATGGTGAAGGTGCCCCAGGAGCTGCCGGGCATGGCGCGGACGGCGCCGGGGGGGATCGGGAGGGTGCTCGTGGAACGGTCAGCGCTCGGGGTGGCGAGCGGGGCGACGGGCGACTTGAGGACGAAGGGTTCTTTGATCGTCATCTCCGACTTCCCGCCGTTCCAGACCAGCTTGGAATTGGCGGGGATCAGGTAGCGACCGGGGGCGGAGGACTGGATCGGGTCGGTGACGACGAGCTGGCTGTCGGCGGGGTATTTCACGGCCTCACCGCCGAGGGCATTGACGACGACCTTTCCGAGGCCGGCGAGTGCGATGACGATGATGAAGAGGATGGCGGTCATGGCGGTGGTGCCGCCGATGCGGCCGATCTCTTCGAAGGCGATCTGTGCGAGGGATTGGCCGTTGCGGCGCATCGAGGCGACGAGGACGAGAAAATCCTGGACTGCGCCGCCGAGACAGACCCCGATGACGATCCAGAGCAGTCCCGGCAGGTAACCGAACTGTGCCGCCAGCACCGGGCCGATGAGCGGGCCGGCGCCACTGATGGCGGCGAAGTGGTGGCCGAAGAGGACCCACTTGTTGGTGGGGTGGTAGTTCTGGCCGTCGTTGAGGCGGACGGCGGGGGTGGTGCGGGAATCGTCCAGGACCGCGACTCGTGCGGCGATGAAGGCGCTGTAATACCGATAGGCAATCGCCATGGCGCACAGGATCGCAATCATGACCGGCATTGCGTGCATCGTTGATCACTCCTCGACAACAAGTCCCCTACTCCATGCGGAAATATACTTCTCCATTCATCTTTGGCGAGTTTCTCGCTACCGTTATCGTGTCCGCATTCGATTCTGGTCCGGGCTCAATTCAGACCCAAATCCGTCCGCCCGGCGCTGGTCGGAGAGCTTTCCGGCCGGTTCGTGTTGACCCGCCGCGCGATGGTCGGTCGGGTGTCACCGAGCACAACGCGGGAAAGAACACGCAACTGGTGCTTGATTGTCATTCCGCGTTGCGGCATTAGTGGATCGCACCTACGATAGTTCCGCGATTCCTTAGCCCTCAAGACCCATGCCCTCAACTCCGTAAAGGTGAATCTTTGGACCGCGGTATCGACGATCCCCCCATCCAACGTGAGGTCCTTCGCGGCCTCGAAACCGCCGTCGGCGAAAATCTCACCTTTCTTGCACCGATTGACAAGGCCTGGCAACCCACCGATTACCTCCCCGACCTGACGGCGGAAGACTGGCGCGAACAGGTGGAGCGTTTGCGCGAGCCGGCCCGCGCCCTCTCCGACCCCGTGCTTGTGGTGCTGGTCGCCGACATGGTGACCGAGGAGGCGCTGCCGAGTTATTCGGTTTCCCTGAACATCCTGGCCGAGGATTTCACGGGCACCGAGGAGCGCCCCTGGGCCAGGTGGCTGCGCGGTTGGACGAGCGAGGAGAACCGCCACGGGGACCTGCTCAACGCTTACCTTCGTCTGACTGGCCGGGTGGACATGCGCGCGGTCGAGGTGACGGTTCACCACCTGCTCAACAACGGCTTCAACGCGCGGTCGTATCCGGATCTTTATGGCGGCCTGGTCTACACCGCGTTCCAGGAGCGGGCGACCAAGGTGTCGCACGCCAACGTCGGCAAGCTGGCCAATCGCGAAGGTGACGCGGCGCTGGCGAAGATCTGCCAGCGGATCGCCGGCGACGAGGCTCGCCACGAGGCGTTCTACACGACGATGATGGGAAAGGTGCTGGACCAGGACCCCGCGGGGGGCCTGGTGACGATCATGTCGATGTTCCGGCGCGTGATCGCGATGCCGGGCCGGCTGATGTTCGACGGGAAGGATCCGGACCTGTTCGACCACTTCGCGGCGGTGGCGCAGCGGCTGGGCGTTTACACGGTCAACGACTACGCGGACATCGTGGAGCACCTGGTGAAGACGTGGAACCTGGCCGGCCGCACCGTGGGCGGGAAGGCCGCCCGCGCGCAGGATTTCGTCTGCCGACATGCCGAGCGGTGCCGCGAAATGGCCGCCCAGATCGCCGACACCGCCGCCCGACAGCCACCCGTTTCGTTCAGTTGGATCTTCGACCGCCGGGCCTGAGGCGACGCGGCCGGGGGGCTTTCCGCGCCGCTGGTCCGGGCTATGATGCCGCGCGTGTCGCGCCTGAGTTCCAACGCAGCGGCCCGGACGTTTGACGAGGAGCACGTCAACGCCGCGACGCACGCGCTGGGTCTGGCGGGCGCGCTCGCCGGGGCCGCCGCCCTGCTCGTCTCGGCCTGGCGGCATGGCGGGGCCTGGGAGATCTGGGGGTGCGCGCTCTACGCGACGACGCTGCTGGCGACGTATGCGGCCTCGACGCTGTCGCACGTCGTCCGCCGGCCGCGGCCACAGCACGTCTGTCGCACGGCGGATCAGGCGCTGATCTTCCTGTTCATCGCCGGATCGTGGACGTCGATCGCTTTTGCCTGGCTGCGCAACGGGCCCTGGTGGATCCTGCACGCGGCGATCTGGGGGGTTGCGCTGTTCGGGTTCGCGTCGAAGGCGGTTTTCTGTCACCGGGTGAACCTGGGGGCGGTGTCGGCGGGACTGTACCTGGTGCTCGGCTGGCTGCCGATCCTGGCGGCGCGACCGCTGACGACCGCGCTGCCGGTGCCCCTGCAGGCATGGCTGGTGGCGGGGGGCGTGTGCTACACGGGCGGTTTGATCTTCTTCAGCCTGGATCACCGGATCCGGTATTTCCACGCGGCGTGGCACGTGCTGGTGCTCGGGGGGAGCGGGTGTCATTTCCTGGGCATCCTGCTTTACTGCACGGGCGCGCCGCTTTAAAGACGCTGAGATCATGAGCCAGGACAAGCTGACCGTCTTCGTCAACCAACTGTTCCCCGACGAGTCCGCCAATGCGCTGCTGAGGGATTCGCTGGCGGGCAACGAGGTCGTCTTCTCGCAATCGACGACGAAATCGAATCTCGCCGCGTCGGGCCATGATCCGGCAATCGACTCAGCCGATGTCGCCTTTGGCCAGCCCGATCCGGGCTCGCTCCTGTCTGCCCCGAAACTCAAATGGGCCCATCTCACGAGCGCGGGCTGGGATCGTTATGACCGCGACGATCTCCGGGCCTCCCTCCGCGCCCGCGGCGCAGCGCTGACGAACAGCTCGAGCGTCTACGAGGATCCGTGCGCCCAGCACGCGCTGGCGATGATCCTGGCGCAGTGCCGGCAGCTTGCCGCGAGCGTTGAGAACCAGCGAAGCGACAAGGGGTGGCCCGCCAACGCGATCCGACGTGCGTCGCGATTGCTGACGGGCCAGAAGGTGCTGATCCTTTCCTTCGGGGCGATCGCGCGCCGGCTGGTGGATCTCTTGATCCCGTTCGATTGCGACGTCGTCGCCGTGCGGCGCAAGCCCACCGGCGAGGAGCCGGTCAAGACCGTCGCGGAATCGGAATTGGATCAGTATCTTCCGCACGCGGACCACGTGGTCAGCGTGCTGCCGGGTGGCGGGGCGACCAAGGCGTTCATGTCGGCGGAGCGGTTCGCGCTCATGAATCGCGAGGCGGCATTTTATAACATCGGCCGGGGCAGCACGGTGGATCAACCGGCATTATTGCAAGCGCTGCAATCACATCGGATCGCCGCCGCATGGCTGGACGTGACCGACCCCGAACCTCTGCCTGCCGATCACCCGCTGTGGACGGCGCCCAACTGTCATATCACGCCGCACACCGCGGGCGGGCATCATGATGAGTTTCATCGGCTCGTGAGGCATTTCCTGGCGAACTTCGAGCGGTTCACAAGAGGACAGCAACTCGCGGACCGAGTGATTTGAATTAAACCACGAAGCACGCGAAGGGCACGAAGAGAAAACCGAAAACGTCGTCGATCCCGTCAGGGCCGGCACCGTTTACGTTTCTCGCCTTCTCGTTTTTCGTTTTCGCCTTACCGATCGAACTGCGCATCAAACGCGATCGACGACGGCTTGAAATCGGCCTTCTTCACGAACGCCGCCGCCTCGGTGGCGCCGTGCTCGCGGTCCATGCGGCTGTCCTCCCACTCCACGCTCAGCGGGCCGTTGTACTTCACGTCGTTGAGCGCGACGATGATCTCCTCGAAGTTGATGTCGCCGTGGCCCAGCGAGCGGAAATCCCAGTACCGCCTCGGGTCGGCGAAGGTCGTGTGCCCGCCAAAGACGCCCACCGTGCCGTCGCCGTGGCCCCACCACACGTCCTTCATGTGAACGTGATAGATGCGGTCCGGGAACGTGCGGATGAACTTCACGTAATCCACGCCCTGGTATCCCAGGTGGGACGGGTCGTAGTTGAAGCCGAAGCGCTTGTGACCTTTGACGGCCTCGACGGCCCGCTGCGCGCTGGCGGTGTCGAAGGCGATCTCCGTCGGGTGCACCTCCAGGCCGAAGTTCACGTCCTGCTTGTCGAACTCGTCCAGGATCGGAGCGAAGCGCTTGGCGAAGTCGTCGAAGCCCTTCTGCCAGTACTTCTGATCCGTTGGCGGGAACGCGTAGATGCTGTGCCAGACGGACGAGCCGGTGAAGCCGTTCACCACGGCCGGAAACGCGATCTTGTCCGGCGCGGCGTCGCGGAACTTGCGCATGGCCTTGGCGGTGTCCTTCATCCGGGCGGTGGCGCGCTTCCGCACGCCCTCGGGCTCGCCGTCGCCCCAGACCTCGGGCGGGAGGATGCTCTTGTGCCGCTCGTCGATGTTGTCGCAAATCGCCTGGCCCACGAGGTGCGCGCTGATCGCCAGGCACTGCAGGCCGTTGTCGCGGAGGACCTCCCACCGCTGCTTGCAGTAGCCCTTGTCCTTGAGCGCCTTGTCCACCTCGAAGTGATCGCCCCAGGTCGCCAGCTCGACGCCGTCGTACCCGAAGCTCTTGGCCTTCTGACAGATCGTCTCAAAGGGCAGGTCCGCCCACTGCCCGGTGAACAGCGTAACCGCACGCGCCATGTGAAAATCCTCCTCGGATTGGCGATTCAAACGAGTAACGCGGGTCATCAGAACGCCCGCCGGGCGGAATGTCAATTCAGGCCCACATTGCTCGGATTGGAAACCCGGAGTATCCTCGCTCGTCCAACTCCAGCGACGTTCTGCAGTACATCGAGATGATGTAACTCGTCGAATCGAATCCGTATTTCAATCGAAGGCGAAGCAGAGGGGCATATGTCGACCCGCACGATCGGTTCAATCCTCGTTCTTGTTCTGGGGGCATCATTGCCGCTTCGCGTGCTGGCCGCTGGACCGGCCAGCCCGCAAGCGGACGAATCGACGCGTGCCCGCGAGCTGTTCAATTCCCTGCTCCAGCAGGGGACGAACGCGCTGGCGGCGGGCGAGTACAATGCCGCCCTCGACGCCCTGCTCGACGCACGGCAGATCTTCGATCGGAAGATGCGCGGCAAGACCGCGCAGGTGGGTAGCCCGGAACATCTGGCCCTTCTCCACGGCCTGGCGCTGGCGTATCAACTGGTGGACAAACCGGACAAGGCCGCCCCCCTGTTCGCCAACGGCACGCCGCTGGACCGCGCGGCCAGCGTCAAGGGCGCGCCTCGGCAACTCCTGGTCACCCGCGCCACGATGGACGTCACGCAGGGCTATCTCGCCATGCGC
>DATBFY010000405.1:0-21446 GCA_036558265.1 Tepidisphaeraceae bacterium | reverse complement strand
CCGCCCCCGCCCCCATCCACGGCAAGGCCGAGATCGAGATCGCTTTTGTTCCCGTTCCTGTTTCCGTTCCGCTGCCCACGCCGGCTGCGGGCAACGGCAAGCCTGCGGCCGAGCCTAAGGATGAGCCCGCCAGCCCGCCCCCGCTCCTCTTCGAGGTCGCCTGGGAGGTCTGCTGGCAACTGGGCGGCATTTACACCGTCTTAAAGACCAAGGCCCCGACCATGGTCCAGGAGTGGGGCGATCGCTACTGCCTCGTCGGGCCTT
The DNA here is from genome assembly GCA_036558265.1 of Tepidisphaeraceae bacterium. Taxonomy (GTDB): domain Bacteria; phylum Planctomycetota; class Phycisphaerae; order Tepidisphaerales; family Tepidisphaeraceae; genus RYN-433. Next base: position 21,182 of record DATBFY010000405.1, on the reverse strand, counting down.
ACAACCCCGCCACCGCCGACATCGAGTTCGAGGAACAGCACCCCGATCCCCTGATCCGCGAAACGCTCGACCGCCTCCGCCGGGCCGGTGTGCAGGCGAAGTACGGCCGCTGGCTGGTCGGCGGACGCCCGCGCACGATCCTGATCGACCACCGTTCCCGCTACCACCGCATGGGCGAGGACAAGTACCTGATGTGGGCCGACCACCAGATCTCCACGCCCAACGACGACGGCGAGGTGAATGACGTGGTCGCCTTCGGCTTCGCCGCCGCCGAGTTCTTCCGCGAGCTGGTGGGCGTGGCCAATGGCCGGCCGATCCTGGCGCACTTCCACGAGTGGATGGGGGGCGTGGCGGTGCCCCGCATCGCCCACCTGCGGCTGCCGATCGCCACGGTCTTCACCACCCACGCGACCCTGCTGGGCCGGTACCTCGCCAGCGACAACCCGTACTTCTACCAGCACCTGCCGTTCATGGATCCGGACAAGGAGGCCGCCCATTTCAACATTTATCCGCGTTTTGCGATCGAGCGCGCCGCCGCCCACGCCGCAACCGTCTTCACCACCGTCTCCGAGGTGACCGCGGTCGAGGCCGCCAAGCTTTTAGGCCGCAATCCCGAGGGCATCCTCCCCAACGGCCTGAACATCGAGCGCTTCACCGCCGTCCACGAATTCCAGAACCTGCACCGCATCTACAAGGAGCGGATCCACGAGTTCGTGATGGGGCACTTCTTCCCGGCCTACGAGTTCGACATCGAGAACACGCTCTACTTCTTCACCTCCGGGCGCTACGAGTACCGCAACAAGGGGATGGACGTCTTCATCGAGGCGCTGGCGCGGCTGAACTGGCGTCTCAAGACCGAGTCGTGCGCCGATGCCGAACAGGGCGAACGCGGCTGCACGATCGTCGGCTTCATCATCACCCGCGCCCCGACGCGGCACATCAACGTGGGGGTGCTGCAGAACCAGACGATGTTCGACGAGCTCAAGCAGAACATCGCCCGCATCCAGGAGAGCCTGGGCCCCACGATGCTCCGGGCCGCCGCCCACGGCCGATTCCCCACCGCCAACGAGATGTTCCCCGAGGAGGCCAAGATCCGCTGGAAACGCGCCGTCGCGGCCTGGAAGAACCGCCGCCAGCCGTCGATCGTCACCCACGACCTGGCGGATGATGGCCGGGACCCGGTGCTGACCCACCTGCGCCACCGCGGGCTCTTCAACGGGGCGGATGACCCGGTGAAGATCGTCTTCCACCCCGAGTTTATGACCGCGACCAGCCCCTTGCTCCACTTGGACTACGACCAGTTCGTCCGCGGCTGCCACATGGGCGTCTTCCCCAGCTACTACGAGCCCTGGGGCTACACGCCGATGGAGGCGGTCGCCCTGGGCGTGCCGGCCGTCACCAGCGACCTCTCGGGCTTTGGCGCCTACGTGCAGCGTCACATCCCGGATGCCCAGGAGAAGGGCATCTACGTCTCCCGGCGCGCCGACCGCAGCTTCGACGATGCGTGCAACGAGCTGGTCGAATTCCTCTACCAGTTCACGCGTCTCAACCGCCGCCAGCGCATCGAGCAGCGCAACAAGGTCGAGCGCCTGGGCGAGATGTTCGACTGGAGCGTCCTGATCAAGCACTACGACGAGGCCCACGAGCTGGCCCTGAGCCGGATCGGGGCGAGTGTCGGACGGATCGAGGTGCGGATGGTGTGAGGAAGCGACGGGGGTGGCCCACCGCTTTAGCGGTGGGGGCGCGAATCGAGCGGCGCACAGAGTACGATTCGCGGCCTGGGTGCCCCATCGTAGCGGTGGGGGCGCGAATCGATCCGCAGCGACATGTGCCGCAACCCTGAACCCGTCGCGGGTGCCCCATCGCTTTAGCGTTGGGGGGGGCGAATCCTTCCGCAGCGACACGCGTCGCAACCCTGAACGCATCCATTTACCAACTCAGCGGGTACTCGCCGCGCCAGTCCATTGCCAGCAACGATTCATCCTTCAAGTCGAAAAACCGAAAGCTGCTCCACTTCCAATCGGCCCGGATCGCGACCAGTCCACGCTTGACCGGGTTGTTATGGCAGTATTCCACCTTCTCCAGGAGCGTGTCATGCCGATCGATGTCGAAGTCGTAACCGCGCGTATTCCAGAAATCCTGCGCGCCCAGCTTGCCGGCAGCCCAGTCGTTGAGCGGGCGTGACCACAGCGAACGATGCGCCCGCCAGTAATCACGAAGGCGCTCCTTTCCGTAATACCCGACGTGCTGCTTGAAATCGCGCAGCAGACTGGAAATCGGAACGGGCTTGGGATCGGCGCGGCGATGCGGGTAGAGCAGGACGTGGACGTGGTCCGGCATGATTACATAGCCGACAAGGCAGATGCCGTGCTTCTCGCGAATCCGTTTCAAGCCGTCGATCGCGACCTGTTTGACCGAGTCGTCCCAGAAGAATCCCAGCCGATGGAAACAGGAGATTGTCCAGAAATGCACGCGCCCCGGGGCGTCGGAGCGGCGCAGGTGTGTGGGCATGGCGGCGATGTTATTTGGGAAACACGGTTGATGTGAAGTCAGCGCCTCTTTTGTGACACGGCGCGTCATCCGGCGCCTCTGGATGGGGGCGCCCCTCCGGATGGTTCATGGCTTTATCGGTGGAGGCGTACCGGAACGTCCCTCGGTCGATTCGCGCCCCCACCGCTAAAGCGATGGGCCACCCGGCGCAAGGCGAGTACCCGCTGAGTTGGTAGGCGAACGATTCCTCCAGCGCATGGTGCGCGAATCGAAGCACCGTCCCATCTCAATCCGCGTGCCAAGGCGAAGTACGGTGGCCCACCCATTTATGGGTGGGGGCGCGAATCGAAGTTGCTGTGCGGATTTGATTCGCGCCCCCACCGCTAAAGCGATGGGCCACCCGCGTTCAGGGCGGGGGCACGATTAGCCCCTTGTGCGTCACGATTCGCGCCCCCACCGCTAAAGCGATGGGGCACCCGCGTTCAAGGTGGCGGCGCGATTAGAATCGACTGGGCATACTGGGAGATCTTCGCCCGAGAGGACGCGATCATCCGCGAGCTGACGTCCCATCTCCAAGCCGTGGAAGGAATCGAGGTCACGCCAGGTGGATGACACTCGATAACGCGAATCTCCTGACCGCAACTTCCCATCATTTTGTTGCACGGCGATGACGCGCGCCGCGCAACCCCCTCCCCCCGAAAACCAAAAAAGATTTCACGCGAAAACCCCAGCAAAACCGCCTCTCCCGCCATCTTGATGGCGCTGCGCGCGTCACCGGAGCGCAATCCCGCGCCCTTATACGAAAGGCCACCGATGCGCCCAACCCGCTTCCTCCCTCTCCCGGCCGCGACCCCGCGCCCGCTTCGCCAAAGTCCGAGCTTCAAAAGACCCATCAAAACCCAACAGAACCCCACACCCATTCGCGTTTCCCCTCCCCCATTTTGCCTTTTGCCCTTTGCCTTCTGCCTTCCTCCCCTCCCCCCCTCCCCACTGCGACAGATTTCCAAACGAACCCATCGACCCGGCTCGCCTCGCCCGCCATCCGCGGTACACTTCGCCGCACGCACATCCGCCGAGGAGCCATCGACCGTGACCACCGAGTACCTCCAGAACTACAACCCCACCGGCCACGCCGCCCTCTCGACGCTGCTGGCCGCGGGGCCGGTGCTGACGCTGCTTTACCTGCTGGCGCTGCACCCCACGCGGCAGAAGGATGGGACGCTGCACAAGGGCATCGCGGCGCACAAGGCGGCGATGATCGCCGTCGCCGTCGCTTTCCTGATCGCCACGCTGGTCTTTCGCATGCCCTGGCCCACGGCCGGCATGTCCATGGTCTACGGGGGGCTGTACGGCCTGTTTCCGATCGGCTGGATCATTATTGCGGCCATGTTCCTCTACACGATCACGCTGGAGAACGGGACGTTCGAGACCGTGAAGAACTCGGCCGCCCGCCTGTCGGCCGACCGGCGGGTGCAGGCGATCCTGATCGCCTTCTCGTTCGGCGCGTTCATGGAAGGGGCGGCGGGGTTCGGCACGCCGGTGGCGATCAGCGGGGCGCTGATGGTCGGCCTGGGCTTCCGCGCCCGCGACGCGGCGATCCTGTGCCTGATCGCCAACACCGCCCCGGTGGCGTACGGGGCGCTGGGGACCCCGATCACTGCCCTCTCCACCGTCACCGGGATCGATCCGACGATCATCTCGCGGATGGCGGCGCGCCAGCTTCCGGTCTTCTCGCTGATCGTGCCGGTCTGGATGACGATCGTGCAGGTCAAGATGGCCAGGGGGCGGATGCGCGAGGTATGGGAGGTCTGGCCGGCGTTGCTGGTGGCGGGCGGTTCGTTCGCGGCGACGCAGTTCCTGGTGGGCAACTACCTGGACTATCACCTGGTGGACATCGCGGGCGGGCTGGTCTCGATGTTCGCGGTGGCGGCGCTCTCGCGGGTGTGGACGCCCGCAACCGTGCAGCAGGTGGTGACCGCCGAGGCCGCCGCCGCGGCGCCGGTTCACACCGGCCACCCCGAGCCCGACCTGCGGGATGAGGGGGGCATCTCGGCGGTCGCTCCGATCGATTACGAGTCGCGGCCGCCGCGGACCTCGTCCTGCGCGACGCCCGCCGCCGGGCCCACAAGCAATCGGCTGCTGCTTGCCTGGATGCCCTGGGCGATCCTGGTGGTGCTGGTGTTCCTGTGGGGTTACGCGCCGGTCAAGGCCCGGCTCGATTCGCTTCCCGGCACGGTCATCAAGTGGCAGGTGCCCGAGGTCCAGGGGCACGTCTTCCGCATGCCGCCGGTCGTGGCGGACAAGACGTCAGACAAGGCCGAGTTCCTCTTCAACTGGCTCAGCGCATCCGGGACCGGCATCTTCATCGCGGCGCTGCTCGCCGGCTTGTTCTCGGGCATGAGTGCATCCATGTGGTGGAGGGCGGTCGTGCGCACGGCGACGCGCCTGTTCCTCCCGCTGACCACGATCGGCCTGATCCTCTCGATGGGCTTCGTCACCAAGTACAGCGGGATGGACGCGGTGCTGGGGCTGGCGTTCACGAAGACCGGCGTGATGTACCCCTTCTTCGCCGCGATGCTCGGGTGGCTTGGCGTGGCGCTCACGGGCAGCGACACGGCCAGCAACGTGATGTTCGGCTCGATGCAGCGGATCACCGCCGAGCGGCTGAGCCTGCCGCCCGTGCTGATCGTCACCGCCAACAGCACGGGCGGCGTGATGGGCAAGATGATCGACGCGCAGTCGATCGTCGTCGCCACGGCCGCCTGTTACGAAGATCGCAAGCTCGGCAAGATGGAGGCCGGGCCGATCTTCCGTGCGGTCTTCCCCCATTCGCTGGCGCTGGCGATCCTGGTAGGGGTGCTGGTGATGTTGCAGGCATACTGGTGGACGTGGATGATCCCGAAGTAAATGATCGGGTGACTCGTTCCCGGTGTGGAGAGGTTCATGATCGTTCGCATGGTTGCCGCAATCGTCGCCGCGTTGTCCGTTGCCGGCTGCATCACCGTCGAGGGGGGCTTCAAGTACGAGTACGACGGCCACGTCTATCGCGCGGATGGCAGGACCCCCGTCAAGGGCGTCGCCGTCCGCATGACCCGGCCCAACTCCCCCGAGGCCCCGGACCTGCCCGACAAGCTCGCCAAGTCCGCCGTCAAGTACGTCGACCGCTCCCAGAAGGAGAAGACCGACGCCAAGGGCCATTACCTCGGCGTCCTGGAGACCGTGCAGGGCTGGAAATATCACGAGTTCATGGGCATGGCCAGCGGCCCGACCAAGCCCCCCGATCCGCCGATGCTCAACGAGGTGATCCTCTACGTGCAGGAGAAGGGGGGCAACTGGATCGGCTACCGCATGCCGCTGCCGCCCGAAACCCAGGCCAGCGCAATCTCCGGCATCCGCAAGGTCCACGTGCCGGACCTGCTGCTGCCGGACAAGCCGGCGACGACAAGGGCGACGACGACCGGGGTGGTTGGGAAGTAGGCGGACGGGGCGAGAGATGAAACGTGAAGACGTGAAACGTGAAACAAGTTTCCTTGCGAGGGTGCCCTGGCGAGGGGACTTGTTTCACGTCTTCACGTTTTACGTTTCACGTACTTCACCGCTCAATGGTGGTTCGCCGACACTTTCGGCTGCGGGCCGTTGGTCGCGTGGTTGGGATTGGGGCCGCCGGGCGCGTCGGTGATGCCGGTGGAGGACTTGATCCCGCGCAAGGCGGTCGTGAGCGCGTCGCGGTTGGTCGCGTTACGCATGGCCTCCTGGTAGCTGATCAGCTCCTTGCGGAACAGTTGCATCAGGTCCTGGTCGAAGAGCTGCTGGCCGTTGCCGGCGGTGCGGATGTAGTCCGACAGTTCCAGGGCGCGGCCCTCGAGGATGTACTTGGTCGGCACCGGCCCGCCGCGGAGGATTTCGGCCGCGGGGCGGCGCGAGCCGTCGCGGCAGATCACCAGCCGCTGCGAGATGATCGCCTCCAGGTTCCCGGCGAGCTGCGTGAGCAGCAGCTTGTGCTCGGCGGGGGGGAACATGGCGATGATGCGCTCGATCGTCTGCGGGGCGCTGGCGGAGTGGACGGTCGAGAGCACCTGGTGCCCGGTGTCGGCGGCGCGCAGGGCGATCCGCAGCGTGTCCATGTCGCGCAGTTCGCCCACGAGCACGACGTCCGGGTCCTGCCGCAGCACCTGCCGCAACGCCTGGTCGAAGCTGGGCGTGTCCGAGCCGACCTCCAGCTGGGCGATGATCGCGTGCTTGGACGTGTGCAGGTACTCGACCGGGTCCTCGATGGCCACGATCTTGCACGGGCGGGTCTGGTTGATCAGGTCGATCATCGCCGCCAGCGTCGTGGACTTGCCCGAGCCGGTCGTGCCCGTGACCAGCGTGATCCCGCGGTGCGCCAGCGCGATGTCGCTGATGATCGGCGGCAGGTGAAGCTCGGCGATCGTCGGGATGCGGCTCTTGATGATGCGCATAACGATGCCGGCGGTGCTCAGGTGGCTGTAGGCCGAGCAGCGGAAGCGCGCCAGGCCGGGGAGGAAGTAGGAGAAGTCCATCCCCTTGACGATGCGCTCGTCGAAGTTGTCGCGGAAGCGCGCCGGGATGATGGAGCCGATGAACGCGCGGGCGTCCTCGTCGGTGGTGGCCTGCTGGTCGGTGTGCCGCAGGATGCCGCCGATGCGGACCGTGGGGGGGAGCCCCGATTGGATGTGGATGTCGGAGGCGTCGTGTTCGACCGCGAAACGCAGGAGTCGTTGGAAGTCCATAAGCCCAATGTCCCTTTGCCTTGGAAGAGGTGCCCCTGATTGTCGTACGCCGCCGGCACGAGCTTGTGGCGGCCATGAACGGTGTCAGTCGCTTAAGCTCACTCGTCGGCCCCGCTTGGGAAGGCCCAGACCAGGCCGGAGAGGACGAAGCAGGCGCATGCCCAGAACATCGCCTGGTTGTCGGGCAGCATGTGGAAGGACATGGCCAGCATGAAAATGATCCCCACGGCCCCGAGGAGAACGGTCACGGCACGTTTGGCGCGGATCGACATGGGCGCGTCACCTCGCGTATGGCGCGGGCGCCGGCCGATGTGGCGATTCGTGGTCGCGCGCACGTCCAACAATCGACGTGCGCGGGGGGGCCGGTGGTTCCGCGCGGAGCCGGGTCGCGTGCGTTCTCGCGGATTGAACAGATGTGGAGGCAGGCCCGGCTTTGGTATTGTTGCGTGGCAATCGCTTGCCTGCAACGAGAAAGTTGCCAAATGACAGGGTCGTATCAGCCCCCTGAAGCTTCCCTTGCGAAGAATCGCGAGCGGTACGCAACCCAGGCCGAACCGAGCACCACGGCGGCGAACAGCAGCGCGCCGGCGTATGAGTGAAAGCCCCCCAGGGCCGCCGCCGGTGACACGTGCGCCCCGATGTAGATCAGGGCCGCGATCCGCACGGCGTTGGCGAGCCACACCGCCAGCGTGGCCGCCGCCAGCAGCAGGAAGACCTGCGGGAATCGAAGCCGCCGCCGCGCGAAGACGAACCACGTGCCCAGCGACACCCAGACCAATCCGATCCCCTCGTAGCCGGAGCATTCCCGGCTGATCTCGACGGTGAAGTCCCGGGCGCCGATCAGGTACTGCGGCGGATCGGCCCAGGCAGACCCATCGACGCACCGGAGCAGCGACGCCGAGAGGTTCAGCGTCGGGCGGCGCAACGCGTCCCACCAGCGCTCGGTGTATTGCCCGACCGCCCAGGCGAGCAGGCCGCAGCAGGCGGCGATCAACAGCACCCCGCCCAATCTCCGGGCCAGGCTGCCCCGAAGAAGATCGGGTGGGCAGACCAGCGCGGCCCAGGAGAGCGTCGTGAGTACGATGGAGGCCAGCCAAGCGGCGACCCACGCGCCGGCGTGGGCACGCACCTCGGGATGGGCGGAGAACAGCATGTAGGTCGCCCCAAGCGTGCAGGCAAAGGCCACGAGATGTGCCAGCAGGAGCGTCCTGATTCGCCGGGCGGGGCCAATTCGGACCTGCTCGCTGACCCGGCCGCGCAGATGCCGGCCCGCGAGCAGCAGGCCAATCGTCACAACGGCGGTCGCAACCCGAAGCAATCGCGGCATCACCGCGAACACGACGCTCCACCATCCCGGGGGGAATCGGTCGAGCGATTCGCCGTCGAAACCCATCCCCAGCACCAGGGCTTCGCACGGCAATAACAGAACAAGCCCGATCAAACGCACGGTCATACGCATTTGCGGCGCGCGCCCCACCGGGAATTCCCGACACCCACTAAGTGACAAGAGAGATTTGCGTTAAGCTGCGGGGCTCTTCCGGCGGTGCCGCATACCCATGACCACGATCCCGCCCGCCACCAGCGCTATTGCGGCTCCCCCTGCAACCAGGCTCATCTCGGGCACGGCCTTCTTGCCGCCGCCGCCTTGGCTGTTGTCGTTCTGACCCTGGTCATTGCCGTTCTGGCCTTGATCGTTGCCATTCCCCGCTTGGGCAACGCCGGACGGCAGCACGACATAGCTAGCCAGGGCGAGAGAGAGGACAAGTGACCGTCGAACGAACTTTTGCATGGACAGCTCCTCGGCGTTGCAATGAGACGAATAGTATCTTTAATCCAATAACTTCTCCATTTCAACAACAATATGACTATTTTACCAATATATTTTCCAAATGTCGCATAGTCTATTAAAAATGCAAGATATGTCCATTTGTCGGCGCGCGTTCCTTCAGGGGGCCGCTGCAGCGGTGGTGGCAGCGATCGACACGCGGGTCCGATCGGCGGAACCCCCTCCGGACCACACCGGCCCCGTCATCGATACGCACCAACACGTCTGGGATCTTAAGCGGTTCAGGCTCCCCTGGCTGGACCGTGCGGGGGAGCGGTTGAGGCGGTCGTATGGGGTGGAGGAGTACGCGAAGGCGATTGGGGGGTTGAAGGTTACTCGGGCGGTATACGTCGAAGTCGCGGTTGTACCCGAGCAGCGCGCGGCCGAAGCCGACTATGTCATCGAGCTGTGTCGTTCGAAGGCGGCTCCGACGGCGGTGGCGGTGATCGGAGGAGGTGTCGGTACGGATGATTTCGGGCCGTACATTCGGGGGTTCAAGGACAGCCCGTACGTGAAGGGAGTTCGGCACGGCTATCCCCGCGGCGGTTTTGAAAATGCGCCGTTCATCCGCGATGTCCGGCTGCTGGGCGATTTCGGGATGAGCTTTGACCTGTTGATGGGCAGCGATCTGCTGGCCGAGGCCGCCGGGCTGGTGCGGGCATGTCCGGCAACACGGTTCGTCCTGGACCATTGCGGCAATCCGGACGTGAACTGGTGGCCGAAAGAGCCCTCGGCCGCCCGCAAGGCATGGGAAGAGGGCATCGCCCGACTCGCGGCGAACCCGAACGTGATCTGCAAGATCTCCGGCGTGGCGGAAAGCGGCGAGGACGGCAAAGTAACCGCCGACACCGTCGCCCCGGCGGTCAACTACTGCCTGGACCGCTTCGGCGAGGATCGGGTGATCTTCGCGAGCAACTGGCCGGTGTGTTTGAAGACGGTGAGCTTCAAGGCGTGGGTGGAGATGCTGCGGGAGGTGGTCAAGCCGCGTGGTGAGGCGTTCGGGCGGCGGCTATTTCACGATAATGCGGCGAAGTTTTTCGGGATCTGATTTTGCCGCGCGTTGTGCTTGGCGGGAGAGAGGGGGGCGGGTAACTTTTGGGCACCCATGTCGACGCTTCAGACCCCCACCGCGCAGGCCGAGGTTCTCCCACTCCAGCACGGTCCGACGCCCACGCGTTTTCGCTGGGTTGTCCTGACGCTGGTCTTCCTGGCGATCACGATCAACTACGTGGATCGACTGGTGATGGGGATTCTCGCGGGCGATCTGCAGAAACTGTATCGGATCGATGACGTGCAGTATGGGTATATCCAGGGGGCGTTCGCGCTGTCGTACGCGGCGGGGCAGTTGGCGGCCGGGGCGTGGCTGGACCGCGTGGGGACGCGGATCGGGTACACGTTATCCCTTTTGGGGTGGAGCATCGCGTCGATGCTGCACGCGGTGGCGCGCGGGCCGTGGGGGTTCGGGATCATGCGAGGCCTGTTGGGCGTGAGCGAGTCGCCGGCGTACCCCGCGGCGACCAAGACGCTGGCGGAGTGGTTCCCACGAAGGGAACGGGCGCTGGCGATGGGGTTCGTGAATGCGGGATCGAACGTCGGGGCGATCCTGGCGCCGCTGGCGGTGCCGTGGCTGGCCGTGAATTACGGGTGGGAGTGGGCCTTCATCGGGACCGGTGGTGCGGGATTGATCTGGCTGTTCCTCTGGGTGCCGCTGTATCGGCGTCCCGAAGAACATCCGCGCGTGTCGGCAGCGGAACTGGCGCACATCCAGAGCGATCCGCCGGAACCGACGGGCAAGGTGCGTTGGGCGAAGCTGCTGACCTACAAACAGGCGTGGGCGTTCGCGATCGGCAAGTTCCTGACCGATTCGATGTGGTGGTTCTACATGACCTGGTTTCCCAAGTTCCTGTACGACCATCACCAGTTGAACCTTAAGACGATCGGGCTGCCGCTGGTGGTGGTGTACGTGATGGCGGACGTGGGGAGCATTGCGGGCGGGTGGCTTTCGTCGTCGTTGATCCATCGTGGGTGGGGCGTGAACGCGGCGCGCAAGACCGCGTTGCTGATCTGCGCGGTGGCGATCGTGCCGGTGATGTTTGCGCAAAACGTGACCGGGCTCTGGGGGGCCGTGGCACTGCTCGGGCTGGCGACCGCGTCGCACCAGGGGTTCTCGTCGAACCTGTATACGCTGGTGAGCGACACGTTCCCCAAGCGGGCCGTGGGCTCGGTGGCCGGTCTCGGCGGGACGTGCGGATACGTCGGTGCGACGATCTTCCAGATCATCGTCGGTTACTCGGTCGAGCAGCACAACAATTACATCGTGCCGTTCGTCTGCTCCGGGCTGGCGTACCTGGCGGCGTTCGCGGCGATCCAGATCCTTGCGCCCCGGCTGGCGGCGGCGGTGATCGAGAACACGCCGTCCGACGCGCCATCCGGCGCGCGCTGAGGGTGGTGCGGCATGTTCGATCTACGGGACAAGGTTGCCGTGGTCACGGGCGCCGGCAGCGGGATCGGGGCGGCGATCGCGGTGGCGCTGGCGGATCATGGGGCCAGGGTCTGCATCGCGGAGCGGGATGAGAAGAGCGGGGCGGCCGTGGCGGCGCAGATCGTCACCGCGGGCGGCGAGGCGAGCGCGATGGTCGTGGACGTCGGCGACGAGGCCACCTGCCGGGCCTGCGCCAAGCGCGTGCTCGACGAGAACGGCGGGCGGATCGACATCCTGGTGAACAACGCCGGGATCGGCAGCGTGGGGACGGTCCTGACGACCAAAGAAGAAGATCTCGACCGGCTTTGGCGCGTGAACGTCAAGGGTGTGATGTTCATGACGCAGGCGTTCCTGCCGGCGATGGTCGAGCGGCAGTGGGGGTCGATCGTCAACATCGCGTCGATCGGGGGCGTGGTGGCGGTGAAGGATCGGTTCGCGTACTGCACGACCAAGTTTGCGATCGTGGGGATGACCAAGTGCGTGGCGCTGGATTACGCGGGGACGAAGGTGCGGTGCAACGCGATCTGCCCGGGCCGCGTCGAGACGCCGTGGGTGGCGCAGCGGATCAGCGAGTATCCGGATCCGAAGAAGGCGTACGAGGAGATGGCGGCCACGCAGGCCCTTCGGCGGATGGGCAAGCCCGAAGAGGTCGCCGCCGCCGCGGTGTACCTCGCCAGCGACGAGGCCGCGTTCGTGACGGGCAGCACGGTGATCCTCGACGGGGGCTGGACCGCTGGGAAATGAGCCAAAGGAGGGGGGTACAGGCAGCGCCTCCGCTCGCCAGCCTGCGTCGATGCCTTCCTTCGTGAAACGCCTTACGCTCCTTCGCCGTCCTTTTGTCGCAGGGGCCGATTCGTGGCCATGGATCGACGCTTCACCGAGCTTTGATCGATCCTGCGTTGACGGACATTGCAATCCCGCCTAGATTCGAACGCTTCCCCCGATCTTTACTGTTGCCTATGGAGGGCAATACATGTTGCCGGCTCGCCGAACGTCAAAAACCAGATTTGTCCGACCCGCCGATCTCCGCCGTGCCACCGGGTGGGCGGTGGAAGCGCTGGAGGGGCGGGTGTTGCTCGCGTCCAGCGGGCTCGCGGGGGCGTATTTCAACAACGTGAACCTTTCCGGCTCGGCCGTGGCGACGCGGATCGACAAGACGGTGAACTTCAACTGGGGCGGGACGCCGGGCGTTTCGGGGATCGGGGCGGATAATTTTTCCGTGCGGTGGACCGGCCAGGTCAACCCGCGCTATACCGGGCTCTACACGTTCCTCACGAATTCCGACGACGGGGTGCGGCTGTTCATCAACGGGCAGAAGGTGATCGACAACTGGACGCGACACGCGCCGACGCTCAACAGCGGGACGGCGGTGCTGACGGCGGGGCGGAAGGCGAACGTCACGATGGAGTTCTTCGAGTCGTCGGGCGGTGCGACGGCGCAGCTCATGTGGCAGAGCAAGAGCCAGGCGCGCCAGATCATCCCGGAGTCGCAGCTCTCGACGGATGCCACGCTGCCCCCGCCGCCAGACAATCCACCGCCCACGAATCCGCCTCCCACCGGCGGCGGCAGCGGCGACGGGTTGCTCGGCACGTATTTCGACAACATGGATTTCACCGCGCAGAAGCTCACCCGGGTGGACCCGCAGGTGAACTTTAACTGGGGCTACGGCTCGCCGGCCGGATCCATTCAGACCGACACGTTCTCCGCCCGGTGGACGGGGCAGGTGCAGGCCCAGAAGAGCGAGACCTACACGTTCTTCACCAAGAGCGATGACGGCGCGCGCCTGAGCGTCAACGGCAAGGTGCTGATCGACAAGCTCATCCCGCAGGGGCCGACCGAGTTTTCCGGCACGATCGCCCTGGCGGCTGGGCAGAAGTACGCGATCCAGTTGGACTACTTCGACCGCAGCGGCGGGGCGCAGGTGGCGCTGAGCTGGGCGAGCCCCTCGACGGCCAAGCAAGTCATCCCGAAATATCAGCTTTTCAGCGGCGGCGTGGTCACTCCCCCGCCGCCGACTCAGCCCCCCGCCACCCCGGCGGGCTTGGCGGCCACGGCGCTGTCGTCCAGCCAGATCCGCCTGAACTGGCAGGACGTGGCGAACGAAACGGGGTACAAGCTTGAGCGAAGCCTGGACGGCGCCAACTGGGCCCAGATCGCGACGCCGGCCGCGGGCGCCACGAGCTACACCGATTCGGGCCTGTCCGGCAATACGAAGTATTTCTACCGTCTGCGCGCGACCAACGCGGCCGGGGATTCGGCCTACACGGCCGCGGTCAACGCCACCACGCAGAATGTCGTCACGCCGCCGCCCACCGGCGGGAAATTCCAGCCCGACCAGGTCATCCAGGTCCGCAAGGAGACGAGCTTCGTCGGCGACAACGTCTACAACGCCAGCGGCGACGGGCAATCGCGCTCGGCGATCGGCGAGTTCTACCCCACGATCTTCCAGATGCGCGTCTACAACGACGGCGACACGGCCGACTCGTTCCTGGTCACCGGTCCCAAGTCGGATGCGAACTGGCGCATCACCTACTACGACTCCTACACCACCGGCCGCAACGGCGGCAAGAGCATCACCGACGCGGTCAACGGTTCGGGCTGGAACACCGGCCTGCTCCAACCCGGGCAATACCGTGAGTATCGCGCCGAAGTGTTGCCGCTGACGGCGCCCGGAAACAGCGCGAAGACTTTTGCGTTCACGGCGCGCTCGGGGGGTGATCCGTCGAAGTCGGACGTGGTCGAGGCCACGGTCAGCAACCCGGAGAAGCGCGTCGTCGCGTGGCGGCGGCAGAACTTCGAGCCGGGCACGACCTACCTGATGACCATTCAGAACCAGGGGAACCTGCCGGACCAGTTCACGGTCAACGCCGCGTTGGGCAGCGGGGCGGGGTCGAGCTGGAACGTCAAGTTCTTCGACGACCAGTGGGACGGCAACGACGTGACCGCCGCGGTGCGCAGCGGCGGTGGATGGAAGACCCGCGTCCTCCAGCCGTGGGAATCGCAGGAGTTCCGCGTCGTCTTCGACTACACCGATCCGAACCTGCCCAGCGTGCAGCTCACGGCCGCCTCGGTGGCCAAGACCGACAGCCGCGAGACGATGACCGTCACCGTCGGCAAGCCCGAGGACAAGGCCATCCCATCCGACGTTTTCCCGATCGGCACGTGGACGCAGCCGATGAGCAGCTTCGACAAGTGGAAGAGCAGGGGGGTCAACACGCTGATCGAATACCAGGGGGACGGGGCGACGATCGAACAGTGGAGCCAGGCCGCCCGGGACCGCGGCATGTATTACATCCGCCGACCGCTTGCCGATCCGTCATTGGACAAGGGAGACCCGAACCTGCTGGCCTGGGCGCTGCCCGACGAGCCCGAGATCACCAGCAAGTATCCCGCCGCGACGCTCAAGACCTGGGTCGATTCCTGGCACGCCGCCGACCCGACCCGGCCGATCTGGGTCAACTTCAGCGGCGGCTGGGTGCTGCACTGGCAGGGGACGCTTTCGGCCAGCGGTTACAAGCCGTACCAGGACCTGACCGACTGGGACAGCTCATCGATCTACCCGGTGACCGGGTGGGCGCGTCCGCAGGAGCAGCCGGGGCTGGATGCACCGGGGCAGTCGCTCGACCGCCTGGAGAAGTGGAGCAACGGCCATCCGCAGTTCGCGGTGATCGAATCCAGCGACCAGGAACTGTCGTGGATCCAGGAGGAGATCCCCGGCCCGACGCCGGGGCAGTTCCGCGCCGAGGTCTGGGACAGCATCATCCACGGAGCCCGCGGGATCATCTACTTCCCCGAGAGCTTCCAGCCCGGCTTCAAGTTCGACAACACGTCGCCCGAGGTCGCGGCGGAGATGACGACGACGGATGCGAAGATCCAGTCGATCGCCGCGGTGCTCCAGACGGCGATCGACCCGCCGATCCGTGGGCTGCAGGCCGACGCCCCGCTCGAGGGCACCTGGCGGGTGAAGGATGGCAAGACGTATTACGTGGTGCTGAACTTCTCGGATCAGACGGTGACGCGATCGCTAACGTTGCAGGGGATCGGTGCGGCCGCCAGCGCCGTTGTGCTCGGCGAAGGGCGAAGCGTGTCGCTGGTGAACGGCTCGTTCTCGGACGCGTTCGAGCCCTACTCGGTGCACGTGTATCAGGTCGATGCGGCGTCCGGCGCGGCGGCCGAGGCCCCGGACGCCGCCGCGCAGGCGGCCGCCGCGGCAAGCGCCCCCTTCGCGACGGCGCCGGTGCTGAAGTGGGCCACCGCGAGGAAGTCGGACGCCTCGGCGGTTGATGACCTGTTCGCCGACTGACCGCGACGTGACCGCCCGCTTCGCCTGCGAGACGTTGCGGTTCACGCGCGAGCGAGTGGACCTCTCGGCTGCGGCCCGCCACTGCGACCTGGCGATCCTCAACCGCGCGCACGCCAGCTCGATCGCGATGCTGCTGGCGGGCAAGGCGACGCTGCAGATCCCGCTGTTCCTGGAGCACACGCTCAACGCGCGGGCGGTGGCGAGGCTTGGGGCGGGTTTGGTGGCGGGCAAGGCCGATGGCGAGCAGGTGGTCGAGCGGCTGGCGGCATTACTGGACGACCTGCCGCGCTACCCCCAGGCGGCGCGGCGGTTCGCGGGGCGGTACGCGGACTTTAATCCGAGCTGGCAGGGTGGGACGATGGCGCGCGCCGTCGAGGCGGTGCTTGGCGCGGGGGCGGCATGGGACGTCAGTCGCCCGCGATCTTGAGCAGGACCTTGCCCATTGGCCCTTCGGCCAGGCGGGCGAAGGCCTGGTGGAGCTGGTCGAAGGGCCAGACGGAATCGACCAGGGGGCGGGCGGCGGTCTCCTCCAGGAGGGCCAGGAGCTTGCCCCAGGCGGCGCGGGACTGGGCGGCGGTGTAGGCGCCGACGGAGATGCCCCCGACGCGCAGGCGGCGGAAGAAGAGGCTGGCGGTGTTGAAATCGGGGACGGGTCCGGCCAAGGCGCCGACGCAGCTCACGCGGCCATGCTCGCCGAGGGTTTCGAGGAGCCGGTTGAAGCCGGGGCCGGCGATGTTGTCGATGGCCAGGTCGACGCGGCGGCCGGTGAGGTGCTCCTTGAGGGTCTTGGGCCAGTCGGGGTCGTCGGGGTTGAGGACCAGGTGGGCGCCGTGGGCGCGGAGCTTGTCGGCCTTGGCGTGACTGCGGGAGAGGGCGATGACGCGGTGGAGCATGGCGCGGGCGAGCTGGATCGAGGCGACGCCGACCCCGCCCGAGGCGCCGGTGACCAGGACGATGCCGGGGGACAGGTCGCCCCAGGCGGTCAGGGCCTGCCAGGCCGTGAGGTAGACCAGGGGGGCTGCGGCGCACTGCTGGGGGGACCAGTCGGCGGGCGGGACGACCAATGATTCGACCGGGATGGCGCAGAGCTGGGCGAAGGCGCCCGGGCGCGAGACGCCGATCTCGCTTCGCAAGAGCAGGCGGCGCTCGCCCAGGCGGATCGTCTTGACGTCGTCGGCGACGGCGACGACGGTGCCGATGGCGTCGCGGCCGAGCACGTGGGGCAGCGGGGGCCTGGCGGGGTATTGGCCAAGGGCGAGGTAGCGGTCGGCGGGGTTGAGGGCGGCGTACTCGACCTTGAGCAGCGCCTCGCCGGGGCCCGGGGTGGGAACGGCGGCGTCGTCGGCGAGGCGGAGGTGATCGAGGGAGCCGAACTGGGTGAGGAGCCAGGATTTCATTCGTTGTTAGTTGTCAATAAATTATTTGTCTTCGTTGGCGCGTTGGCGGGCGGCGCGGGTGCGGCCGGAGACGTTGCGTTCGGCGGGGGCGGTGGTGGTTGGGGCGGTGGTCGTGGTCGGGCGAGGGGTCGAGGAGATCCGTTCGTCGCCGGTGACGGGGGCGGCGGGACGTCGTTCGCTGGCGGTCCGGGGTTCGCCGGAGATGCGCTCGTTGCCGGTGACGCGGTCGTTGGCGGGGGCGGGGGCGGCGCGGTCGGCAGGGTTGGTACCGCCGCCACTGCCTTTCTGGTTCAGGAGGCCGCCGGCCAGGTCACGGAGCCCGGCGAGGGGGTCGTCGCTATTGCCGCTGCGCATGTTCTTGTCCTGCGCGGACGGGTTGTCCTTGTCCTTGTCTTTCTTGCCGCCCCCGCCGAGCAGGCCGGGGAGCTGGTTGATGATGTCCTCGGGCTTGCCGCTGCCGATGCCGGGAAGGAACGACTTGGTGACGGCGCCGGCGAGGTCGATGTGGGGCTTGTCGAAGGCGCCGGCGATCGGGACGTTGATGACGTTGGGGATGAACTTCGCGTTGTTGCGGAGGATCGGCAGCTCGGCGATGAGCTGCTTGGGGATGGCGGTGTTGAAGTTGAGGATCTGCCGATCCTGCAAATTGACGGCGCCCGTCCATGCCAGGGTCATCCGGCCGTTCTCCAGTTCCATCGGGATGTCGGATCGGACGATGCCGTTTTCGACGGTGATGCGGCCCTTCGTGACCTGGCCGCTGAGCGTATCGGTGTTGAGAAGGAAGGGGAGCAGCGGCGCCTTGAGCTGCATTTCGGAGATGGCCAGGAGGAACTCGGCGCGGCCATCGGATTGGGTCGTGCGCTGGCGGTGTGCGGGCTGCTGAGGCTGCTGCGGGGGCGCCTGGCCGGGCTTCTTGGATGCGGTGAACCAGTCGAGCGGGACGTCGCGGCACTCGACGCTGGTGAGGGTGACACGGCCGCGGGCGTCGGTGGCGCCGGCGAAGCCGGGGTTGACGTAATTGCCGATCGTGGAGTCGGCGAAGAGCGGGTTGAGGGCGACGTTCTTGAAGATGACCTTATTGGCGTCGGGGATCGTGAACCAGGGGAGGATCGAGCCGTTGGCGGCGACGTGGCGGAGGTCGATCTGCAGGCCGCCAATGTCGATCGTGCCGTCATTGCACGCGAAGGGTTGGGGGTAGCGCTGCCCTTTGGGCTTGGTGGCGTCCTGGATGTAGCAGATGCCGCGCTCGAGCGAGACGGGTAGGTCGAGGTTGCGGACGTCAAGTCCGCTGACGGCGACGCGGTCGAAGTGCAGGCCGCCGTAGGCGTTGATGAAACGCAGCGCCTGCGCGGTGTCGAGCTCGATCCTGCGGCCCTGCTTGTCGGTGCCGGTGGCGGGGAAGCTGCCGTTGACCTTGAAGGTGCGCTCCATGACGCCGGCGAGCTGGAGGTCTTCGAGCGACTTCTGGGTGTCGGGGTCGAGCATCGGCTTGACGATCGGCCAGAGCCTGGGCCAGTCGATCCGAAGCTTGGCGTCGAGCTCTTTGGCGATCTTGCGCTGGTCGGACCAGTCGATGAGCTGGCCGTTGGTGATCGCCAGCGCCAGCGCGCCGGTGCTCTGCATGTTGAGGGCGAGGTTGTTGAGGGTGGCGGTATCGGTGGTGGAATCGGCGGCGACGTCGTTGGCGATCGTCAACAGGTCTTCGGCGAAAGTGACGGTCTTGAGGTCGGTCGGGTCATAGGCCCTGAACTTGGAGGCCTTGAGCCCACCGACGAGACGGATCGTGTTGCCCTGCGTGGAGATGGCCTCGGTCAGGTCGTAGTTGCCCGTGTAAGGGTACTTGCTCGCTGGCTTGGCGCCTTGAAGGGCTTCGAGCATCCGCAGGCCGACCGCCAGCGCCCCGGTCATCTGCACGCCCCCGCTGATCGACGGCAGCGGCGCCGCCAGGTTGGTCACGACGATCGGCTGGGTCAGCTTGAGTTGGCCGGCGTCGAGATCCCCCGACAGTTCCTGGATCTGGAGCTTTCTGATGGCCGATGCGGCGGCGGGATTGGCGTCCGTGTCGATCGCCGCCGAGAGCTTGAGGTCGATCTTGCCGTCCTTCGACTCATAGAACCCGTCGCCCCGTCGGAAGCTGAGATTGTTAATCGTCAGACTGGTGTCCTTGACCAGTGTCGTCTGGTTCTCGCGCGAAACGTTCGCAACCAGCGCCAGTCTGCCCGAGAGGACCTTCAACGACGGCAGTGGCCGATCGGGACCGCGGACGCTCTGTGGCGACGCCGGTTCCAGATCGGGCTCCGGCGCTCGCGAGATCCGCTCGTTACCGCTGATGCGTTCTTCACCGGTCACGCGGGGCTGTTGTGGCGCGGGCGCCCCGCCTGCGTTTGGCTGACTGGGCGGGATGAAACTGTCCATCATCGCCTGCACCATCTCAAGCCGATCTGCGGTGACCGACACCTTCGCCTGCCGCACCAGGTCGATCGGCGAATCGGCCGCGAGCACCAGCACCGCGTCCGTCACCGCCGCGTTCAGCGTGTTGCTCTTGACGTTCAGGTTCGCCTTGAGCGGCTGCGCGAAATCATCCGGCTGCGCGCCGTCGAGCGTGATCGCGATCTTCTCGTTGATCGGCTCCTTCGCCGTCGCGACGCCGACGTCCGCACTGAAGTTCCCCGCGATCGTGGTCACCGGCTGATCGGCGCGATTGAAGTTTAGCGCCCCGCTGAGCATCGCCCGCGTCAGTTGGCCGGCCCCTTCCGTCGCCGCCGGCTGCGTGGTCGGTGTGAACGATTTGCGCAGGTCGCCGATCCGCTTGAGGTCCGCATACGCGATCGCGATCCCGCCGCTCCCCGTGATGCGCTTCTTCGCCCCGCCACGCGCCAAAATCACCTTGAGCGGGCCATCGGCCTTCTTGATCTCGAGCAGCTTTGGCGCGGAGACCGCCAGCGCGCTCAAGTCCGCCCCCAGTTCCTCCACCGACGTGCTGATCGCGCCCGCCAGCGCCACATCGACCGCCTGGTTCCGCAGCACGACCGGCGCCCCCGCCGCCGTGGATTGACGCACCGAAAGATCCGCGACCTTCACCGCGGTCGTCGGGTCCAGTTTCAACCGCTTGCCGTCGTATGATCCCCCCGCCGTCGCCGTGAGCTGTCCCGACTCGACGTAACCCAGCGACGGCGCGACCGCCGCGAACTCGTCCCGCGCCTTGGCGAGCATCGCCTTGGCCGTCAGGTCGAAACGCTTCGACGCGAATGTGCTCAGATCCACGTCCCCCGCCAGCCGCACGTCCACCGTCGGGTTCTCTGCGCTGTTGCTCTTGAGGACGACCACGCCCTCGGTCAGCGACTGCGGCTTGTTCTTCTCCAGGTGCACGTTGCCGTCCGCTGTCACGTCCAGCCACGGCTCGCGGATCGGCGCCACGCCCGCAAGACCATTCACCACCAGGTTCGTGGCCGTGAACTTCACGTTCGTCTTGATCGCGGCGTTTTCCTTCGTGGGGTCGCCGTTGGTCGTCGCCGCCAGCTTCCACGCGCCCTGCACTTGCATCTTTCCGAAATCGTGAAACTGGGCGAGCTGCTGCTGGAGTTTGCCCAGGTCGCCGTCGCCCCGCAGGTTGAACTGCGCCAGCGTCCCACCCTTGCCGGTCTCGCCTGAGAGCTTCGCAAAACCGCTTTCCAGCGCCAGCCCCACGTCCCGCAGCGCCGTGATCTTGAACGGCTCGCCAGCCGCGCCCGGCGGCGCGTACGTAACGTCGATCGTGCTCGTGATCGGCTCGAGCGTGATCTTCCCGCTCTTGTTCGTCGCCGCCACGTCGCCGAGGTTGAATTGCGTCTTGTTGACGACGCGATCGGGATAAAGCCAGCCGTCCACCTGCGCGAAAAGATGCGCGGAGTTGAGCTTCACGTCCGGTTGAATCTGCAGCGTGTTCCGCAGAGAC
>DATBFY010000404.1:0-5339 GCA_036558265.1 Tepidisphaeraceae bacterium | reverse complement strand
GTTCAACGACGTACACGACCTGGGCAAGGACTGGCTGAGCGACATGGGCGGCGTCTACACGCTGGGCCTCAGCGAGGGCTCCACCGTCTCCAACAACGTCGTCCACGACGTCTATTCGTTCAGTTACGGCGGGTGGGGCCTCTACACCGACGAGGGCTCCACCGGCATCACGCTCGAGAACAACCTCGTCTACAACACCAAGACCGGCAGCTTCCACCAGCACTACGGCAAGGAGAACCTCGTCCGCAACAACCTGCTGATCGACAGCAAGGAGCAGCAGATCCAGCGCTCCCGCGCCGAAAACCACCTCTCCTTCACCTTCGAGAACAACATCGTCTACTACCACACCGGCAACCTCCTGGCCGGCCTGTGGAAAGATGCCAATGTGACGCTGCGGAACAACGTCTACTGGAATGCCGCAGGCGCCCCCATCTCGTTCGCCGGCATGTCCTTCGATGCCTGGCAGAAGAGCGGCAAGGACGCCGGGTCGATCATCGCCGATCCGAAGTTCGTGGACCCCCAAGCGCGCGACTACCACCTCCAAGGCGATTCTCCCGCCTTAAAGCTCGGCTTCAAACCCTTCGATTTCACCAAGGCCGGCGTCTACGGCGACGCGGCTTGGATTAAGCTCGCCAACAGCCAAACCTACCGCCCGCTCGAAATCGAACCCGCCGCCCCGAAGTAGCGCGCGATCCAATTCATCGTCCGCCCGCACCCGACTTGAGGACCGGTTGGCCGTTCTCATCCACCTCGCCGTGGGCTCGGGCGTTGCCCCAGGCGACCAGTCGCTCCCGGTAGGCACCGGCCAGATCCTTGAAGAACCCTTCTGCTTGCGCGTCGCCGCGTGCCCGCGCCTTCTGAGCCTGGCTTTCCATCATCCCGACCATTTCCGGGTCCAGCGGGGCGCTCAGCATGGCGTTTCGGGGTGATTTGAGGCTGTACCGAATCCCCAGCGAGTATCCGAACCCCACCGACAGCACGATCAGGGCGATCGTCAGCAGGATTCGAAAACGGCCACTCCCATTGTCGTCAAACTGCTCTTGGGTGATCATCCGGCGTGCAACTCCAGCGTTCAACGTCGCGCGTTACGGCGGATATCAGCTACAGAGCATGTCCGCCACTTTCCCCCGCTCAAGGTGTCGTACGTCCGGGCACCCCGGGCGTTCGATGCTCGTTTTACTTCCGTTCGTTCTGCTGGCCTTGGGCACGCCTGCACAGGAAACGCCGTCCTTCCGCCAGGACATCGTCCCCTTGCTCACCCGCTACGGGTGCAATGCGGGGAGTTGCCACGGCAAATTGGCGGGTCAGAACGGATTCCGCCTCTCTCTGCGCGGCTATGCGCCCGAACTCGACTACGACTGGTTGACCCGGGAGCTGAATGGGAGGCGGATCGACTACGCACGACCCGAGGGCAGCCTGCTGCTCCTGAAGGCGACGGCCCAGGTCGGTCATGAAGGGGGGAAGCGATTCGATAAGGACTCCCGCGCCGCCCAGACGCTTGTCGCGTGGATCGTCCATCGCACGCCGGGGCCGGCCCCTAGGGAATCGGATGCGGTCGGACTGGACATCTCTCCCGCCGGCGAAGTTCTGGAGGTCGGCCACACCCGGCAGCTTGTGGCAACCGCCCGCTGGCCCGACGGCCGCACCCGCGACGTGACCTGGCTTTGCCAGTTCTTCTCAAATGACGAATCGACGGTGTCGGTCACGCCGGAAGGTCTGGTCAAAGCCCTGCGCAACGGCGAGGGGGCAGTCCGAGTTCACTTCCAGGGATTGGTGGGCGTGGCGCTCTTCACGATGCCCTATCCTGCCGTCGTGGAGCCGTCGCGGTTCGCGAAGAAGCAGAACCTGATCGACGATCCCGTCTTCGCAAAGCTTGCGGCGCTGCACATTCCGCCTTCGCCGCTTTGCGATGATGCGACGTTTCTGCGGCGCGCGTTCCTGGATGCGATCGGGACATTGCCCACCGCGGCTGAGGCCGGCGCATTTCTCGCTGATAACCATCCGGACAAGCGTGCGCGGCTCGTGGATTCCCTACTTGCCCGGCCGGAATGGGTGGATTTCTGGGCGATGAACTTCTGCGATTTTCTGCAGAACCGCCGGGAGCGCGATCATGACGTGCGGGGGCCGAAGAACGTGCGAGCGTTCCACGCGTGGGTTCGCGGGCAGCTTGCGATCAATCGGCCGTGGAACCAGATCGCGCGCGACCTGATCCTTGCGACCGGAGACTCGTCCAGCCATCCGGAAATCGGGTACTTCATTTACACGATCGGGGAAAAGCAGAACGTCGCTGAGTCCGAAGTCGGCGAGTCGGTCGCGCAGGCCTTACTGGGGACGCGGATCGGGTGTGCCAAGTGCCACAATCATCCGCTGGAGAAGTACACCCAGGACGACTACTACCGGTTCGTCGCGTTTTTCGCGAAGGTGCAATTGAAGCGGACGGACCCGGAGAAGGGGGTTACCACGCTCAGCGTCGCGTCGCGCGAGGAGACCGACACGCGCAAGGAGATCGAGCGAGCGGCGAAAGCCTTGGCCGATGCGCGAGCGCTGCCGGCCGCGGATGCGTCGGCGCGCAAGAAGGTTCTGGAAGCTCAGAAGCGACTCGATGAGCTGAACGAGCGCGTGGTCGAGATCGCCGCTAAGCCGCCGACGGTCACGCAGCCGCGCACGAGGAAGCAGATGCCGGCGACGGCGTTGGATCGGCGCCCGCAGACGTTTCAGGCCGGTCATGACCCGCGCGAGAACCTGGCGAATTGGATCACCGATCCGGGCAATCAGGCGTTTTCCGGCGCGATGGTCAACCGCCTTTGGAAGCACTTCATGGGTGTCGGGCTGGTCGAGCAGGTGGATGACCTGCGGTCGAGCAACCCGCCGACCAATCCCGCGTTATGGGACGCGCTGAGCGGCGAGTTCGTGGCCCACGGATACGATCTCAAGTCGGTGATGCGGCTGATCATGACCTCGCGGGCGTACCAATTGGCTTCGGACACGGTGTCGGCGAACGAGCAGGATCGTAAGTTCTACTCGCACTATTACGCGCGACGGCTTGGGGCGGAGGTGCTGGCGGACGCGTTGGCTTCGGCGACGGGGGTGGCGGATTCGTTCCCGGGATACCCCGTCGGGGCGCGGGCGGTGCAGATGCCCGATCCGGGGGTGAACTCTTACTTTCTCACGATCTTTGGCCGCTCGGACCGGGTCACCGCATGCGCCTGCGAGAAGAGCGCGGACGTGACGCTGCCGCAACTCCTGTACCTCGAGAACGGCGACGAGCTTCGCAGCAAGCTGCGTTCGCCCGACGGGCGGCTGGCCAGCCTCCTTAAGAAGACGCCGGACAATGACGCGATGACGGACGCGATCTTCCTTGCGACGCTCGCCCGTCATCCCACCGCCGGCGAAGCCAGGGCCGTCAACGATGCCATCGCCAGTGACGACCCGAGAGACGAAGTATTCCGCGACCTGTTCTGGGCCTTGTTGAACTCCAAGGAATTTGCGTTCAACCATTAGCTGATTCATAAGCCACGGGCGAGGCGCCCGTGCTACGAGGGATTGGATATGTTCGACGTTTCGCTCGGCCGGCAGCGCACACAACTCTGCAACGGAACCTCCCGCCGCGACTTCCTCCGCGTTGGCGGCGTGGGTCTCTTCGGCCTGTCGCTCTCGGGATTTCTTGCCTCCCAGGCGCGCGCCCAGTCGCCCGGCGCGATCGTGAAGCCCAAGGCGCGGGCCAAGTCGATCATCCTCGTCTATCTCGGCGGTGGCCTCTCGCATCACGACACGTTCGACATGAAGCCGGATGCGCCGGAGGAGATCCGCGGCAAGTACAAGTCCATTCCCACGACTGTCACGGGCCTGCGAATCTGCGAATTGCTGCCGCGGATGGCGAAGACGATGGACAAGATCTGCCTGGTGCGCAGCCAGTCGCATGAGAATGACCATCACGAGACGGCGACCAACTGGGTTCTGTCCGGGCGGTTCGGCTCGCCGTTTGGCGACTACCCGGCGATGGGCGCCGTCGTCGCGCTGGAGACCGGATTCGCGGGCATTCTGCCGCCGTACGTGGCAATCCCGAAGAATCCGTCGTTCACGTGGGAACTGGGCAAATCCGCCTTCCTCGGCGGGCGCTACGAGTCGTTCAAGGCCGGCGATCCGAACCAGAAGGATTACAAGGTGCGGGACCTGGCGCGGCTCGAACAGCTCACGAGCCGGGCGGTCGAGCGCCGGCAGAACCTGCTGGCCGCGGTCGATACGCTTTCGGAGCGAATCCACGGCAACGACCAGATCGCGACGTACGACCAGTTCCAAAAGAAGGCGGCGCAGATCGTGACGTCGAAGGAGGCGCAGTCGGCGTTCGACATGGCGGCCGAGCCGGACAAGCTTCGCGACGAGTATGGCCGGACCGAGTTCGGGCAATCGTGCCTGCTCGCGCGGCGGCTGGTCGAGCGGGGCGTGCGGTTCGTCACGGTGAACTTCGGCGGGTGGGATCATCACGCGAAGATCTGGATGAACCTGGAGAAAAAGCTGCCCGCCTTCGACCAGGGGTTCAGCGCCTTCATCAACGACATGCAGGGTCGGGGCCTGCTCAAGGACACGCTGGTCGTCTGCATGGGCGAGTTCGGACGCACGCCCAAGATCAACAAGGACGTCGGGCGGGACCATTGGGGCCGCGCAGGCTCGATGATCTTCGCCGGCGCGGGCGTAACGCCCGGTGGCGTCGTCGGCGCCAGCGACAAGACCGGCTCTTACGTGACGGATCGTCCCTGCCGCCCGGCGGACGTGGCGTACACGGTTTACTCGGCGCTGGGCATCAACCCGCGCGACCAGGTTCACACGCCGGAGGGTCGGCCGCTGGAGATCCTGAGCGAAGGGGCGAACATCGGGGAGCTCTTCTCGTGAGGCGATGGCGCGGCGGCGACTGGCGCAATGGGGTCACGGGCGGGCTGCCCGTGCCACGTATACTTGTCGCGTTGCTCGCACTGTCCGCCGTATCGCTGTGCGCGATGGCCGAAGAGAAGAAGGACGACAAGAAGAAGGAGGCGCCGCGAATCGCGTGCGTCGCTCCCTTGGCGTTTGTTCCCGGCCAGACTCAGACCGTCAGGATCCGCGGCCTCTCGCTCGCCGACGCGAGCGCCGTCAAACTCGCCAACGCCGACGTCTCGATCACCATCAAATCCAAAGGCAAGTCCGAGCCGCCCAAGCCGTTCGACGCTGCGAAGGTCGGCGACACCGAAGTGGTCGCCGAGGTCAAAGTCCCCTCGGATCTGAAGCCTGCCGACACTTTCCTGGTCATTACGACGCCCGCCGGCGACACCCCGGAATTCGCGATCCGTATTGCAGACGCTTCG
>DATBFY010000403.1:0-8008 GCA_036558265.1 Tepidisphaeraceae bacterium | reverse complement strand
AGGCGTTGTATTGCACGTCCCACACGATCCCGTTGGCCGTCCCGTTGGACGACACCGACGGCGTCGCGCCCCAGTCGCTGTAGGCGATCGTCGTCTGCGCGGCCGGCGCCGCCGAGAGCAGGCCGTTGGTCAGCGTGTACTTCTTCAGCACGTCGCCGACGGCGTGGTAGTAGATCGCGCCGTTGAAATATGCCGGGCTGCTGAAGACCCCGTGCCCCAGGCTCACCTTCTGCACCACGTTGTCGGTCGTCGCGGTGTGGTGGCCCATGTTGTCGCGGTCGACCAGGTAGACCACGCCCTGCTTGCCCGAACCCACCAGCTCGTGAGGGTGCGCGCCGGGCTGATCGGGGAGCAGCAGCGAACCGCCCGAGCCAAGGTCCGCGTCCGCATCGGCAAGCGATTGCTCGTTGAAGGGCGTGAAGTAGTCCGACACGACCAGCCCGTAACCCGTCAGGTGCGGTGCCGCCGGCGTGCTGCTGTCGGGCGTGATCGCCAGGAACGAGTCGCTATAGTCGCCGATCGACGGGTCGAAATCGCCGTTGGCCGTCTCGACGAACAGTCGCGTGCCGTCGGACAGCAACCCGTTGCCCGTCTGCCAGATGCCCCCTTCGCCCTCGTTCGAATCCGAGTTGCCGTTCACGTTCGGCGTCGTGTTCAGCACGCTCACGAGTTGCAGCGTGGAGGGGTTGAACCCCAGGATCCAGCCGTGATACGGATCGGTGTCGGCGAAGCCGGAATACGCGACGTACAACACCCCGTTTAAGAGCGTCAGCGCCGGCCGCTGAAGTTGCTGGGTCGCCACGAACGGGATCGTCGAGCCGTTCCCGCCGACCCCGTTGCCGTTCACCGATGCGGCCACCCGCATCGGCGTGACCTTGTCCGCGCCGCTCGTCAGGTCGAGCGCGTGGATGTGATGCGAGTAGACGTTCTGCCCCGCCACGTCGTTCGTGAACGCATCGAGATAAATCGTGTTGGTCGCCAGGTCGATGACCGGCGTGCTCGTGATGCCGACCTGCGGGTTGATGTCGTGGTAGGGGCCATAGCGGTTGCCGAAGAACGCATTGGGCATCGTCGCCGCCAACCCGAGGTTCACGTGCCACAACACCCCGCCCCCCGTGCCGGAATTGCTGTCGGCGTCCAGCGCGTACACGTCGTTGTTCTGCGTCGCCACGATGATGACGTCGTGCGGCCCCTTGCCGGGGATCGCCAGGTTCGACACGTACAGGGGCTGGGCGTAGACCTGCCCCTGCACCGGATATGAGAAGAGCTTTCCGAACGTGCTGGTATTGACGTTGGCGGGGGTCAGCGTCGCCTCGGCGGCGTTCAG
The DNA here is from genome assembly GCA_036558265.1 of Tepidisphaeraceae bacterium. GTDB lineage: Bacteria > Planctomycetota > Phycisphaerae > Tepidisphaerales > Tepidisphaeraceae > RYN-433. The sequence continues at coordinate 6,681 of DATBFY010000403.1, read as the reverse complement.
CCCTTGCCGCGTCAGGTCGTTGTGCCAGGTCAGCACGTTGACCGAGAGCAGGCGCCGCGGCTGGAGTGCCTCCATGCAGACCCGCCGTGGCGATCGCCTGTCAAAATGAACGTGCGTAATTCGTCCCCGGGTTCCCCCATCGCTCCGCCTGTAACAATTCACGGCGTGCCCTCACTGGTGATCGCGCGCGCGTCACGATGACGTCCGATGACCGTATTGGAGAATCGCAAAACTTAGATGAAGCTTGCGTGAGCCCGGCGCGAATCCGCGCCGGGCGCGGCAGATCCCCGCATGCCTCGTCGGCAACACTCGCATCGAACCATCGACACTCCACGACATTCCCCGACCCCGCGTTCAACCCGCGCGCAATCGTCGCCTGCGGCGCCCGCCGATGCCAACGCTCCTCTACCGCTTCACCTGCACGTCCCGCGGGATGAAATCCGACGACCACCGCAGCTTCCACAGCTCCGCGGTCGGCACGTAGTCCGCGTGCCCGTCCACGAACACGATCTGCGTCCCCGCCCAGTGCCGCTCCAGCGCCGCCAGCGTGATCCCCCACAGCGGCGCGCCGCGAAGGTAGAGCGTCGGCGGGTTCTCGTTGGCGGCGTACAGGTGCCAGGCGGCGCAATCGAAGATCAGGGGGATCCGGCTGGGCTCCTGCCGCGGGAAGAACGACGGCGGCGGCGGCTCGCCGGGCTGGGGCAGCCACTCCAGCAGGTGATCGTTGATGCCGTAACTGCCGATGTACGATCCGCGCACCTTGCCCGGTGAATCCCACAAGTATTCCGGGCCCCACGGCTGAAAGGCGCTGGTCGGCGCCCCGTTGGCGCCCTCGGTGGCCTCGGGGCAGAGCAGGCTCCGGGTCACCTCCGGATGATGCGGCCGCAGCAGCTCCCACCACACCTGCGGCATGCCCAGGTCCAGCCGGGTGGGGTAGGGCCCGCTCGAAAGCGAGTGGCCGCGGTTGGCCGACACGTACGCCTGGTACGCGTTGCCCCAGTCGTGCAGCGTCGCCAGGCACGCCGTCGCGCGCCCGGCGCGGCGCACACCGCGCACCACCGGCATCAGGATCGCCATCAGCAACGCGATGATCGCGATCACCACCAGCAGCTCCACCAGCGTCATCCCGACATGGCGAGTTGTCGATCGCATGCCCATAGGACCTCCCCGCGCGCGATGAGCGCGCGCGCGCCGCTACGACGTCAATTCACGAGTCGCAAGGTTTGCTGCCAGGCCCCGGGATCATCCCGAGGTTCCACTCTAATATGCAAATTGCGGACAACGCCCCTTCGACCCAACCCCCTCCAGCGCCATCCGCACCACGACCGATACCGCCAGCGCCAGCACGCCGCCCGCGGTCGACAACAGCAGGATCCCCCACACCGCCCCCGCGGAGACCGGCGGCCGCAACACGGCCAGCACGCAGAACGCGAACGCCAGCGACGCTGCCGCCCCCGCGAACGCCCGCGCATGACACGGCCGGCCCCGCCCACCCGACGCCACGAGACCCGCGCACGTCCCGACGAGCCAGGCCGTGATTAGGAACGCCTCCGGCCAACCCGGCGCGAACTGCGCCAGAAAGCAATAGGGCACCAGCGGCGCCAGACAGGCGAAAACGACCCGCGCCGACCGGCCAGGGGCCCCAGCCACCCGGTCCCAGTGCTCCTGCAGCACCGTCGGCCCCAGTTCCGACAGCACACGCCCCCAGACCGCCCGCAACGCTCCCGGCCCGGATCGCAACGCCTCGGCAGCCATCGCCTCGAACGCCTCGAGCATCTCATCGCCATGCGCGCGCCGGAAATCCGCCGGATACAGCCGCAAGAGCCCCGCATAGCGCCGCGACGCTCGGCGGAGCACCTCGACATCATCGTGTGACACTGGACCGAACATGGACGCCTCCCACGCGTTACATCGAGATCAGCCCGCGCTGCGCCGCGGCCGACACCAGGTCCGCAAGTCGCCGGGCGGCATCCGCCGCGGCCTTGCGACCCGCCCGGGTCAGCCGATAGTTACACCGCCGCCGCGGATCGACGGCGGCGGCGTCCTCGTCAGCGCCGCCGGCCGGTCCCACGGGCGTCTGTTCGACCCAGCCGGCGCGGAGCATCCGCTTGATCGCGCCGTACAACGTGCCGGGCCCGAGCCGCGCGGTCCCGCCGGAGGCACGCTCGACCTCCTGCATGATGCCGTATCCGTGCAGTTCGCCGGCCGCCAGCGCGAGCAGGATCTGGAACTCCGTCGGATTCGGAACCATTGCGGACGACATCCCCCAAATATATCGCCGTACGATATATCGTGTCAAGATATTTCTGGGGATTTTAAACGGACCATTGGGGGCGGCGCCACGAGGACTGCAGCGTGCCGTTCAGCGCGCCACGGTAACTCGCAAGAACGTTGCGGGAATGGAGGTGGCGTTGCTGTCCGGGCTCCTGTTTTGGCTGGTGAACAGGACTTCCAGCTCCTTCTGAAGATCGGCCGCCCGACCGTTCTTTTCGGCGGCGTCGAATGCACTCATGGTCGGGCCGTAGTACTTTCTGAACGCGTCGACGAATTGTGCGGGAGGTGCGGGAAGGTTGAACGTGTACGTGTCTCTGACGAAGGATATCTTCTGTTTTGGAACGCCCGCGGCGGCGAATCGCTCTTCGACGCTGCTCTCGACGCCCCACGTCATGGGGCTGATGAAGCCCTCCGGCGGCGGCGGTGTGTATGAGGAACTGATCTTCAGGATTTGCGCCACCAGGGTTGGATCACCGGGAATCCAGTTCCCCATGATGATTCGACCGCCGGGCCGGGTCACGCGCACCATTTCTTTGGCGACGTCAAACGGCCTTGGCGCAAACATCGCCCCGAAGATGCTCACGACCAGATCGAACGCCTGATCGTTCAGTTCGTGCAGGTTGCACGCATCGCCCTCCTGAAAACGGCAGTTCGCCAGCCCCTGTTCCTTCGCGCGCCTGTTGGCGGCTTGAACGAGGTTGCTTGCGATATCGACGCCGAGCACCTGGGCGCCGAGTTTCGCGCTGGGCAACGCGGTCGTTCCGTCGCCGCACCCGAGATCCAGGACCTTGAGCCCTTTGGTGATGCCAAATGTCTGGACCAGGGCGTCCGCGCTTTGCCTCATGGTCTGCGCGATGCGCGTAAAGTCGCCCGTTTCCCAGAGTGCTTTGTTTGGATTCATCGCAGCCAATGCCTTTCGGTCAAACGGTTGGAGGCTCATCCAGAGCCCTTGCACACGAACATCGCGGGCGACCCTTTTATTCCGCATCACGATCAAGTGGTCTACCAGGACACGTTGTGTGGCCACCCTCACTCGCCCAAGCAACAATCTGACGTTTGCATCGGTTCGGGACGTGCAACCTCCGTCGGAATCCATAAAGTCGCCTGCCGTCTCGATCAGAGTGGCCGACGACGGCGAGGAGCATGTGTTCATGGCGGATAAGAGTGGAACGTTGGTGCGGATCGGCACCGCGCTGGGATCTTTCGTCGTCGAAATCCGCAACGACGTCGGCCCGATCGCGGGCGTCCTGGCCGACGAGATCGAGCAGGCCGTGCTCGCGCTGCTCAGCGAATACAGGCACCTCATCGACGAGATGGCGTCGGTGGAAATTGAACGGGCGACGTTCGACTACGAGATTCGCGACGCTTGAGGCGCGCCCTCGCGCGGCCGCGTTCGCTGCGCGTGTGAGAAGCCGAAGATGTCAAGCCGTCTCATGGCGCGACCCGTTGAGCGCGCAACAAAAATCCCCGATTTCCTGGCGGAATCGGGGTTCTGTAAGCGAGGGCGACGGGACTCGAACCCGCAACCACCGGATCGACAGTCCGGGGGCGACGTTAAGAATCCCCAACAAAACGGCGGATTACCAAATGTCTGCGCCAGAACTGCGCCAGAGCAGGACCCGGCGCTCGCCACCCTGATCACCGTTTGGCCGACGCTTCCCGCCGATGCGCGTACCACGGTATTGGGGATCGTGCGGCTGTATTCTCCACGACGCTGATTCATTGGGCTTTTGGCAAAAACTGTCCTTCTTCTAGCACTCTGTTTCTAAAGGGATGATCGCCGCGTGCCAGCTTGGGGATTTCCGAAAAAGTGTCGCATACCCTTTCTTCTCTCTTTGAAGGCGACGCGATTGCGGAGCCATTCCGCTACAACCACCGCCACATGAACGACGGCGACCGCACCGTTGCCGCGATCCGCGCCGCCGAAGGTAAGCGCCTGATGTACCGGGCACACAAGGGCGCGACGCCCGCCACGCCGGAAGAGGTCATGCCGACGGGGACCGAGCCGGTGGTGTGGAAGGAATCACTGTTCGATTAATCGGGATCATTTCTTCTTTTTCCCAAGACACCGGTTGATGCAGGCCAAGTCGCCCGGAAACAGCTTATCGATCATTTCTAGAGCTTCCTTAGCAAGCTCAATTGAATCCTGGGCTTCAACCAGCGTGATGTTCAACGCCGGATTGAATTGGTAATCGGCACGACTCCTAAGCGCGTGTAGCGTCTTAAGCCTATCACCCAAGTCATGAAGTTGCGGATTACCAGGCTCGTTGCAGACGTTGATGAGCGGTCGATGTAGGCCACCATCGCCGAACCTATTTGGCCCCGTCAAGATCAGCGCGCGTCGCAACTTACCGTAGGCCCCATAGTAGCTTCGCCCAACAACGGTTCTGAGATAAGCCTGATTTTCGCCCGACTTGCTCGTCATGATGTCTTCCGCGACATCTACGAACTCTCGGGATTCGAAGTCGGGCATGGTTCATCGGAAGTTCAATACAACCCGATCGCGCACCGCCTGTGAATGAGAACCCGAGATGAGACGAGATACCCGTGCCCTCACCGCGCGGCGTCGCTCGCGCGACACGTTACCAACCCTCACGACGAGAACTACGTAGCCAGCAAACGCTCCCGCATCTACTGGCATGAAATTTTCCGTTGAAAACCCTTGAATTCCATCGCCCAGTTCTTTCAGGATCGCGCGCTTTAGCGACTCGACTGTGGCCTCGATTTCCACGTCTTCAGTCGATGTGGCGACGATGTACTCTGTAGCGACCGCGTAACCAAAGGCACTTTCGGCAGTGAGGCTTGCAACGCCAGTTACCGCGCCGATGCGCGATGGTTGAGGTACGCCTTCAGCCTTCATGTAATCTTCGACCTGCTCTCGCGTAAGCACATTTCCCCAGCAATTGTTCATGACACACCGCCCTCTCTGACAAATTCAAGCATCCTATCGCATTCCTGTCGAATTTCATCGACCGGAATTTTTAGCCACTCCACCAAGTCAGTGTGAAGTTCGGACCGCCGCTCGAAGTTGACCATTGCGTTTCCGTCAGTTCCTTCTTTCCTATGGGTTTGGATAAGTATTTGCCCCTCCCGCCATTTCAACGTTCGGCCAGATAGGTGTCCTGTGATTTCGTAGCCCCCGTTCGCGAGCAACTCATCCCAGCGGTGGTTGGTGGCCGTGGGCGATCCAAGCGCGGCAAGATCGAAATACAAGGTGAGGCCCACAGCGGTATAGGGGGTTCGCTCCAAGAACGTGATCGCGGTAGCCGCCGCTTCCATACCGCGCCCAAGTGCTGGGTAATCGCCCCGTTCTATTTGGACTACAAGCCGGTCATCGTCCACCACGATTGCGATTCCGTCCCCCCAAACCCGAGGTGGACCAACTACGTTGAGAGGAATCTCTACCTTAAGCTTGGTGTTCTCAGGAATCCGCAACAGCCGGCGCGATATTTCTATGGGCGTCAGGATGGATCGGTTCCATCTCCCCACGACCACGACTTGCCATGGCTGGACAGCGGACTCGCCCATTGCTCTCTCCTGTCGCGACCAACCCGAAGGCGCCCCCAGACGCTTGGGGGAAGCTTATCCTTTGTCGTCCGGCCGCACAATGCGCCGTGAATCCGGTACAATCCCCCCATGCCCAAGCCCCGCCCCCGCAGACGACAAAGAGCAAGCGCCCCGCCAAGCCCAAGCCCGACACGATCCCCGGCACGTTTGAAGAGTTAATCGACCGCTCCCTGACCATGCCGAACCCGCCGGGGTTGGCCTAAAGGCGCAAAATAAATGGCAGTCAAATATATCAACTCGCCGGAATAGGTTATTGCCTCGGTTGCTAAGGATCAGTACGCTGGCCGGATGTTTGACCACAAACATTACGTGCCGATCTTGAAGACCAAAGAGGGCGAGCGATGGTCCCTTTCACATGTTCCCCCTCCATCCCGAACACACCTCACGCCACTGCTAGAACTACACGCGCCCCGGAAACCGCCGAAGAGACCCCGTCCCTCAAAGGCCAAGAAGCCACGTCCACCAGCACCCCCAAAGACCCTGCGCGGCCATGTTGAGGATATTTGCAACGAACTCACTTTAGAGTGGGGAACGGGCCAACCATTTTTCTTTGACACGACCTGGATCGACCGCGCCGTCAGCAATCCGTCCGCCGTAGTCACCGGATCGTTCAAGATCATCCGGGCTTGTGGATTACAAGCCATCCCCGTAGCACGTCTCTCGTATGACACCGACACCTTAGCCGCGATTCGATCCGTGGTGGCTGCCGACAAGAGGGGATGTATGCTCCGCGTCTCGCCATCCGAACTGCAGCGCCGGCACCAGATACATGCCTCTCTTGACGCGCTCGGCCTTGCTCCCGACAGGGTCCATTTGCTACTCGACTACCGCAACCACCAA
>DATBFY010000402.1:0-6386 GCA_036558265.1 Tepidisphaeraceae bacterium | reverse complement strand
CGACATCGCCCCCCTTTTCAGCATCAATTCCGACACGGTCACCAGCACCGCCCCCACCCCGATCTGCACATATGGGCTCCCAATTCCCGCGGGCCTGCTTCGCGCTGCGGCGCCCCACAGGGTTCCCGGCGCGCCCGGGGTCTCCGCCCGCCCCTCAACGCCCGACATCGTCCCCCCACAGCTCGTGATAATTCGAAAACCCGCGCAGCGACTTCTCATGTCGCGTCGGCTCGAGCCAGGGCAGGATCCGCTTCATGAAAAAATTCGCCACCGATGAGCGATGCCTCACGTACAGGTCCAAAGGCGCCAGTTCGCACCCCAGCCGCAGCTTCGGATCATATCCGAGCGATGTGCTGCAGTACCACCGCAGCCCCTCGCCCATCGCCCACTTCAGCACGTCCCGAAACGTGTAGAAGTACAGGTGCAGTTCCAATGCCAGCGGATAGTCCATCCCCAGGTAAAGGTCGTGCAGCGTATCCCCCTTGACCATCGTCAGCGCGAACGCGATCGCCCGACCCTCCCGTCGCCAGATGAAGAACCGCACCTGCTCCGGCATCTCCCGCCCCAGCCGGCACATGTACGCCTTCGTCAGCTTCTCGAACCGCAGCGCCGCCCGCTCGAACACCTGCAGGTATAACGGGTAGACCTCGTCGATCCACGGCGTCACGTCGTCCACCACCTGCATCTCGATCGGTCCGCCCGCCTCCGCCCGTCGTAAGTTCCGGCGCAGGCTCTTGCGCGCATTCCTGCTCAACCCCGACACGTACGACTCGAAGTCCTCATATCCGTCGATCCGCAGCCGGGTCATCGGAAAGCTCGGCAACCGCGCGTAACCGTCGTTCGACATGCACGCCATCGCGCCCCGGTAAGCCGACCCGAACTCCTTCATCACGATCAGCGAAGCGCCGTGCGACCTGGCGCACCTCCGCAGCGCCCCATGCAGGCACGCCGCGACCCACGTCGCCTTGCCGTTGTGATCCCCGTCAAGATGTCCTTCGCCCGCGGCGCACCCCACCATCATCGTCCGCATGTGAAAGAGCCGCGGGTACAACCGTCGCAGCGGCGCCACCACGCCGCGCAGCGAAGCCGCCGCGCCGCCCAGGAGATCCTGATCCACCAGGAAATACGGCTGCACCGCGCGCGCCGTCCCGGCCGCGTCCTCGATCACCAGGTAGCGATATTCGAACCCCTCGCGAATCGTGTCCTCGACGATCCGGTAGTAGCGGTGATCCTGTCGGTGATCGGCGAACGCCGCGCGCCATGCCGGACACGCTTCCACCTGCTCGCGCGTGGCGCTGACAACCGACCCGTGGGAGGTGATGAACTTCTGAACAAATTGGGACGCCATTCGCGCGGCTCTTGGGTCCGGTGACGCGGCGCTCGCGCACGTTCGGGCCCTTCAGTGCTGACGTCGCCGCGCACCCTATTGTGCCGTCATCCGTCGGTATCTCGCCAGTGCCGTTAGCGGAAAATAATGTCGGTACAGGTGGTACTTGAGATAGAACACGCGCGGGAACCCCGTACCCGTGTAGAAGTGCTCCTCCCACGCGCCGTCGTCCGACTGGTTCTCGCAAAGCCACGCCATCGCGCGTTGAACGGCCGGATCGTCCGGCCCCGCCACCGCCATCACCCCCATCGCGCCCCATGCCGTCTGCGACGGCGTCGCGTGTCCCGTTCCTTTCAGTGAGGGATCCTCGTACGTGTCGCACGTTTCCCCCCAGCTCCCATCAGGTTTCTGGCAGTTGCGCAGCCAATCCGCCGCCTGCCGCACCCACGAAGCGCTCATGTCCAGCTCGATCGATCGCAATCCCACCAGCACCTGCCACGTGCCGTAGATGTAGTTGACGCCCCACCGCCCAAACCAGCAGCCTTCCGCCTCTTGCCTGGACCGGATAAACGCGATGGCCCGCCGGCACACCGGGTGATCCGCTTTGAACCCGTTATGTCCCAGGCACTCCAGCACCCGTCCCGTGATGTCCGGGCACGACGGGTCCTGCATCGCGTTGTGATCCGCGAACGGCACGTGTTCGAGGATCTCGCGGTTGCGCGTCCGGTCAAACGCCGCCCACCCCCCGTCGTCGTTCTGCATCGCCAGCAGCCAGTTGATGCCGCGGGTCACGGCCGCTGAAGCCGCCTCGCCACCCGCGCGCTTCAGCGCCATCGACACCATCGCCGTGTCGTCCACATCCGGGTAGTGCGGGTTCTGGAACTCGAAGTACCAGCCCGATGGTTCCACGTCCGGGCAGTTCCGCCGCCAGTCCGACGCCACCCGGCATTCCTTCGACAGCAACCACGCCGTCGCCCGCTTCGCCGCCGCCGACTCCGGCGCCAGCTCCGCCTCCGCAAGCCCGTGCAGCGCCAGCCCGGTGTCCCACACCGGCGAGTGGCACGGCTGGATCCGGATCGAATCCCCCTCCCGGATGAACAGGTCCCTCAGGTGCTGGTGCGCCGCCAGCACGCGCGGGTCGTCATCCGCGTACCCCAGCGTCTTGAACGCGATCAGGATGTAAACCATCGGCGGGAAGATCGCGCCCAGCCCGTCCGTGTCCTCCAGGTGATCCAGGAGCCATCGCTCCGCTTCCTTGATCGCCTTCTGCCGCAGCCCGTCGATCGGCCGAAGGTGATAGAGCTTGAGCAATCGATCGAACACCATGAACAGCTCGCGCCAGCTCCGCGGCAGCCCCAACCCTCCCGCCTCGCGGAAGTTCTGCGTGAACAGCTCGGCGATCCCCTTCTCCGGCGGGAGTTTGCGCACCGGCCGCAGCGTGCTGACGATCGCCAGGGGCAGAATCATCGTCCGCGTCCACGCCGACACTGCGTACAGGTTGAAGTACAACCACTGCGGCAGCAGCACGATCTCCGGCGGGATGGCCGGGCACGCGTCGTAACTCACCTGACCCAGGGCAGCGAGGTAGAAGCTCGAAAAACTGTTGCACCGCTCGGCCCCCCCCAACCGCTTGACGCAGTCCCGCGCAGCCACCATGTGGGGTGAATCCGGGTCGTCTCCGACCAGTTTCAGCGCGAAGTAGGCCTTAACCGTCCCCGAAAGGTCCGCGGCGCCCCCCGGATACATGTTCCATCCCCCATCCGCCTGTTGCAGGGATCGCAGGTAGTTCGCGATCCGCGGCAGTTCCGGGTCGTCGTCCTGCTCCAGGATGAACTTGAGCAGGATGTATTCCGATTCCAGGATGCTGTCCCCCTGGAGCTCGCCCACCCAGTACCCGTCCGGATGCTGCTTGTCGACCAGCGCCGCCTTGGCGCGCTCCAGCGGTTGATCGACGCGCACCCGCGTCGGGGTGGAAACGTCCACCCGCACCACTTGAGCCCGGTGTGACTTTGCGGAAACTCCGACGCTGGCTGAAGTCTTCACAACCACTTCACATGACCTGCTGTAAATCCTGCGCAATCCGTGCGCATCATTGCGCCACCAGCGGAGATTCCTCCATCCCGTTGGTGTGTGTAAGCAACGGGAAACTTACCACGCCTTTGCCAATCTCGGCAACTATCGCTGCGCTTGACGCAACCCGTGATGGCAAAAGGGCCTCCCCCACAGGGCGGATATTCGCCCCGTCCGCTATAATCCGCCCCCCATGCACGAGAATTTCATGGCCTGGCTTCAACTCCAGCAAGGCCGCCAGTACGAACTTCACCGACAGCACGTCAACCCTGTCTTCGTCAAGATGTTGAAGGCCATCGGCTTCGACAAGAGCTATGTCCGTGGCGAGGGGTGCTATCTCTGGGACGCCAGCGGCAACAAGTACCTCGACCTGCTCACCGGATGGGGCGTCTTCGCCCTGGGTCGCAATCACCCCAAAGTCAAAGCCATCCTCCAGCAACTGATCGCGACCGATTCACCTAACCTCGTGCGAATGGACTGCTCCCTATTGTCCGGCCTGGTCGCCGAAAAGCTCTGCCAGATCACCCACCCCGCCCTCACCCGCGTCTTCTTCTGCAATAGCGGTACCGAAACCATCGAAACCGCCATCAAATTCGCCCGCTGCGCCACCAACCGCGGCGAGATCGTCTACTGCGACCACGCGTTCCACGGCCTGACCACCGGCTCGCTCTCCCTCAACGGCGCCGACTTCTTCCGCGAGCGCTTCGGCGACCTGCTCCCCGGCACGCGCAGGATCCCCTTCAACGACCTGCCCGCCCTCGAAGCCGCCCTCAGCAGCAAACGCGCCGCCGCCTTCGTCGTCGAACCCGTCCAGGGCAAGTCCTGCGAGGTCGTCGCCGACGGCTACCTTGCCGAAGCCCAGCGCCTGTGCAACAAATATGGCACCCTCCTGGTCATCGACGAGGTGCAGTCGGGCCTGGGACGCACCGGCAAGTGGTTCTGCTTCCAGCACTGGCCAAGCGTCGAGCCCGACATCGTCTGCACCGCCAAGGCCCTCTCGGGCGGCTACGTCCCCGTCGGCGCGGTCATCACCCGACCGAAGATCATGGACTGCGTCTTCAACTCCATGGAACGCTGCGTCGTCCACTCCAACACCTTCGGTCAGAACGACCTGGCCATGGCCGCCGCCCTGGCGACCCTGCACGTGATTGAAGAAGACAAGCTCTGCGAGAACGCCGCGACCTTGGGCCAATACGTCATCACCAAGCTCCGCGAGCTTTCCAAGGATTGCCCGTTCGTCTCTGACGTCCGCGGCAAGGGCCTCATGTTCGCCATCGACTTCGCCCGCCCCAAGGACAGTTTCAAGCTCAAGATGGCCTGGGACATGCTCCACAAGCTGAACTTCGGCGTCTTCGGACAGATGATCATCATCCCGCTGCTCCAGAAGCACCACATCCTGGCGCAGGTGGCCGGGTACCACACCGAGGTCATCAAGTTCCTCCCGCCGATCACGATCACGAAGGATGACCTCGACGTCTTCCTCTCGGCCATGAAGGACGTGCTTGCCGACACCGAGCGGTTCCCCGGAGCGGCGTGGGACACGGTCAGCGGGCTCGCCAAGCGGACGATGTTCGCCTGAGCCACATGGCACGTCGGCACCACCCCATCCTGCGATTCGTACTCCTGGTCGTCACCCACCCGCGCCTCACCCTCGCCGTCACATTGCTGCTGGCGGGCGTGTCGGTCGCCTTGGCGGTCTGGCGACTGGACATCTCCTCGGATCAGAACAAGCTCTTCTCCGAAGACGTCCCCTTCTTCCGCGACTTTCTGGAATTCGACCGCAAGTTCCCCGAGAACGAGGCCGCCTACGTCCTCATCCGCGCCCGGGGAGACGAAAAGTCAGTCCCCATTACCCGATGGACCGGCGCCGCCGACGCGATCGCCAAACGACTCTCCGCCCTGACCCAATACGTCCACTCGGTGGACGCCAGGATCCCCCTGGACCAACTCGGTCAACAGGCCTTGTTGTTCGAGGAAACCGCACAGGTGCGCAAGGCCGTTGAGGAGGTGCGAACCCGATTCATTCCGCTCGTGCGCCTCTTCGCCGAACGGCCCAGCCGCCTGACCGCGCTGCTCGGGCCCACGCCCCTCGATCAGTTTCTCGCCGGGCTCACCTTTCGCCCCCCCGCCGACGACGAAGCGCGCTTCACGGCGCTGCTCGCCCGATCCTGGACCCGCACGCTCAACGCCCCGGCGACCCAGTCCAGCCAGGCCGTCAACCTGCCCGACCTGGCCTCCCTCGACGCCTCCGACCCCTATGCGCTGGGTTACTACTACCTCCCCGACGAGACCGACCGCTCTCATCACGTCCTGCTGATTCGCGTCTATCCCCGCGTCGATTTCGCCTCCCTGACCGCCGCCTCGGAGTCGGTCGAGGCCATGCGCGCCGCCGTCCGCGAGGCGATGCCGGCCTACCCGGAGTTCATTGCCGGCGTCACCGGCCGACCCGCCCTCAACGCCGACGAGATGCGCACGACCGACCAGGACAGTCACCGCGCCGAGGTCGTGGCCCTGACCGCTGTCTTCATCGGCATCGTCGTCCTGCTCCGCTCGCTCTGGCTCGCGCTCGCCGCCGAGTTGGCCCTGGGCGTCGGGATCGCCTGGACCTTCGGCTGGGCCACGCTGACCCTGGGCGAGCTGAACCTCCTCTCGATCGTCTTCCTGCTCGCCCTGATCGGCATCGGCATGGATTACCTGGTCCAGGTCCTCTCGCGCTACCGCGCCGAAGCCACCCGCCGCCGCGACCCGCGCACCATCTGGGTCGCCGTCTTCCGCCAGGTCGGCCCGCCGATCAACACCGCCTGCCTGGGCGCCGCCGGCGCATTCCTCGTCTCCCTCTTCACCGATTTCGAAGGCGCCGCCGATCTGGGCCTGATCGCCGGCGGCGGCCTGATCCTCTGCCTCCTGGCCGGCTATACGTTCCTGCCCGCCCTCCTGACCCTGTTCCCCGTGCGAACCAAAGAGAAGATGGAAGATGGAGGATGGAAGA